>NZ_JBDJAC010000004.1:0-332258 GCF_039652615.1 Fulvimarina fulva
GCCAGGTCCGCAAATACCAAGATCAAAAAATCTTCTTCTTCACAACAAACAAACAAAAGCCCCGGCCATAAACCGGGGCTTTTACGCGTCTCAAAACCACAAAAAGAAGTGGCGGGAAAGCCGAGAAGGGTGGGATCCGCAAGATCCGTCATTCCACAGCGGCCGCAATCTCTTAGGTGGAGCAGCGCTTGCAATACGCTCCACACCCTTCATGACCTCTCAAAAAGGAGCACGCCGAGGGAGATACGTGGCGTGAAAAGAGTAGGGGAGGACGAACGGTTGCCGCGGCGACGCAACGTGTTGGCGTTATCTTCTGCGACGTTTGCGGTAGCCCATGGCGGAACGGACTGCTAACGTTTCGTGATGGTCTGCTCCAAGAGCGTCTGCTCCGCGCACGGACTATCGACATATTCAACGGATGCGGTGAGGGGAGAATTAAGGCTGTGCCCCCTGGTCCTGGGACAAACACGTTGTATGCCGCTGGATAGAGGCTTGGATCGCGATGATCAAAAGCGTCAGCATACAGGGTGCATGGCATCCCTGTGCCGAGGCCATCTCGGGGGAGGCCAGGGGGACAGGCGGTTACTACCAGATTTCGCTTCATCGCTTCCATTCAAAGAGAGACCAATCCTCGCCATGTGCGAGGCGCTTTCAAAGGCGGGCAACGCGCAATGTTCGCATGGAACGGCTTCGCATTCACCGACATCATTGAACCGCGCCGGCTTTTCCGGAGGCTCCAACGCTTGAGAGAATGGAGCCATGACGAAAAGATCATCCCCTTATAGTCCTGAATTCCGCGAGCGCGCCGTTTGGATAGTTTTGGATCACCGTAGCGAGCACGGATCGCAGTGGGCGGCGATCCAGTCGGTTGGCTCGAAGATCGGTTGTTCGGGCGAGACGCTTCGCAACTGGGTGCGCCAATCCGGGCGTGGCGACGGCCTGCTTGCTGGGCCGACGAGCGAGGAGAAGGAGGAGCTGGCTAAGCTTCGCCGTGATGTCCGCGAATTGCGTCAGGCGAAGGAGATCCTGCGCAAGGCGTCGGCGTATTTTGCCGAGGCGGAGCTCAACCGCCGGTTCAAGCCATGAAGGCCTTCATCGAAGACCATCGCAGCGTCTACGGGGTCGAGCCGATCTGCAGGGTTCTACCGATCGCTCCGTCGACCTATCGCGAGCACGCCGCCAAGAAGGCCGATCCCGATTGTCGATCCGATCGTGAGAAGAAAGACGAGAAAGTCAGCGTGGAAATCCGTCTTGTCTTCGACGAGAACTTCGGCGTTTATAGCCTCCGGGAAAGCCGGCGCGGTTCACCATCTCCTCGCTTAACGGCGCTGTTGCAACCGTGCCGATCTGGCCTTCGCGTTACCCAGCTCGAACCACTCTCATTTTGCGAGCTTTGGCGACAACGTGGATGTGCCAGCCTCAGTCGCTTTCGACTGTCTTCAGCTGCTTGTCGAAGACGTTGAGCACGGTGGGCAGATCGTGGCCCCGCTTCATGACCATGCCGCCCGCGTTGACGACTTGGAAGGCGCCCTGTTTGCGCGCCAGCTTCGGTGTTTTCTCCACGCGGTAGATCGGCATCTCGCTGCTGCGCCGGAAAATCGAAAAGACGGCACGGTCTTTCAGCATGTCGATGGCGTAGTCTCGCCATTCGCCAGCGGCGACCATGCGGCCATAGACTTTTAGAATTTCCGAGAGTTCCTTCCGATCGAAGACTGTTTGGGCCTCCGAGCCTCTGTGCCCCGGAAAGGTGATGAGGTTGGATGCATCTGCGGCGCTCGATACGGTCATTCGGGTCGAGTGTCCCCCTTGTCGATTCACCTGTGTCGCGGCCCCATGGAAGAACCCGAGTTCCAGGGGCTCATGCCGAACCATGACAGCATGGTGACACGGAAATAGGTGTGCCGACAAATGTTTTCAAAGTGGTCTCGACTACGAGGCATGTCTCTTGGCGAGAATTGAAGGCGAAGCAGGTATCAGTTTCGGGCGCTCAGGTTAAGGCGTGTGGCGGCGAGAATCTGGCCCGGTTTACCAGTTTGCGACATCATCTGAATGAGAACTGCGCAGCCGTTTCTTCCATTGGCATTGGCAGTCAGCGTAGAGAGCGGCAGGCTGATTTTCATCGGCTCGCCCGACCATGCGCCCAGAATTTGCCAATCGCGAACGGGATTGGTGTCGACGATCGTCGTTCCGAGATTTTCGCCGCGCGTGATCTGGGTTTCTGAACGCTCGTCATAGGTCACGACGATCAGGACCGGAAGCGATCCGTCGTCGACCGGCTGCGCCATGCTGGCCTTGATCTTCAGATTGTCACCGACGACTCTGGCAGAAATGGATGCATCGCCGTCTCGATCAATTGGCGGTGTTGTCCGAAGAGCTTCGAGGATGGTTTGACTGTCGGCGCCGACGATCTGTTCGCTGCCGTCTATGATGATCTGAGGCGTGAAAAGGGTCGAGAGGTTGAAACTCTCCCCATAAGCCTCCTGCCTTGCCGTGTTTTCCGCGGAGCCGTAGGTGTCCTCCCAGCCGATATAATCCCAATAGTCGACATGATAGGCGAGTGCCAGCACATCGGGCCTGCCGGCAAGTTCGGCGAGCGCCGTCTCCGCTTTGAGACACGAGCTGCAGCCCTGGCTGGTGAAAAGTTCGACCACATGGGCAACGCTTACGCCCTCTTCGGACGGTGCCATCTCCTGGGCGTGGGGTGCGGTGGCCACGCTTATCGAAAGAACCAAGCCGAGAAGGACAACCGGTTTCAGGACAGCGCGGAGCGCCGTGAATGGCTCGCGGAACGAGGCCGATGAAAAACCGGAACTATGCAAAGCGATTGCCGAACCTTCTAGACTGGACCGCGATGATGGCATTCGGCCACCAGTGACCAGTTTTAAATAAGAAGCTGCACCGTGACAGGCCAGTCACTTGGGGGTGAGGAGGAAAACGATCGCGCGACATGAGCGTGATGAGGCACGTGGTCGGTGGTTACGCGGTCCCGGGAAGTATTGGATGAATGTACCGGTTCGTCCGCTGCCCGACGGCAAACGGCTCTGAGATCGGTTTGCAGGACATGAAAAAGGCCGCCGGACCCGTAAGTCCGGCGGCCTTTTATGCGTTTGGCGGAGTACGGCCTCAGGCTGCGAGCTGGCGCAGCACGTAATGAAGAATACCGCCGTTCTTGTAGTAGGAGAGCTCGTCGTCGGTATCGATACGCGTCTTGAGCTTGATCGTCTGCTTCGATCCGTCAGCGCTCTCGATGACGGCCTCCATTTCCTGGCGCGGCTTGATATCCGTCAGACCCTCGATGGTGACCTTTTCGTCGCCTTTCAGGCCAAGCTTTTCCCAGGATTGGCCTTCCTCGGCGAAGACGAACGGAACAACGCCCATCCCGACCAGATTCGAGCGGTGAATGCGCTCGAAGCTTTCGGCGATCACCGCCTTCACACCCAGAAGAATCGTGCCCTTGGCCGCCCAATCGCGCGACGAGCCCGTACCGTATTCCTTGCCGGCGAAGACCACGAGAGGCACGCCCTCGTCCTGATACTTCATCGCCGCGTCGTAGATGGGCATCTGCTCGCCGGACGGATGGTGGATCGTCACGCCGCCTTCGACACCCGGCACCATCTGGTTCTTGATGCGGATATTGGCGAATGTGCCACGCATCATGACCTCATGGTTGCCTCTGCGGGCGCCATAGGAGTTGAAGTCGATCGGCCGAACCTGGTGGCTGACGAGATATTCGCCTGCCGGGCCATCCTTCTTGATCGAGCCGGCCGGGGAGATGTGGTCGGTCGTGATCGAGTCGGCGAAGAGACCCAGAATGCGAGCGCCCTTGATGTCCTCGACGGCCTTCGGCTCCTGGCCCATCCCGTCGAAATAGGGCGGGTTCTGGACATAGGTCGAGGTGTCGTCCCAGTCATATGTGAGGCCACCGGAGACATCGATCTTCTGCCAGTGCTCGTCACCCTTGAAGACGTCGGCATAACGATCCTCGAACATGTCGCGGGTCACCGTCTCGCGGACGATCTCCGCCACCTCCTGGGTGGAGGGCCAGATGTCCTTCAGATAGACGTCGTTGCCGTCCTGGTCCTGGCCGAGCGGCTCCTTGGTGATGTCCTTGAACATCGAACCGGCGATCGCATAGGCGACGACGAGCGGCGGCGATGCGAGATAGTTTGCCCGTACGTCCGGGTTCACGCGACCTTCGAAGTTACGATTGCCCGAAAGCACCGAGCAGGCGACGAGATCGTTTTCGTTGATCGCTTCCGAGATCGGCTCCGGGAGGGGGCCCGAATTGCCGATGCAGGTCGTGCAGCCGTAGCCGACGAGGTTGAAGCCCATCTTGTCGAGATCGGTCTGCAGACCGGACTTTTTCAGATATTCCGTGACCACCTGCGAGCCCGGAGCCAGCGAGGTCTTCACCCACGGCTTCACCGTCAGGCCTTTTTCATAGGCCTTACGTGCGACGAGACCGGCCGCGACGAGCACGTTCGGATTCGACGTATTGGTGCACGAGGTGATCGCAGCAATCACCACGTCGCCATGGGAAAGACCATGGGCCGCGCCTTCAACATCGTAACGATACGCAATGTCGCCGGGGACTTCGTTCGGCAGGGTTGCGCCTTCGTCCATGAAACGGGAGTCGCCCGCAGATTGCGGGTTGTCGTCCTGTTTCCGTCCACCCTGGATTTCGTGCAGCGCCTTGTGGAAGGCATTTGCTGCCTCCGTCAGCGCGACACGGTCCTGCGGGCGCTTCGGGCCGGCAAGGGACGGCACGACCGTCGAGAGGTCGAGTTCGAGCGTATCGGTGAACACCGGATCCGGCGTTGCGTCCTCGCGGAACATGCCCTGGGCCTTGCCATAGGTCTCGACGAGAGCGATGCGGTCTTTCTCGCGGCCGGTCGCTTCGAGATAGGCGAGGGTGTCCTTGTCGATCGGGAAGAAGCCGCAGGTCGCGCCGTATTCGGGAGCCATGTTGGCGATCGTCGCCTGGTCCTCAAGGGTGAGGTTGGACAGGCCCGGTCCGAAGAACTCGACGAACTTGCCGACGACGCCTTTCTTGCGCAGCATCTCGGTGACCGTCAGCACCAGATCCGTCGCGGTCGTGCCTTCCGGCAGCTTGCCTTCAAGCCTGAAGCCGATGACTTCCGGGATCATCATGGAAATCGGCTGGCCGAGCATCGCAGCTTCGGCCTCGATGCCGCCGACACCCCAGCCGAGAACCGACAGGCCGTTGATCATCGTGGTGTGGGAATCGGTGCCGACCAGCGTGTCCGGATAGGCAACGGTTTCGCCATCGATCTCACGGGTCCAGACGGTCTGGCCGAGATATTCCAGATTGACCTGATGGCAGATGCCGGTGCCGGGCGGTACGACACGGAAGTTCTGGAAGGCTTCCGAACCCCAGCGCAGGAACTGGTAGCGTTCCTTGTTGCGTCCGTATTCCGCATCGACGTTTTTCTCGAACGCATCCGGCGAGCCGAAATAGTCCACCATCACCGAGTGATCGATGACGAGATCGACCGGAACCAGCGGGTTCACCTTCTTAGGGTCGGCGCCGAGCTGCTTGGTGGCGTCGCGCATCGCCGCGAGATCGACCACGGCCGGAACGCCGGTGAAGTCCTGCATGAGGACGCGTGCAGGACGATATGCGATTTCGTATCCCGACTTGCCCTTGTCATCCAGCCATTTCGACACGGCCTGGATGTCTTCCTTGGTGACCGTACGCCCGTCTTCGTTGCGCAGGAGGTTTTCGAGGAGAACCTTCATGGAAAAAGGTAGGCGGGAAATGCCGTCGAGACCGTTCTTTTCGGCCTCCTTCAGGTCGAAATAGACGTAGGGTTTGCCGCCGACATCGAGTGTCTTACGGCTTTTGAAGCTGTCTGGATGATTGGACATGGAGCGTTTCGTTCCTTTTCGAACCGAGACGACGGCCGAAGGGCGAACAACCTCAGCGCGGCGGAAAACGCGCGTCGAAGATGCGGGTGCGACCATTTCCGCTTTGTCCGCCCCGGGCACCCTCGGGAGATCAAGGTGCCTCAGTATCGGCTCTGATGAGGATTCATGCCGGCCGCTGGCATGGCTTGCACGATGCATCTAGCGCTGTTTGGAACAGCTATAAAGGGCGTATGCTGTTGTTGATGAAAATTTACGCTTGTTCGCAACGCGGCGCCGAAAGATGCCGGGAAAGGGGACGCCCCGTGACGTCGAGGCGAGAGCATGGTTTGAAGATTGCGCGGGACAGCTTACTCGTAGCGCAACTTCTTTCGTCTTTTGGTTGCCAGTTTGCACTTGAAGGGATTTAAAGGTTCTGCCAACACGAATGTGCAACTCAAGGGCGCGCGATGCCGGTGAACAAGAAGAAGCCTAACCCAATCGACACCCACGTCGGCTCTCGCGTTCGGCTTCGCCGCACCATGCTCAGCCTCAGTCAGGAGAAGCTCGGCGAGGCACTCGGAATTACCTTCCAGCAGGTCCAGAAATATGAAAAGGGCACGAACCGGATCGGTGCGAGCCGGTTGCAGCGTATTTCCGAGGTTCTGAAGGTTCCGGTCTCGTTTTTCTTCGAGGATGCGCCCGCGAGCAGCGAGCCTGTGACAGGAATGAGCGAGCCGCAGAGTGGCGACTACGTCGTCGATTTTCTGTCGACGTCCGAAGGGCTGCAGCTCAACAAGGCCTTTATCAAGATTGAAAATCCGAAAGTGAGGCGGCGCATCGTCGATCTCGTCCGTTGCCTTGCCGACGAGGAGAGCGGCGACTGAAATTTCAGCGCCAATGTGAAAGAGAATGCGGACTCCCTATAACGCTCAAGTCAAGTTCGAAATCATCTCATTAGAAGTTAGAAGACGCAAAATTCATTGGCTTCCCCAGATGCCCCGATGAGATCGTGCGTGATGATTCTGCCCCTATAGTTTTCCGCACCTCCCGACTCCTATCTTGACCTTCAGACTGCAATCGCTTCAAAGGCGTTGCAGAACGGTCGAAATCTGCTGCCGCTTGCCAGATCGCGAATGCGGCCGGTGTTGATTTTCAAAGACAGGAGTCGATTTGAATGGCGCATGCCAATTACATCTTTACGAGCGAAAGCGTTTCGGAAGGCCATCCGGACAAGGTCTGCGACCGCATTTCCGATGAGATCGTTGATCTCATCTATCGCGAGGCGCGCAAGACGGATTCCGATCCGTGGTCCGTTCGCATTGCTTGTGAGACTCTTGCGACGACGAACCGCGTCGTGATCGCCGGGGAGGTTCGTCTTCCCGACAGCCTGATGAAGGAAAACAAGGCCGGCGAGAAGGTGGTCAATGCTGGCCGCATCCGTTCGGCCGCGCGGCGCGCGATCCGTGACATCGGCTACGAGCAGGACGGTTTTCACTGGAAGACAGCGAAGATCGACGTGCTGCTCCATTCGCAGTCCGCAGATATCGCCCAGGGTGTCGATAAGTCCCACGAAACCCGCGACTCGGACGACGGGGGCGACCTGGCCGAAGGAGCCGGCGATCAGGGCATCATGTTCGGGTATGCATGTCGTGAGACGCCGGATATGATGCCGGCGCCGATCTACTATTCGCACAAGATTCTGGAGTTGCTTTCGGCTGCCCGGAAGAAGGGCGAGGGAGACGTCGCCAGGCTCGGCCCTGACGCCAAGAGCCAGGTCTCCATCCGCTATGAGAACGACGAGCCGGTAGAGGTTACGTCGATCGTCCTCTCGACCCAGCATATCGATCCGAGCTGGGACTCCGCCAAGGTCCGCGACGTTTGCGAGCCCTATATCCGGGAGGCGATGGGCGAGCTTCCGATCGCCGAAAACTGCATCTGGTACATCAATCCGACCGGCAAATTCGTGATCGGTGGCCCGGACGGCGACGCCGGGCTCACGGGCCGCAAGATCATCGTCGATACCTATGGCGGTGCAGCCCCTCATGGCGGCGGTGCCTTCTCGGGCAAGGATACCACCAAGGTCGACCGTTCGGCCGCCTACATGGCGCGCTACCTTGCCAAGAATGTTGTCGCGGCCAAGCTTGCCGACAAATGCACGATCCAGCTCGCCTATGCGATCGGTGTCGCCCAGCCGGTCTCGGTCTACGTCAACATGCACGGAACCGGCCATGACGTGACCGAGGCGCAGGTTCAGGATGCGATCCGGGCAACCGTCGACCTGTCGCCGACGGGTATTCGCAGGCATCTCGACCTCAACAAGCCGATCTACGCAAAGACGGCGGCTTATGGCCACTTTGGCCGCAAGCCCGGTCGTGACGGATCCTTCTCCTGGGAGAAGACCGATCTCACTGCGAAGCTGAAGGCTGCGATCCTGCAGTAAAAATCGCTTGGATCTCTTGCCGCAGACCATGCGGATGACAAACAGGCGGGGTCGTGCCGAACGCACGGCTCCGTTTTGCGTTTTGATTTTTCTCCAGCACCGGCGCTATGCCGAAGCCGATTCTGCTCATGACTGCTGACGCTTCCAACGACCATCCCACGCGCCATAGAGAGGCGTTTTTCGGACGCCTTAAGGGTCCGAAGCTGCGCGACCGCCAGCGCATGCTGATCGAGGACGCGCTTCCGACGCGCCGCGTCGACCTGTCGATGCCGGCCCCCGAAACGCTTGGCGATCTCTTTGAAAAGGCGGTCGAGGGCGTCCGGCTGGAAATCGGTTTTGGCGGTGGGGAACATCTTTTTCACGAGACCGGTCGGTTTCCACAGACCGGCTTCATCGGGGTCGAGCCCTTCGTCAACGGCATGGCCAAGCTGCTGGGCCGTCTCGACGAAAGCCCGCGCGATAATCTTCGCCTGTTTGACGACGATGCGGCGCTGCTTCTCGACTGGCTGCCGGAGCGCTCGCTTGCCGGGATCGATCTGTTCTACCCGGACCCGTGGCCGAAGAAGCGCCACTTCAAGCGCCGCTTCGTGAACGGGAAGAATCTCGATCGCTTCGCCCGCGTCCTGAAGCCCGGCGGTCTTTTCCGTTTTGCTTCGGATATCGACACCTATGTGAACTGGACTCTTCTTCACTGCCGCGATCACCCTGCCTTCCGATGGCAGGCGGAGGGGCCGGCGGACTGGCGTACTCCCTATGATGGCTGGCCCGGAACCCGCTACGAAGCGAAGGCCAAGCGGGAGGGGCGAACGCCAGCATACCTCACCTTCGTGCGCGCTTGGTAACGCGACTTTCAGATGAGCGGAGCGAGTCGATCCGCCGTTTCCGGCATCCGCTTCAAGCTCCTGTCGATACGTTCTTGCCACCTGCGGCCGCGTCCGCGTGCATCGACAGAGACTTCGACAGATGTGACGCGATAACCGGAAAGGCAGAGGCTTAAGCAATCGGCTTGTCTTTTGCGGCGTCAAGCATGTTGGCTTGATCCGGTCGCTTTCGCGGGGCAATCAGGGAAGCCAGTATCGAGGTCGCTCTCTATGTTCATATGAGCTTGCCTGTCAGTGTCGAAAGTACTCCCGCACGCGTCGCCCGAACGATGGTTTTTTGTCATCCTGGTGGATGGAACCCTGGGCCTTGTCCAGCGCACTCTCCATCGGACTTGAACCTTTCGGGGATTCAGCGTATATCGCTGTCATATTCTCTACGGTCGTTTCGTGAGAGTGGGTCCACCCGGTCCCGCTCTTTTTTGTTTTAGGGACCTGCCGAAAGCCTTTTCGAGACGGACGAACGTTAGACAGTGATCAAGAGCCCCGTTCGTTTGGCGGGGTAGATATCAGCCACCGGAGCACCATTGAGCGAACAAGTGACCGAACAGGAAAAACGCATCGTGACCGAGGACGGTCTGGAGGCGAAGATCGCCGCAATCGTCGAGCCGGCGATCGTCGAGACGGGCTACCGCCTGGTTCGCGTGCGGGTTTCGGGCATGAACGGCAAGACCGTGCAGATCATGGCCGAGCGGCCGGACGGAACGATGGATGTCGAGGGCTGCGAAGAGGTCAGCCGCGCCATCTCCCCGGTTCTTGAAGCCGACGATCCGATCGATGGCGCCTATCATCTGGAATTGTCCTCGCCCGGCATCGACCGGCCGCTGGTTCGCGTGTCCGATTTCGAGACCTGGGCCGGTTTTCTGATGAAGCTCGAGACATCGCGACTTGTGGCCGATCGCAAACGGTATCGCGGACGGATCCTGAAGGTCGAGAATGGCGCGATCACCATCGAGCGTGATCAGCCAGCCTACGGCGAGCCGGCCTCCGTGGACATTCCGCTCGATGCGATCGCCGACGCGCGGCTCGTTCTGACCGACGACCTCATCGAGGCGTCGCTGAAGGCCGACAAGGCTCGGCGCAAGGGGCGCGGCGCCACCGAGGAAAGCGACAACGACAACGACGAGGACGCGGCGAGCCGCCCGCACTGATTCATCCGTCGTAGCGCGGAGGTTTTCCGACGTTGCGATGCAAGAGCCGGCAAGGCAGCCGGCATGACGAACACTATTCGAGGTTGCGCCCGCGCTGTGACGCCGGCCCGATCCTGAACGGAGGACTGAAAACATGGCAGTGAGTGCGAACAGGCTGGAGCTTCTGCAGATCGCGGATGCCGTTGCCCGTGAAAAGACGATCGATCGCGAGATCGTCATCGAGGCGATGGCCGACGCGATCCAGAAAGCCGCGCGCAGCCGCTATGGTCAGGAAACCAACATTCGCTGCGACATCAACACCCGGACCGGCGAGATGAAGCTGCAGCGTCTTCTCGAAGTCGTCGAGGAGGTGGAAGATCCGGCAACGCAGATCTACCTGGAACTCGCCCGCGACAAGAATCCGGACGCAGAGCCCGGCGATTTCATCGCCGAGCAGCTCCCGCCGATGGATTTTGGCCGTATCGCGGCCCAGTCGGCCAAGCAGGTCATCGTGCAGAAGGTGCGCGAGGCCGAGCGCGACATGCAGTATGACGAGTACAAGGACCGGGTCGGCGAGATCATCAACGGTCAGGTCAAGCGCGTCGAATACGGCAATGTCATCATCGACCTTGGCAAGGGCGAGGCGATCATCCGCCGCGACGAGCAGATCCCACGCGAGCTCTATCGTCCGGGCGACCGGGTTCGCGCCTATGTCTACGACGTGCGCCGCGAGCCGCGTGGCCCGCAGATCTTCCTTTCGCGCACCCATCCGCAGTTCATGGCGAAGCTCTTCACCATGGAAGTGCCGGAGATCTACGACGGCATCATCACGCTGAAGTCGGTCGCACGCGATCCGGGCTCACGTGCCAAGATCGCCGTGGTGTCGTCCGATTCGTCCGTCGATCCCGTCGGCGCCTGCGTCGGTATGCGCGGTTCGCGCGTTCAGGCGGTCGTCGGCGAGCTTCAGGGCGAGAAGATCGACATCATTCCCTGGTCGCCGGATGCCGCTTCGTTCATCGTCAACGCCCTTCAGCCAGCCGAGGTCGCGAAGGTCGTTCTGGACGAGGATGCCGAGCGAATCGAAGTCGTCGTGCCGGACGATCAGCTGTCGCTTGCCATCGGCCGCAGAGGCCAGAATGTGCGCCTTGCTTCGCAGCTGACCGGCTGGGACATCGACATCCTGACTGAAGAGGAAGAGTCGGAGCGTCGCCAGAAGGAATTCAACGAGCGGTCCGAGATCTTCATGGAAGCGCTCGACGTCGACGAGATGGTCGGCCAACTTCTTGCCTCCGAAGGCTTTGCGACCATCGAAGAGGTTGCTTATGTTGATGCGGAGGAAGTCTCCTCGATCGAAGGCTTCGACGAGGACACGGCCGAAGAGCTTCAGAGCCGGGCGCGGGAATATCTCGAGCGCCGGGAAGCCGAGTTCGATGCCAAGCGCACGGCACTCGGCGTTGCCGACGAACTGAAGGAAATTCCGGGTCTGACCACCGAGATGCTCGTCGCACTCGGCGAGGACGGCACCAAGACTATCGAAGATTTCGCGGGTTACGCGGTCGACGATCTCTGCGGCTGGACGGAGCGCTCCAAGGGTGAGACCAAGCGGTTCGAAGGCACGCTGAGCAAATTCGAGGTCAGCCGCGCCGATGCCGAGCAGATGGTTCTCAACGCCCGCCTGAAGGCTGGTTGGATCACCGAGGACGATCTCGCCGGCGAAGAAGAGGCTGAAGAAGAAGCCGAAGCCGAAACGGCGTGATATCGGGTTTGAGCAATGCAGCGCCTGCCGATCGGCGGGGGCTGTTTTCTCCGGCACGCGCACCAGACGCATGACGTGGTATGGGAAACGATGATTGCGGTCGGCAGTGATCCGGTGGACGAGGACGAGATGGTTCTGAACGACCGGACCTGCATCGTCAGCCGGCAAGCGATGGATGCGGATCGTCTCATTCGATTCGTTCTATCGCCCGACGGTCAGGTGGTTCCCGACCTGAAGCGGCGCCTTCCGGGGCGCGGTGCGCATGTCAGATGCGATCGCGCCTCGGTCGACGAGGCGATGCGTCGCAAGCTGTTTGCCCGGGCCTTTCGCGCTGAGGTGAAAGGCCCTGCCGATCTCGGCAGGCAACTGGACGGGCTGCTTGCAAAATCGGTGCTGGGCTCGCTTGGTCTTGCCAGGAAGGCCCGGCAGCTCGTCACGGGCTCGGCGAAGGTCGAGGCCGCCGCGCGGTCCGGAGACGCGCTGTTCATCCTGCACGCGCAGGAAGCGAGTGACGATGGAATACGAAGAGTGGCCGCGGCCCGCTATGCCGGGGCCGATGGTTCGATGGAAAATGCCGCGCCGGTGGCGGCACCCTTCTCGGGATCTGATTTGGATTTGGCGCTCGGGGGTGGAAATGTGATACATGCGGCGATCCTATCCGGAGATGCGGGTTCGGCCGCTGCAAGACGCCTTATGGCGCTCTTGGAATACCGGGGTGAAAGCCCCGCGGCCGCTTCAGCGGATGCGGAGCGACAAGCGCATGGCGAGGTCCAGCGATGAATTGAGTTGAATTCGGGAACGCACCCTCGAGAGGCGGCGTTTCCAACACGGAACGGGCGCGGGACGAAATCTGCGTCGAGAAACGGAATTATAAATGAGCGATACCAAGTCCGGCGACGACAAGACGCTGAGCGTGAACCAGAAGAAGACACTGTCCTTGAAGCGTGGCGGCAACGAGCAGTCCACGGTCAGGCAGAATTTTTCCCATGGACGCACGAAGAACGTCGTAGTCGAGACGAAGAAGCGACGGATCACCAAGCCTGGCGATCAGACGGCTTCTTCCTCTGTTGCGGAAGGCCTGAAACCGCGTGCGCCGAAGCCGGCGGCACCGGAACCTGCGAAACCTGCCGAGGCCAAGGCGCCGGCGGTCGATACCCGTACGGTCGCACCGCCCCCGCCGCGCCCGCAGGCGCCGAGTGGCAAGCCGCGCAATATCGAATTCTCCAAACCGCAGCCGGCAAAGCCTGAGCCTGTCGAGGCTGAAAAGCCGGTCGATGAGGCAGCCGTGGCGGAAACGCCTGCCGTCGAGACTCCTGTAGCCGAGGCGCCTGCCCAGCCGGCGCCGGCCGAAGAGGCGCCGAAGGTCGAGGCTAAGGCACCCGAGCCCGAAGCTCAGGCTGAGGCTGTCGCCGAGCCCACTCCGACAGCTGAAGCTGCTACAGCGCCGTCCGCTCCGGCCAAAGCCGAGCCCGCCAAGCCCACGGCGACAGCTGCGCCGACACCGGCTCCGAAGGCTGCGTCAACGACGCCGGCACGACCTCAGTCTGGAAGTGCGCGGCCCCAGTCCGGCGGCGCATCAGCTCCGCAGGGTCGTGGTGGACAGGGTGCGGGTCGTGGTCGCGATGATCGCCGCCCCGGTGGCGGTCGTCCGGATCGCCGCGATTCGCAAGGATCCGGCAACGGTCAGCAGCGCCAGCCGCGTGGTGCCGTTCTTTCGGACCTGTCGTCCCGTGAAATGGACGCGCGCCGTCGTGCGCTTGAACTCGCCAAGCAGCGCGAGGTTGAGGCCCGGCGCGTCTTCCAGGAAGACGAAGCCCGTCGCAAGCTGGAGGACGAACGTCGCCAGCGCGAGCGTGCCGAAGCCGAACAGCGTGCGGCTGAAGAAGCCCAGCGCCGTGAGCGCGAGGCCGAGGAACGCCGCAAGGCCGAAGAGGACGCCAAGAAGAAGCCGGCTGCTCCCGCTGCAAAAGCACGCAGCACGACCAAGCAGCCCGATCCCATGTCTCCGGCCGATGCCGAAGCAGCTCTTGCCCGCGAAGAACGCAGCGGCAAGCGCGGCAAGGTTTCCGAGGAAGAAGAGCGCCGTCGCAAGGGCGGTGCCGAGGCGCCGCGCGGCTCGAAAACTCCTGGCGACCGCCGTCGTGGCAAGCTGACGCTCGATCGTGCCTTGTCCGGGGATGATGGTGGGCGCAGCCGCTCGCTGTCGTCGATTCGTCGCCGTCAGGAGAAATTCAAGCGGTCGCAGCAGAATACACCGAGAGAGAAGATTTCGCGCGAAGTGATTATTCCCGAAACGATTACGATTCAGGAACTCGCGAACCGCATGTCCGAGCGGTCGGTGGACGTCATCAAGTACCTCATGAAAGAGGGACAGATGATGAAGCCGGGCGACATCATCGACCAGGATCTGGCCGAGCTGATCGCCTCCGAATTCGGCCACACGATCAAGCGCGTCGCCGAGTCGGATGTCGAGGAAGGCATCTTCAATGTCGAGGACAGCGAAGAGAACCTGCAGTCGCGTCCGCCGGTCGTCACGATCATGGGCCATGTCGATCACGGCAAGACCAGCCTGCTCGACGCGATCCGCAAGACCAAGGTGGCTTCGGGCGAATCCGGTGGCATCACCCAGCATATCGGCGCCTATCAGGTGGAGCAGAACGGGCAGAAGGTCTCGTTCATCGATACGCCGGGCCACGCCGCATTCACCTCGATGCGTGCCCGCGGTGCGCAGGCGACGGACATCGCTGTCCTCGTCGTTGCTGCGGACGACAGCGTGATGCCGCAGACCATCGAGTCCATCAATCACGCGAAGGCGGCCGGTGTGCCGATCATCGTGGCGATCAACAAGATGGACAAGCCGGACGCCGATGCCGCGAAGGTCCGCAACGGACTTCTGCAGCACGAGGTGTTCGTCGAGAGCATGGGCGGCGAGGTGCTCGATGTGGAGGTGTCCGCGAAGAACGGCACCAATCTCGACAAGCTCCTCGAAGCGATCCTTCTCCAGGCCGAAATCCTCGACCTGAAGGCGGATCCGGATCGCACCGCGGAAGGCGTCGTCATCGAAGCGCAGCTCGACAAGGGCCGCGGTCCAGTTGCGACCGTTCTGATCCAGACCGGTACGCTTCGCCGTGGCGACATCGTCGTTGCCGGCGATGAATGGGGCCGTGTTCGTGCCCTCGTCAACGACCGCGGAGAGCAGCTGAAAGAGGCGCCGCCTTCCATGCCGATCGAAGTTCTCGGCATGCAGGGCACGCCGATGGCCGGTGACCGTTTCGCGGTCGTGGAATCGGAAGCCAAGGCACGCGAGATCTCCGATTATCGCCAGCGTCTGACGCGCGAGAAGCAGGTTGCCAAGTCGGCAGGCCAGCGTGGCTCGATCGAGCAGATGATGAGTCAGCTTAGCGATACGGGACTGAAGACGTTCCCGCTCCTCATCAAGGGCGACGTCCAGGGTTCGATCGAGGCGATCGATGGCGCATTGGAGAAGCTCGGTACGGACGAAGTGCAGGCCCGCATCATCCATTCGGGTGCCGGCGCCATCACCGAGTCCGATATCTCGCTCGCTAAGGCCTCGAACGCATCGATCATTGGCTTCAACGTTCGTGCCAACAAGCAGGCGCGTGACGCGGCGGCTCAGGAAGGCATCGAGATCCGTTATTACAACGTGATCTACGATCTGGTGGACGACGTGAGGGACGCAATGTCCGGGCTTCTGGCGCCGGAACGACGCGAGACTTTCATCGGCTACGCCGAGATCAAGGAAGTCTTCCAGATCACCAAGGTCGGCAAGGTCGCGGGTTGTCTCGTCACCGAGGGCGAAGTCGAACGTGGGGCGGGTGTCCGCCTCCTGCGCGACAACGTCGTCATCCACGAGGGCACGCTCAAGACGCTCAAGCGCTACAAGGACGAAGTCTCGAAGGTCCAGAGTGGTCAGGAATGCGGTATGGCATTCCAGAATTACGAGGACATTCGTCAGGGCGACGTCATCGAGTGCTTCCGCGTCGAGCACGTGGCACGTACGCTGTAAGACCGAAGGGCCTTTGACTTTGAAACCAACAGTTTCATAAGGTCGTCGGGAGCCCGAGCGGCGCCTGAGCCACATAAGGCCACGACGAGCGGACAAACGGATATATCGAGAAGGCGGGCGAGCAATTGCCCGCCTTTTCTGCATTTTTAATCAGTGCTTCACGCTTACCCCAAGTCTGATGCGAAATTGTGCTAGCAATCCGGTCCTCGGATCGCGTATTTTGGACCTTGGGACAGGGCGATTGGGGGTGACGATGGCGAAGGGTATCGATGGCGCGATCGACTCGGTCAGCGAGCGTGTCGAGGGAATCTGCGAGTTCCTTCACAAACTGGACGCCGGCAAGCCGGTCGATGCCGAGGCGCTGAAGTCCGCGGTCCATGACTGTGCGAACGTTACGCAATCCATGCGAAGCCTGAAGCGGGTCGCCGAACGGCTGGATAGTCAGCGCAAACCCGCAGAGTGATTTCCATTTTCCTTCGGGCCGCAAACAGGTTCCGAGGCTCGCTTGATCTGGTCTTCTGACGTCCCTTCCCCTATTGCGGCCTGATGGTGCCGCGTGAGCCTGCCTCCATTATCGGCGCCAGAGCCCCTAGTGACAGCGAGACAGGTCGAACATGGTTGCCACAGATATCGCAACGCGGGTGTGGAACCACACCTTCAAGCTCGATCCCATCATCCGCTCGCTGCTCGATACCGACTTCTACAAGCTGCTGATGCAGCAGATGGTGTTCGGGCTCTATCCGGACATCCAGGCCACCTTCAAGCTCATCAACCGCACGACGTCGGTGAAGCTCGCCGAAGAGATCGACGAGGCGGAATTGCGCGCCCAGCTCGACCATGCGCGCTCGCTCAGATTCTCCAAGCGCGAGATGATTTGGCTCGCCGGCAACAGCTTTTACGGAAACAGCCAGATTTTCCGGCCGGACTTCCTCGAATGGCTCGCTGATTTCGAACTGCCACCCTACGAGCTGAAAACCGTCGACGGGCAGTTCGAGCTCACCTTCGACGGCCCGTGGACCCACACGATGATGTGGGAGATCCCGGCCCTTGCCATCGTCAACGAGCTGCGCTCGCGGGCTGCCTTGCGCAATTTCGAGCGTTTCGAGCTCGACATCGCCTATGCGCGTGCAAAGACCAAGATGTGGGAGAAGGTGGAGCGGCTCCAGTCCTTGCCGGATCTCAGGATCTCCGATTTCGGCACGCGGCGACGGCACTCCTTTCTCTGGCAGCGCTGGTGTGTGGAAGCCCTGAAGGAGGGGCTCGGCGATCGGCTGATCGGTTCATCCAACGTGTTGCTCGCCATGGAGGCCGATCTGGAGGCGATCGGCACCAATGCCCACGAATTGCCGATGGTTCTTGCCGCACTTGCCGAAACGGAGGCTGAGCTCAAAGCCTCGCCGTATAAGGTGCTGGAGGACTGGCAGAGCTATTACGGCGGCAATCTCCTCATCGTCCTGCCCGATACGTTCGGAACGGGACGCTTTCTTCAGGATGCACCGGACTGGCTTGCGGACTGGACGGGCTTTCGGCCGGATTCCGCCCCGCCGATCGCGGGCGGGGAAGAGATCATCGAGTGGTGGAAAGCCAAAGGCGTCGATCCCAGGGAGCGCCTTATCGTCTTTTCCGACGGGCTCGATTCCGACACGATCGAAGAAGTCTACCGGCATTTCCACGGCCGCGTTCGCATGAGCTTTGGTTGGGGCACCAATCTCACCAACGATTTTCGGGATGTCGCGCCCGAACCTGCCGACGGTCTGGAGGCGATATCACTGGTCTGCAAGGTGGTCAGCGCCAATGGCCGCCCTGCGGTCAAGCTCTCCGACAACGCGGCCAAGGCAACCGGCGATCCGAAGGAGGTGGAGCGCTACCTCAAGATTTTCGGCGAACCGGAATATGGTAAGCGGGACGTCGCGGTCTGATCGTCAGGCCGCTCAGCCCACCTCAGTTCCGTGGAACGTCCGAGCGCCGGTCGCGCTCCACATCGGCCTCGTGGCGGGCTTCCTCCGGTGAGCTGGAGCCCGAAGCGTTGTCGTCGTCCTCGAAGGGCTCGCTGTCCAGCATATCGGCCTCTTCGAGATCGCTGTCGTCCGGAGACTGGGCCGCGCCGACCGCGAGGGCCGCGAGTGCGCCTTTCTTGGGCGGGACGAGTACCTGGGCGGGGCGAATACGCAGCTTGGCGATGCGGTTCTTGTCGCGCTTCAGCACCGTGAACCGCTTCTGGAAGAAGGTGAAGGCCTGCCGTTCTTCCGGGATCGTGCCCGTCTCGTGGATGACGAGCCCGGCGATCGTCACGGCTTCCTCGTCGGGCAGGTTCCAGTCGAGCGCGCGGTTGAGATCGCGGATCGGCACCTGACCATCGACCACCACGGACCCGTCCGCCTCGGTCGTGACGCCCTGCATTTCCAGATCGTGCTCGTCGGCGATATTGCCGACGATCTCCTCCAGAATGTCCTCGAGCGTGATCAGGCCTTCGACCTCGCCATATTCGTCGACGACGATGGCAAAATGGGTCTTGCGGCGCAGAAAGGCGTTCAACTGGTCCTGGAGCGTCGTCGTTTCCGGCACGAACCAGGGATTGGTGCAGACCTTCAGGATATCGATTTTGGTCGGGTCGTTGTTCACGTCGTCGAGTGCGCGCAACAAATCCTTGGCATGCACGATGCCGACGATGTTGTCGTAGTGCCCGCGCCAGACGGGCATGCGGGTATAGGGGCTTTCGAGGATCTGCTTGACGATCTCCGTAGGCGGGTCCTCGGCGTTCACCTGCCGCATGCCGGTGCGGTGGACCATGACGTCGGAGACTTCGAGTTCGTGAAGGTCGAGGAGACCGCCCAGCCGGTTGCGGTCGGCATTGACCAGCGAGCCCTCGCGGTGAAGCACCTCGACAGCGCCGCGCAGCTCTTCATGGGCTGTCAGCAGGGACGCCGAGGAATCCCGGCCTGCGCCCAGCATGATCAGGAGCTGGCGCACGATCCAGTTGACGACGCGGGTCAGGGGGCCGAGCGTTGCAACGACGATCGAGACCGGGCGCGCAACCTTCAAAGCGAACCCGTCGGGCGAAGCAATCGCTGCTGATTTCGGCAGGACCTCGGCGAAGATGACGACGAGGATCGTCATTCCGATCGTGGCGTAGACGACGCCAGACTGCCCGAAGAGACCGAGAAAGGCGGTCGTTGCCAGTGAGGAGGCAAGGATGTTGACGAGGTTGTTGCCGATGAGAAGAGCGCCGATCAGGCGATCGTTCTTCTCGATGAGCTTCTGGACGAGTGTTGCGCGCTTGTCGCCGTTTTTCTCGTAGCTCATGAGGCGGGCCCGCGAGACAGCGGTAAGCGCGGTCTCGGAGCCCGAGAAGAAGGCCGAGCAGCAGATCAGGGTGAGGACGATGGCGAGCAGGATCCAGAGTGTCAGCGTCATCGCGAGAGTTCCTCTTTCAGGAAGCGCCGAACGGTCTCGCGCTCGACATTGCCCGCAATATAGGCCTTTCCGATTCCGCGCGTCAGGATGAAGGTGAGGGTGCCGCGCGAGACCTTCTTGTCCTGCGCGATGGCGTCCATCAGATCGTCCACCGCCGGGGCCGGACCCGGAATATCCTGAATGCGCGTCGGCAGACCGACGCTCGAAAGATGCGTTTCCACCCGGCGGGCGTCCTCTTGCGGGGAAAGATCGAGAAAGGCGCAGAAGCGATGGGCAAGGCAGACACCGATCGCGACACCCTCGCCGTGTACGATGCGCGCCGGATCGTAAGCGCACACCTTTTCCAGCGCATGCCCGAAGGTGTGCCCCAGATTGAGGAGCGCGCGCGCACCCTGTTCCGTCTCGTCCCGCCCGACGACATCGGCCTTCGCTTCGCAGGACGCGGCGATCGCATTGATGCGGGCTGCGCCGCCCGCAAAGATCTCCCGATGCTTTTCGGTCAGCCAGTCGAAGAAGTCCGGCCGGTCGATAAGCCCGTATTTGACGACTTCCGCGTAGCCGGCGGCAAATTCTCGCGGCACCAGCGTATCGAGAAGAGCCGTATCGGCGAGAACGAGGCTCGGCTGATGAAACGCGCCGACGAGGTTCTTGCCCCTGGGTGAGTTGATGCCGGTCTTGCCGCCGACCGATGAGTCCACCTGGGCAAGCAGGCTCGTCGGCATCTGGACCATTGCCATGCCGCGCCGGACGACGGCGCTTGCAAAGCCGGCCAGATCCCCGATGACGCCGCCGCCGAAGGCGAGAACGGTATCGCGGCGCTCGAAACGCCCCTCGATCACTTCCTCGACCACACGTTCGAGACCGGCGTAGGATTTCGTCGTCTCGCCCGCCGGCAGGACGATCGCGCGATAATCGATCCCTTCGGCTTCCAGCGCGATTTTCAGCCGGGTGAGATGAAGCCGCGCGACGTTTTCATCGGTCACGATCGCAACGCGGGAATGGGGCAGCACGGATTTGATCCGCTTGCCAGCTTCGTCAATCAGCCCCGGACCGATCACGATGTCGTAGGAGCGCTCGCCAAGTGGGACGGACACCGTCCGTGGCTGCAAGCTCGTCGTCTCGCGCTCGTTGCCGTCACCGATCACGCTTTGTCTCCTTTGGCAAGATAGTTGCGTATCGCTTCGGCTGCTTCCGCCGCCATGACCTCGCGTTTGACGTCCCGCGACTCGATGATGATGTCCGCGCCGCCATAGATCGGATAACGCTCGTCGATCAGCTTTGCCATGGTCGCGCGGGGATTACCCGTCTTCAGCAAGGGACGATTGGAGCGCTTCATGACCCGCGCCATCAGCGTGTCGAGATCGGCCTTCAGCCAGACCGTGACCGCAGCCTCTTTCAGATGGGCCCGGGTCTCTGCATTGATGTAAGCGCCGCCGCCCGTTCCGAGCACGCGGGGACCGGCCTGCACGAGCCGTGACACGACCCGCGCCTCGAGTGCCCTGAATTCCGGTTCGCCATAGGTTTCGAAGAGTTCTGGGATGGACATGCGGGACACGTCCTCGATCTCCTGATCGCTGTCCGAGAACGGCAGCCCCAGAAGCGAGGCGAGCCGGCGCCCGACGGTGGTCTTTCCGGACCCCATCAAACCGACGAGCGCGATCGTCCGGTCCTGGAGCTTGTCCCGGACGTCCGAAAAATCGAGCACTGCCGTGTTTGAAGTCATGGAAACCGGTTTTCCTCTTGATACCTCGAATTGCGATTCGCCGATCGATCAAAATCCCGGCCTAGGTGGGGCATTCCCCGGAAAAACACCAGATATGAGGGACCGGTCCCCAGTTTTGCTTTGCAATATCGACCCGCCAAGATAAAAGCCATTCCACGAAACGCCGCCCTTTTCGCGAAGACACCTATTTCTTCGAAATCTGCTTCACGAAATCCTCCGAACGCCGCGATGCCGACCCTTTTCCGTCTCCTCACGATACTCGCGATCATTGCCGGCATCATCTACGGCATCATGGCTGCGCTCGTCTACTTCGTCGAACCGACGCGGAGCGAACTGACGATCGAGGTTCCCCTTCCGCCGATCAAGCCGATCGCACCCGAGCCGGCACCCCTGACGACGGACGATGCCGGCTCGATCGACGGGGCAGGCGACGATGCCTCTACAGGCGAGCCTGCCCAATGAGCGAACCGGCGGATGCGCCGGCCGCGGCAGGGCCCGGCGACGGCGCGATCATCGAGGCATTTCTCGAAATGATGGCGGTGGAGCGCGGCGCGGCCGACAACACGCTGCAGGCCTATTCCCGTGATCTCGACGCAGCGCGCGGCTTTCTGCGGCCCCATGGCGGCTTCATGCGCGCGGACAGCGATGCCATTCGCGCTTATCTGAACGATCTATCGGCTCAAGGACTGTCGGAGGCGACGCGCTCGCGCCGGCTGTCGGCCCTGCGCCAGCTCTACCGTTTCCTCTATACCGAAGGCCGTCGCGGCGACGACCCGACCGGGCCGATCGAGGGGGCTCGAAAGAAGCGGCCTTTGCCAAAGATCATGAGCGAAGACGAGGTCGACCGGCTTCTCGAACTAGCCGCGGCCGAGACCCGGAATGGCGAACTGACACCAGGTGAGCGGGTGAGGGCGGCCCGTCTCCGAGTTCTCGTCGAACTCCTTTATGCGACCGGCCTGCGCGTTTCCGAACTCGTTTCCTTGCCAAAGAGCATGCTCGCGAGCAGGGCGCGCACGATCACCGTTCTCGGAAAGGGCAACAAGGAGCGGTTGATACCGATCGGCGCGGAGGCCCGCGAGGCGCTGGACGCCTACGGGCTCGCCCTGAAGACAAGCGGGACGAAAGACGACGACCCCTTTCTGTTTCCCGCCGATTCCGAAAGCGGACATCTCAGCCGGCAGGTCTTCGCCCGCGAACTGAAGGGGCTCGCCGCCCGGGCCGGCATTCCGGTCGCGAAGATTTCGCCGCACGTCCTGCGCCACGCCTTCGCCAGCCATCTTCTCCAAAACGGGGCCGATTTGCGTTCCGTTCAGGAACTTCTCGGCCATGCGGATATTTCCACCACGCAGATATACACCCATGTTCTGGAAGAGCGCCTGCACAAGCTCGTCACCGAGCATCATCCCCTTTCGGTGGGCCGCGGGGACTGGTAACAGACGCTCAACTCGAACGTCACATTCCCGTTGACATGACCGAAGCAGCCGGCGAGGCGTCAGGAGTCCTCGGGCGAGAAACGGAAGCGTATGTACAATTACCTGGATTTCGAACGGCCGGTCGCCGACCTTGAGGGGCAGATCCTCGAACTCAGGAAGATCGAGGCCGAGGACGGTGCGGTCGATGTGCATGAAGAGATCGAACGGCTCGAAACCCGTTCGCGCGACGCGCTCGCCAGTCTCTACCAGAAGCTGACCCCCTGGCAGAAGACGCAGGTCGCCCGTCATCCCGACCGGCCCCATTGCAACGACTATATCAAACGGCTGATCACCGATTTCACGCCGCTTGCCGGCGACCGCTACTATGCCGAAGATTACGCCATGATCGCCGGTTTCGGCCGGTTCGATGGCCAATCCGTCGCGGTGATCGGTCAGGAAAAGGGTAATGACACCCAGACGCGGCTGAAGCACAATTTCGGCATGGCGCGGCCCGAAGGCTACCGCAAGGCCGTCCGGATCATGGAACTTGCCGCGCGCTTCGATATTCCCGTCCTCACGCTGGTCGATACGGCCGGAGCCTATCCCGGCATCGGCGCGGAGGAGCGCGGTCAGGCCGAAGCCATCGCACGCTCGATCGAGACCTGCCTCAATCTGACCGTCCCACTGGTGTCGGTGGTGCTGGGCGAGGGTGGGTCCGGCGGTGCGATCGCGATCGCGACGGCGAATCGCGTCTACATGCTGGAGCACGCGATCTATTCGGTGATTTCGCCGGAAGCCGGGGCGTCGATTCTATGGCGGGACGCGACCAGAGCCCGTGACGTTGCCCAGGCGATGAAAATTACCGCGCAGGATCTCAAGGAGCTCGGGATCATCGATCAGATCATCGAGGAACCTCTCGGGGGTGCTCACCGCGACCCGGAAAGTGCGATCGATGCGGCCGGAAACCAAATCAGAACAGGGCTTTCCGAGCTTTCCGGTGTGGAGGGTGCGGCCCTGAAGACTCAGCGCCGCGAGAAATTTCTGTCCATCGGACGCAATCTCTAGGCGTCGTTGCGCGCCGGTCACACTTTGCACTTGCGTTCCCCACCGTGATGTCTGCCTAAATCTCGCCGCTCTTATGCGACCATCTGACCGTCGACCGGGCTCGCCTCCGTCGCGGCAAGACGCGGCGAGTGAGCAGGTCGAAGCGAATTCGATTGTTTTAATAACAGTTTAATTCGCTTTTGAGAGGATGAGGGGAACTGCGTGGGGATTGTCGCTTGATTCAAGCTTCCCGCGTGATGCGACCCGCCGGGCACATCGCCCCGGGTCGCGACTAAGACAGAGCGCGGGGTTTCGGCTATGGGGATGGTCGTCCCGCGCTCCTCTTTCAGGGGAAACCACGGAACCATGATCGTTCGCCGCCTCTTGACCGGAGCCGTTCTGGCCACCGCGATGTTCGCCGCAACAAGCTGCAAATACGCCGATCTGATTCCGGCCGAGGCGCCCTTGCCGGCCGCGCTCGTTGCCCAGATCCAGTCGAAAAGCATGGGTGTGAATTCACCGATGCTGGTTCGGCTCTTCAAGGAAGAGTCTGAACTTGAGGTCTGGAAGCAGCGCACGGACGGGAGCTACGCCCATCTGAAGACCTATCCGATCTGCGCCTGGTCCGGAAAGCTCGGACCGAAATTCGCCGAAGGCGATCGGCAGGCCCCGGAAGGCTTCTACAACGTCAACCCGACACAGCTGAATCCCAATTCCAAATATCATCTCGCGATCAACATGGGTTATCCCAACACCTATGATCGCGCGAATGGCCGCACGGGCAGCCATCTGATGATCCATGGCTCCTGCAACTCTTCCGGCTGTTATGCGATGGACGACGAGCAGGTTCAGGAAATCTATGGTCTCGCACGCCACTCTTTCGAGGGCGGCCAGCGCAACTTCCAGATCCAGGCCTATCCGTTCCGCATGACGCCCGAGAACATGGCGCGCCACAGCAATTCGGAGCATTTCGCTTTCTGGACGATGCTGAAGAAGGGATCGGACTATTTCGAAGAGACCCGTAAGCCTCCCCATGTGGGCGTCTGCGAGCGGCAGTATATCTTCGATCAGTCGGCCGAGACCGTCTCAAAGCTTTCGCCGACCGGGCCGTGCCCCGAGACCAATATTCCCGAGCTCGTGATCTCGAAGCATATGCAGGATCAGGTGAAGGTCGAAGAGCTGAAGTCCCGGATGAGTGACAGCGAGTTCGCGACCTACACCTCCTTCAGCTACAAGACCGGACAGAAGGTTTCGGCGGAGGCCTATGCCGCCGAGCAGCACCGCCGTCCGGGCTATGATCGCCAGGGCAACCGCGTTGGCGGAACCGGCGGAGTCTCGCGCTTTCTGAGCCGGTAAGCGCCGGGCGGCAGCGATTTGCTGTGCCCGTAGCCGTGCCTTCGGAGACCCCGCCGATAGCTGCCATATGCGTCTTGCGTCATGCTACGGGGCTATAAGATGCTCCGTCGCCGAAGCGGGTCCGTCATGGACTCGTCGGGCCAATCCGCCAGTTCCGACACGGCTCGATAAGGATCGCCGGTAAGACCGAGCGCGACGGCGAAGGCCGTTTCGGTCTTCAGGCCAGCTGCTCGTTGCCGCAGAATAGCGTCGCGCCACGGCGGGCCGCCCAAAGCGAGCAGCCGCCTCTCCACCAGAAAATGGCGCCATCCCTCCTGAAGGTCGACAGCGAGAGCTTCGCCGTAGATTTCGAACGGCTACCTAGACGCCGTGAAAGTGCACGGGATCGGGTGTCTCGGGCGCAAAAGCTGGACCAGCCGGAATTCCGACCTGTCGGCGAAATGTTCGAGAAAGCTGCGCGAGAAAGCGGCAGCGTCGCAAATCTCGCAACGGATATCAACGTCGCTGCACGCGATCCCGATCCCGAGGGGCAGGGTGCCCGCAATCCGGGGCGCGAAGGGTGCGAGCACTTCGAGGATCTGGCTTTCAGCGATAGCCTGCTCGAATGCTGGCTTTTTCATGCGATCCAGCCTCCTTCCCAGACGACCAACGAAAAAGGCGGGCCCAATTGGACCCGCCCTTCGATCGATGTCGGCCGCGATGCGCGACCGACCCCGATAATCCGATTAGTTAGAGGAACCGCCTTCAGCGGCCGCACGGGCATCGGCGAGCCACTGGTCGACCTGATCCTGGTTCTTCTCGATCCATGCGGTCGCCTGAGCGACGATGTCCTCTTCGCTGTCGGCCCCGGAGTTCATCTCCTGGTTCTGGGCGAAAATATCCTTCAGCGGGATCGAGACGTTCTCGAAGATCGACTTCGCCGCCGGATTGGCGTCGAGGAACTCGGTGTTCACGACCGGACGGATGTCGTTGGCGGGCCAACCCATCTCGCACGGATCTGCGACGCAGCCCTCCACGCCTTCGACTGTTGCCGCGTCGGCGAGGTTCATCTGATCTTCCGGCAGCTTCACTTCCGGCGTCTGGATCCAGACAACGTCTTCGCCCGGCTTCAGCTCGTTGACGGTCCAGTTCGGCGTCCAGGTGTAGAAGAAGATCGGACTACCCTGCTGATAAGCCGCGATCGCATCTGCCATGGCGGCAGAATAGTTCGCCTGGATGGCGTTGACGTCTTCTCCGAGATCAAAGGCGTCCATCTGGAAGGAGATCGTCTCCTCACAGCCCCAGCCCGGAGGGCATGCCACGAGATCGGCCTTGCCATCGCCGTTCCGGTCGAAGGCTTCCTTGACCTCGTCTTTCTTGAAGTCGGTGATCTCGGTGATGCCGAACTTGTCGGCCGATGCCTTATCGACGAGATAGCCCTGCAAGGCGCCGCCCTTGGCGACATAGCCGATCGCTTGGGCGCCCGAGGAGAATGCACTCTCATATGTGTTGTGGAGCGGGAACCAGCCTTCGACCCAACCGGTCACATCACCCTGGCTGACAGCCTGGTAGAAGGCCGGTGCGTCGAGCGTGGTCGGCTGACCGACCTCATAGCCAAGCTTCTGAAGAAGCTGGCGATAGATTTCGGTGTCGAACCAGCCCGTGTCCCAGGTCGGGCGGGCCATCGTGACCGTGACGCCTTCGCCCGGCATCGAGGCGCCGTCTTGCGCAAAGACAGGACCGGATGCGGCGAACGCCATCGAAAGGGCCGTCGCACCGATGAGAAGAGCCTTCTTGGACTTATGGATCATTCGTATTCAATCTCCTTGTCGATTGGTTCTTCGTGTTCACATGCGGCAATCACTGAAAATTGCCACACCAAATTTCTGGCCGGAGTCTCGCAACTCTGGCGCCTCGATGTCAAACCGCGCCGAATCTTTCGGAAATCGTGGCTTGGATCGGGGAGACGCCGCAAATCCTCTGCGGCGCCGCATCGGCGTTTTTATTCCGCCGGCTCTGCCGAGCGGCTTCCGCCGAAGAGCGGCTTGACCAACCGGCTGACCGTGCCTTTGACGGAGGTCTTGTCGGATCGCTTCTTTGCTTCGCCGAGGCCTTGCGTGATGCGATCGAGAATGATCGCCAAAAGCACGATGCCGACACCGCCGGCGGTTGCCGTTCCGACGGCGAGGCGTCCGAGACCGGTGTTCACGGTGAGGCCAAGCCCGCCCGCGCCGATGAGGGCTGCGATGACCACCATCGAAAGCGCCAGCATCAGGGTCTGGTTGAGGCCGGCCATGATCGTTCTCAAGGCGAGCGGCAGCTGGACCTCCCAGAGAATCTGGCGCGGGGTCGAGCCGAAGGCCTTCGCCGCCTCGATGAGGTCGCCGCGGACGTTCCGGATACCGAGATTGGTCAGGCGGATGATCGGCGGCAGCGCAAAGATGATGGTCGCGATGACGCCCGGAACCGTGCCGACACCGAAAAGCATGACGATCGGCACGAGATAGACGAAGCTCGGGATCGTCTGCATGATGTCGAGGATCGGGCGAAGGATCTTGAGGAACCTATCCGACCGGGCCGCCGCGATGCCGAGGGGAACACCGAGCACGATACAGAAAACGACCGCTGTGATGATCATCGACAGCGTCGTCATGGTTTCCGACCAGAGGCCGATCATGTCGATGAAGGCGAGGGCGACCACCGTGAAGATGGCGGTGCCGCGCCCCGCCGTGCGCCATGCGATGAAGCAGAGGACGGCGGTGAAGACGACCCAAGGCACGGCATTCAGGAAGGCGTCGAGGTTCTGCATCAGAATGTCGACGGGCTGCTGCATGGCGCGGAAGACGGGCCGGAAGGTCGGAACCAGGAAGCCGCGAACGAAGTCGTCGACCCAGTCGGCGAATGGGATCTCGATAAGGTCTTCGGGACTGAACATGAGTGTCTCACCAGGATCGGGTTCGGGCGCAGCGCCGTCTCACGGCCGTCTTGCGCCAATCGTGTTGCGGTGGTCGTGCCGAACTATTCGGCCGCCGTCTTGAGTGTCGCCTCTTGCTCGACGGCTTCGTCGTCTCCTGCGAGTTCGGCGAAGATCGTTTCCGGCTCGACCACGCCGATCAGCTTGTCGGCCTCGTCGACGACCGCGATAGGAAGGCCGCTTCGCGCAAGCGGATAAAGCTCGAAGATCGGCTTTTCGGCGTCCACCTTCGGAAAAGTCGTGATCAGTGCGGATGAGCAGTCGCCACCCGACTTCTGAAGTGCGCCCTGGGCGTCCCGGTAGCGCAGAATTCCCACCGGCTTGCCGTCTTCGACGACGTAGATCGCATCGCGGTTGAGGCGGTCCATGGTTGACAGTGCTGTTTCAGCCGTCAGGCCCGCTTTCTGAATCGGGTCGGCAGACTTCGCGACGCGCTGTGCCGGGAAGACCCGCGATCGATCAATGTCCTTGGTGAAGGCTTCCACATAGTCGTCCGCCGGGCTGCCGACGATTTCTTCCGCCGTGCCGACCTGCACGAAGCGGCCGCCCTTCATGATGGCGATCTTGTCGCCGAGGATCAGTGCTTCGTTGAGGTCGTGGGTGATGAAGACGATCGTCTTGCCGAGAGAGCGCTGGAGCTCAAGGAGCTCGTCCTGCATGTCGCGGCGAATCAGCGGATCGAGCGCGCCGAAGGGCTCGTCCATGAGAAGAACCTGGGGTTCGGCTGCAAGACCGCGGGCAAGGCCCACGCGCTGCTGCATGCCGCCCGAGAGCTGGTCGGGGTAGCTTTTGGCATATTGTTCGAGCCCGACCTGAGCCAGCGCCTTGCGGGCCCGATCGTTTCGTTCGGATACGCCGACGCCCTTGATCTTCAGCCCGAAGGCCGCGTTCTCGAGAATGGTCTTATGCGGGAAAAGAGCGAAATGCTGGAAGACCATCGAAATCTTCTGGCGACGGATCTGCCGGATTTCCTCGTCGCTGCAATGTGCGATGTCGTCACCATCGATGGTGATCGTGCCGGAGGTCGGCGTAATCAGGCCGTTCAGCATCCGGATGAGTGTGGACTTGCCAGAGCCCGACAACCCCATGACGACGAAGATCTCGCCTTCCTCGATATCGACATTCACGTCGTTCACGCCGACGGTCGCGCCGGTCTCCGCAAGTATCTCCTCCTTCGTCTTGCCGCTTTCGACGAGGCGCATCGCCTCATCAGCGCGATCGCCGAATATTTTGTAGAGGGATTTTATGCTGAGCTTGGTCGCCATGTGCACGCTGCCATCAGGAAAGAGTGATTGGACTTTTACGCGAGCGTAGCACCGTCGATCCGGCACTGCAAAAGCGTAGCCGCACACTTTCTGACCGATGCACCGAAAAAATCAATTTGGTTTGGGTTTCTTTTTCGTAACCAAGGGAGACTGACATTCTGGGGGCAACCCAGGAAATCATTGCCGCGAGAAAAGCAGGCTGCTCCAGATCTGGTGCCGTTCGTTTCAGAATTTGTGAGCCAATTCAAAGGCTCTTTCCATCCAGCCCGGCAGGTGCTTCGGTCGGACAGAGGGACATCACCGAAGCGGCTGGGCGTTTGGGGTTTAGGCTCGCCGATATCCGCCCGAATGAGGCGGCGACACGCGTGAATCGATTGGTCGAGACGGACGGAACGCCACGAGGGTTCTGAACCCGGATCTTGTGTGAGAGCGCCGGAC
This sequence comes from Fulvimarina fulva, assembly GCF_039652615.1. Lineage (NCBI taxonomy): Bacteria > Pseudomonadati > Pseudomonadota > Alphaproteobacteria > Hyphomicrobiales > Aurantimonadaceae > Fulvimarina > Fulvimarina fulva. The sequence goes on from NZ_JBDJAC010000004.1 coordinate 29,705, forward strand.
TGCGTTCACCCGATGGTGGGAAGAGGCAAGGTCCCGCCGGCCTTCAAGAAACCGGCGGCGTCGAACTTCCAAGGCTATTGGAAGCGGCCGGCCCGTTCCAGTACCTCGATCTTGTAGCCATCCAGATCCTCGATGAAGAAGAAACGGCCGAGCAGCGACCCGTTGTGGACGAGTTCCTTGATATCCTTCGGTGAAAGGCCGGCGGCGATCATACGCTCGCGCTCGGCTTTCACGTCCTCGACCGAGACCGCGATATGGCCATAGCCGTTGCCGAGATCATAAGGCTCGCTCCGATCGCCGTTGATAGTCAGTTCGAGCTCGTGCGTCGCGTCCTCGTTCGACAGGTAGACAAGGGTGAATCCGTCGAAGGGAAAGCGGTCCGCGATCTTCAGCCCGAAAGCCTTGTCGTAGAATTCGACGGATCGCTCCTCTTCAAGAACCCGGATCATGGTGTGGATCATTTTCGCCAAGGCATATTCCTCGTTTGTGGTCGTATCGTTCGTCGGTGCAAGCGGATCGATCTTTCGATCATTGTGGGATCGGGCGGTCTCAAAGGAACCGCTCCAGTTCCTTTCTCAGACGCCGGCGTTCGCTTTTCTTGTGGATCTGTTGGGTAATCACCGAATTCGGCGTGACGCGGGCATTTTCCTCGGCTTGCCAGTCGACGGCAAATTTCCGCTTTGCGCCGACGGGCAGGTCTTCCGGCCCATAGAGGGCAACGACGGTCATTTCCACGGCCTTGATCGCGGTCTTGTCCCCGATGTTCGGAGCGTCGGAGACGAGCTGTTCGATCAGGGAGTCGAAATGGCCGATATCCAGATACTGACCTCTTTCAAGACTGCCCTGGCGCATTGCCGAGCGCGGATCCATGCCAAGGTCCTCGGGCAATTCCCGCATGTCGGTGAGCTGGATTTCCTTCTTGCCCTCGTCGGTATGAAGTTCGGCGATGAGGCTCGTGACGTAGATCGGTTCCTGGCTCATATTCGTGACGAGGCAGCGCGCGTGAAGGCCCTTTCCGGCACCGCGCGAAATCAGGATCGAGGAGCGTCTCTGCCGCAGATAGCTGTTGAGCAGCAGCTGCAGATAAACGGCCCAGACGCAGAGCATCGCCGCGTTGATACAGACGCTGATGACATTGCTGTGCGAACCGATCCAGGCAATGATCGACATATTGCAGCTTTCCGTTCCGGGCTTGCTTTGATGAAGATGTAACGCGCCGAAGGCGCGGGACGAAAAAATGATGAGAGGCGACGAACGATAGGCAGACCTGCGAGTTCCGCCCGGCTCTTTTTCCCACAGCGCCGTTTGGGCAGGCCGGCGAGCGAATCGGTGGTTGCCATTCGGGGTAAGGCGCGCGAAACAGCGCTGATGTCGATATCCATTCCGCCCCGCCGATCCCTGCTTCTCGTTCCCGCGATGAACGCCCGCGCGCTCGATGCCTCCGAGCGCGTTGCGGCGGACGGCGTCGTCTACGACCTGTGCGAAACCGTGGTGCCCGCCGACAAGCCGGCGGCCCGCGAGCGCCTGCGCGAGCATCTTGCCAAATCGACGTTTGCCGGCGAGCGGATCGTGCGCATCAATGGGCTCGACACGGTCTGGGGCACGGAGGATTTCCTCGCGGCCCGGGGCGCGAATGTCGATGGGATCCTTCTCCCGCGAGCAGAATCGCCGGGCGTCGTTCGCCAGATCGTCACGGCGCTGCACGAGACCGACGCACCGGAAAGCTTCAAGCTCTGGGCAATGATCGAAACGCCGGCGGGCGTTGCCAACGCTCTGGCGATCGCCAGCGAGAGTTCAGGCCGGCTTTCCGCACTGGTTTTGGGCGTCGGGACGCTGAAGATTGCCTCCGGCATGCGGCCGGATCGCGACCGCACGGAACTTATGCCCTGGCTGTCGAGCATCGTGCTTGCGGCGAAGACCCATGGGCTGAGCGCGATCGATGGCTATTTCCCGGACATTCGCGATGCGGATGGGTTTTCCCGGGAATGTGCCAGCGCTCAGAGGCTCGGCTTCGATGGCAAGCTTGTCATCCATCCCGAGCAGATCGGCGAGGCCAATGAGCGCTTCGCCGCGCCGCAGGCCGCGCTCGACTGGGCCCAAAAAGTGGTCGACGCGTTTTCGGCCTCGCCCGATGTCGAGGCCGGCGTCGCCACGATGGACGGGCGCACGATTGATCGGCTGCATCTGACCGAAGCCGACCGTATTTTGAAGCTTCGCGACGCCATCGCGTCACGCCGCGGCACGAAAGCAGGAAACACATGAAGCTCTATCGGTTTTTGAGCGGCCCGGACGATTCCTCGTTCTGCCACAAGGTCTCCCTGGCTCTTTCGAAGGGCTGGGAGCTTCAAGGATCGCCGACCTATGCCTTCGATCAGGCGAGCGGCACCATGCGCTGTGGTCAGGCGGTGACCAAAACAATCGAGGGCAAGGAATACGAACCGGGCATGAAACTCGGCGAGCATTAGTCTGGCCGTGGTGCCGGTCATATCCCGCCTCGCCAGCCCGGAGCGCTTCGCTTGAGGCGCGGCGCACCCGGTTTTCGAAGGGTCCTGAAGGGGATCGGCGTTTTTGTCGTGGCTGTCGTGATCGCGCTGACGCTTGGCGTGGTGATCCCGCGCGGCGGTGCGGGGCAAACCGGAAACGCAGCGCCCGACCGCGAAATCCTCATTCTCGCCAACGCCATCCATACCGATCTTGCCCTGCCTCTGGATGAGGCGACGCGAAACGCGTTCGGCTTCGTTGAAACGGCGGGACTGCCCATCGGGCGTCCCGACGCCCGGTGGCTTCTCATCGGCTGGGGCGGCGAGCAGTTCTACGTCAACACGCCCAACTGGAGCGATCTTGAAGTCCTGCCGGTGGTCCAGTCGATCCTCGGTGACCGCTCGGTGCTGCGCGTCGGCCTGATGGGCCCGATCGAACCGGACGCTGCCTTTGGACGGACCGTCTCGCTGACCGACACCCAGTATCGCAACCTGATCGATGCCATCGTGAAAAGCTTCCAGACGGACGCCGCAGGGCAGAAATCCGCGCTCGCAGTTCCCGGCTATGGTGCTTTCGATCGCTTTTATCCTTCGAAAGGTCGATTTCAGGTGCTTTTCGGTTGCAACACCTGGACGGGCGAAATGCTGCGCAAGGCGGGGCTGACCACCGGTTTGTGGACGCCGCTGCCGTTTCTTCTCGATGCTTCCCTCGATCTTCACGCGCCTGTTCGCGGCGATGGAGGGAACGGGTGAACACCTGGAAGCGTCTTCTCTCTTGAGACACGGAATCGAGGAGAGCCAACATGGCCAGCACCAAGCAGTTGACCGACCACAATGCGATCATGGCCTGGGCCACGGAAGGACGCGGGCGACCGGCGATCGTCGCGGAGACCGAAGGTGAGGGCGGTCCCGGCGTACTGCGCTTCGATCACGGCCAGGACAATGACAGGCTCGAGCCTATCTCGTGGGACCGCTTCTTCGAGATCTTCGAGGCGCAAAATCTTGCCCTGCTCGTCGATGATTCCGGCGACAACAAGCAGTTCAACAAGCTCGTCAGTCGGGACTGACCGGGCCTGATCGAGAGCGACCGGGTGTTGACCGCTCCGGCCCGTTGATGTGCAGAGTGTAATGATATAACATCGATGATGTCGCGATGGCCGCGACCATCGCGAAAAGGGCGTAACATGCTGACGGGTTCTGTCCTGAGTTTTCTGGTCTTCTTCGCGATCGTTTTCGTCGTCGCCATGAGCGGCGCGGTCTTCAAGCCGGGCCCCTGGTACGAGAAGCTTGAAAAGCCGTCCTGGACGCCGCCAAACTGGGCGTTTCCCGCCGTCTGGACGATTCTCTATCTTTTCATCGCGATTGCGGGATGGCTGGTCTACGAGGATGTGGGACTGGTTGCGGTGCCCTTCGCGATTTACGGCGCGCAACTCGTCCTCAACGCCGGTTGGTCGGCGTTCTTCTTCGGTATGCGGCGTGCCGATCTCGCCTTCGCCGATGTCGTCGGGCTGTGGTTACTGGTCGCCGCGAACATCTCGGTTTTCCTGCCGATCAATCTCTGGGCCGGTCTCCTGCTCGTCCCCTATCTCGCCTGGGTGACGGCGGCGGCATGCCTCAATTATTCGGTCTGGCAGCGCAATCCGCAGGTGTTTTCCAGTCGCGCTGCCTGACCCTCAACGCTTCTCGCGCGGCGGCGATTCCATCCATTTGATGACCAGCATCGCCGGCAGAACCCAGAGGAAGCCGGTCAGGAAGAAATAGACGAGGTGCACCCAGCCGCTCGACTCGGCGAACAACGCCACGGCGATGGTTGTCGCAAACAGAGCGTAGACGATCACCAAAACAATGATGATGATCGTCCCGATGAATTTCTTGAGACGAACCGGCATGTCGCTCCTTCATTGGCTTTCGCGGGCCGTTCGCCATAGGTCTGAACCAGCCCGCCCTGTGCCCTTAATGGCCCCCAAACGTCTCGATTTCCAGCCATTTTCCGTGTGACCGATCGAATCGCTCCGGTCTGGACGCCGTGACCGGACACTCCGGCCGAGACGACTGCGACGCTGATGCGGCTTGTTTCCGGCCACAATCGGATGCAAACGACGGCGCATGAGCACAGTTACTTTCGAGCAGGCCAATCCACTGGCCGCATCCTCCAACGAGCGCAACCGCTTTTGGGTGCGTCTCTGGCTTCTCGTCGTCGTCGCGTTCGTCTTCGCGATCGTCACGGTCGGTGGCGCGACACGGCTGACCGAGTCCGGTCTTTCCATCACCGAATGGAAGCCGATCCACGGGGTCATTCCGCCGCTCTCGGTCGCGGAATGGGAGGAAGAGTTCACGCTCTACAAGCGCATTCCCCAATATCAGCAGATGAACCAGGGCATGAGCCTGTCGGAGTTCAAGACGATCTTCTGGTGGGAATGGGCCCATCGCCTGCTCGCACGGCTGATCGGTCTCGTCTTCGCGATCCCGCTCATCTTTTTCTGGGCGACCGGCCGGCTTGAGCCGTTCCTGAAACCGCGCTTGTGCGGCATTCTGGCGTTGGGAGCCATACAGGGGGGTATCGGCTGGTGGATGGTCGCCTCGGGCCTCGTCGACCGGACGGATGTCAGCCAGTACCGTCTGGCGACGCATCTTACCATCGCCTCGCTCATTCTCGCCTCGTCGCTCTGGGTCGCGGAGGGTCTCAAGCGGCGTGATCGGGTGCCACCGCCGACACGTGGCTCGCTTCTTGTCGGGTTAGGCCTCGTCGCGCTGGTCGTTCTCCAGATCTATCTCGGCGGCCTCGTTGCGGGCCTTAATGCGGGTTTCATCTACAACACCTGGCCGTTGATGGATGGATCGCTGATCCCGGCAAACCTGTTCGCTCTCAAGCCGGCCTGGCTCAGCCTGTTCGAGGATCACCTGACGGTCCAGTTCGTCCACCGGATGACGGCCTATCTGCTTTTCATCCTGACATTGATCCACGCCATCGCCGCGCAGGGGATGTCGCCCAACACCTGGCACTCGCGCACGGCCTGGATGCTGTTCGGCGCGGTCGTCGTTCAGGCCATGATCGGCATCGTGACCCTTCTCCTCGTCGTGCCGATCTCTTGGGCGTTGCTTCACCAGTTCGTCGGTTTCGCGGTTCTTGCCATCGCGATCATCCATGCGCGCGGCTTGAAAGGCGAATATCCGAGACCGGCGGCCGCAGCCGCCGCCTCGTGAGGCTTAGCCCCGCTTGATGGTGACCTGAGACCGCTTTGCCGGTTTCGGTCCGGACGTCGCCCTCAGCTTGCGAGCGCCGAGGGTCCGTCCACGAAGCTCTGACCCAGCGCATCGGCGACAGCGCGGTTGGTGATCCTGCCTTTGTGCACATTGAGGCCCGCCATCAGATGCGGATCGTTTCGAAGGGCATCGAGACCATGATCGGCGAGAGCCAGACCGAAGGGTAGGGTGGCATTGTTCAGCGCATAGGCCGAAGTGACCGGAACCGCACCCGGCATATTGGCGACGCAGTAATGCACGATCCCGTCGATCTCGAAGGTCGGCTCGGCATGGGTGGTGGCGTGGGATGTCTCGAAGCAGCCGCCCTGATCGATCGCCACATCGACGAGAACCGCGCCCCGCTTCATCGAGGCGAGCATGTCGCGCGTCACGAGCTTCGGTGCCGAAGCGCCCGGGATGAGAACCGCGCCGATGACGAGATCGGCCTCGAAGACGCATTCGTCGATGGCAGTCGGTGTCGAGAAGCGCGTCATGACCCGGCCCTCGAACAGATCGTCGAGATCGCGCAGGCGCGGGATGGAGCGATCGAGAATGGTGACTTCGGCACCAAGCCCGATGGCCATCTTCGCCGCTTCCTTGCCGACGACGCCGCCGCCGATGATCGCGACCTTGGCAGGTGCAACGCCGGGCACGCCGCCCAGAAGCACGCCGCGTCCGCCGCAGGCTTTCTCCAGCGTCCGGGCGCCAGCCTGAATGGAGAGCCGGCCGGCGACCTCCGACATGGGCGCCAGCAGGGGCAGGCCCCCACGTGCGTCGGTCACCGTTTCATAGGCAACGCCCGTGACGCCGGATTCGAGCAAGCCCTTGGTCTGCGCCGGATCGGGCGCGAGGTGGAGATAGGTGTAGAGGGTCTGATCCTCGCGCAGTTGCGCCCATTCGCCGGACTGCGGCTCCTTCACCTTCACCACCATGTCGGCGCGCGAGAAGATCTCCTGCGCTGCCCCGACGATCTCGGCACCGGCCGCGACGTAGTCGGCGTCACTCGCACCGATCCCGGCGCCCGCATCGGTTTCGATCAGAACCTCATGGCCATGGGACACGTATTCGCGCGCCGCGGCCGGCGTGAGACCGACGCGATATTCGTGATTCTTGATTTCCCTGGGGCAACCGATGCGCATGTGGAGTTTCTCCCGGCTCTTTCGCTACAGCATCAAGTAACCGCGTTTTTTCCGCAATGTCCCACCGATTTTTCAGATCTTCAGCGAGATACGCGCAAACATCTTGCGTCATTCGAGCCGTGCTGCAAGAATCGATCGCATATGACCTATGATCGCTTCGATATGGCCATCATGCAGGCGCTGCTGCGAGACGGGCGCTTGTCCAATCAGGCCCTCGCCGAAAAGGTGGGGCTTTCACCCTCGGCGTGCTCGCGGCGCCTGGATCGTCTGGAATCGACCGGGGCGATCGAAGGATACAGCGCGCGCCTTTCGAGCCAGATACTCGGCTTTCCCGTCACGGTCATCGTCAACATCACCCTTCTCGGTCAGAGTGAGAAGCATCTTTCCGAGTTCGAGGCCGCCGTGCGTCTTTGCCCCAATGTGCTCGTCTGCTTCATGATGTCCGGGGAGTACGACTATATCCTGCGGGTTGCGGCGCGGGATCTGGAAGATTTCGAGCGCATCCACAAGACGTCCCTGTCCTCGCTGCCTCACGTGGCGAAGATGAATTCGTCCTTCGCCCTCAGAAAGATCGCGGACCGCGCGGCGAATCTCCCCGCCATGGGGGGCGGTATCGCCTGATCAGATCAGAGCGGGCTACGTGGCAGGACCTGGTCGAGGGTGGGAAAAGACCCGCTTTGTGCCGGCGGCATCAAAGCGCAGCCGATTGCGAAACACCCGGTGTGGGTTTCTCAGATGCAGGCATGCGCAGTCGCCTGAGAACCCGATGACGGCCGCTTCTAATGTAGCCGGGCGCGAATCGATCGTGGGATCGTTTCGCGCCCGGCTCACTCAACTGTTCGTCGATCAAGACGACGGCTGGGCTATTCGCGGTGTTCCAGCATCTCGTTGTAGCGCAGGGCGAGAAGCGTGCAGAGGGCACCCGACAAGAGATATGCACCCGCCGCGATCAGACCGAGATGTTCGGTGAGATAGAGTGCGACGAAAGGCGACAGACCCGCACCGAAGAGCCATGCGAGATCGGAAACGAGAGCGGAGCCGGTATACCGGTATCTGGTGGGGAAGTTGGAGGCGACAGCGCCGGAACACTGGCCGAACGAAAGACCGAGAATGATGAAGCCGGAGATCATGTAGACGACTTCGCCCGCCTCGCCCTGGGCCAGCATCGAGGGCGCAAAGCCGCTGAAGACCGCGATCAGAAGCGCGGTTGTTCCGAGGAGATTGCGTCGGCCGTACTTGTCGGCAAGCATACCGGATGCCACGACCGAAAGCGCGCAAACGGCAGCGCCCACGCTTTCGATGATCAGGAAGCGGGTGACGCTCTCGCTGGTATAAAGCTCGACCCACGAGAGCGGAAACACCGTGACCATGTGGAACATGGCAAAGCTCGCAAGCGGCGCGAAGGCACCGACGATGATGACCTTGCCATAAGCCTTGACCGTTTCTCGCACGCGGGACGCCTGCAATTCACGGCGCTCGAACTGATGCACGTATTCCGGCGTCGCGACGATACGCAGCCTGCTGAAGAGCGCGACAACGTTGATTGCGAAGGCGACGAAGAACGGGAACTGCCATCCCCAGCTCATGAATTCTTCGTCGGGCAAAAAGCCCTGGAAGAAGGCGAACAGGCCTGAGGCGACAATGAGGCCGAACGGCGCGCCCAGCTGCGGGACCATGGCCCACCAGCCTTTGTTTTTTTCTGGCGCATTCATCGCGAGAAGAGATGCAAGCCCGTCCCAGGTGCCGCCGATCGCAATTCCCTGTCCGATCCTGAAAAGCGCGAGAAGCCAGATCGAGAAGGCGCCGACCTGTTCATAGGACGGCAGGAATGCGACCACCACGGTGGAGGAGCCGAGAAGGAAAAGCGCAATCGTAAGCTTCGTGCCCTTACCGTGACGACGGTCGATCGCCATGAAAAGCCAGGTTCCGAACGGTCTTGCCAGGAAAGCGAGACCAAAGAGCGCGAACGAATAGAGCGTGCCCGTCACCGGATCGACGAAAGGAAAGACGAGTCTCGGGAACACGAGCACAGACGCGATGGCAAAGACGAAGAAGTCGAAGAATTCCGATGTCCGGCCGATCACGACGCCGACGGAAATATCGCTCGGATTGAGAACATGCTTTCCGTGATGGCGTTCGTGAGTCGAACCCGCGAAAGCTCCGTCTGCCACTGTATCGCTCATCCAACATCCTCATGCTTTCGTCGCGTGCGAGTGACATTATCGCACTCGAAGCGGCCTTTTGTCACCGAACGTGACAACCCGCCATCCCGAAAAAGCTTGAGGCGAGACGTGAAACGTTCAATACCAGCATCTGTTGGCAGTCAATGGTCGGCAGCTGTCAGCAATGCCGCAGATCGCCGTCCAGATATCGCGGGTTCCCGTCTCTTGCGACTTTTTCGAATTCTCATCGTCCTGCCTCTCCTCCTCGCCCTTTCGGCGTGCGGTGACCTGGTGGTCCTCTTCCCCGAGGGTGACATTGCCGCGCGTCAGCGCGACATGCTCCTGATCTCGACGGGGCTGATGCTCCTCATCATCATTCCGGTGATCGTGCTCACACTCTGGTTTGCCTGGAAATATCGGGCACAGAATACCGGCGAAGCCTATGCGCCCGATTGGGACCATTCGACCAAGCTGGAGTTGGCAGTCTGGGGTGCCCCGCTTCTGATCATTGTGGTACTCGGCGCCATCACCTGGGTCGGAACCCATCTCCTCGATCCCTATCGGCCGATCGACGAGATCACGAGCAGTTCCGAGGTGAATCACGAGGCCGAACCGCTCAAGGTTCAGGTGGTCGCGCTGAACTGGAAGTGGCTTTTCATTTACCCGGAATACAATATCGCGACCGTCAACGAGCTCGCCGCTCCGGTCAATCGGCCGATCAAGTTCGAGCTGACGGCCGAATCTGTGATGAACGCTTTTTACGTTCCCACCCTTGCCGGCATGATCTATGCGATGCCGGGCATGGAAACGCAGCTTCACGCAGTCATCAATAAAGCCGGCACGTATGAAGGCTTCGCGTCCCACTATAACGGCGCGGGCTTCTCCGGCATGCGCTTCAAGTTCCTTGGCCAGAGCGACGACGAGTTCGAGGGCTGGGTCTCCAAGGTGCGCTCGGAGAATGGGGAGCTCGATCGCGAAAGCTATCTGAAGCTGGCCGCGCCGAGCGAATACGATCCGGTGAAATATTTCGGCGCGGTCAATCCGCATCTCTACGGCCGGATCGTCGGCATGTGCGTGCGAGAGGGCAAGCTTTGCATGCAGGAAATTCATCATATCGACGCAGGTCATGCGGAGCCGCCGGAAAACCTCAGTATCGACCAGCTCCGCCACAGCCCAGGGGCGTTCGCCGAGTTCGAGGACCGCTCTGATGTGCCTCAGGGCGCAACGGCTCCGGCCTCCGGACGAGTTCCGCATACGGATCGGAAGCTTGAGGGCGAGAGCGACGAGGGATGGAGTTCGATCGCCCCCGCACAGCTCAACTTTCGAAATTGACGCAGATGGCAGGCGTTGAGACCGCACGCGGCGGCCTCGACGATACAGACCCTAAGCAAGACAGAGACGTTTCACGATGCTAGCCAATACCGACCTGTCCCGTTGGATTTTCGGTCGTCTGACGCTGGACGCCATCCCCTATTACGACCCGATTCTGGTCTCGACCTTCATCGTCGTCGCGCTGGCTGGTGGTGCCCTCGTCGCGGCCATCACCTATTATCGCCTGTGGGGCTATCTCTGGTACGAATGGTTCACGAGCGTCGATCACAAGAAGATCGGCATCATGTACATCGTCCTGGCAATCGTGATGCTCTTGCGTGGCTTTGCCGACGCCATCCTGATGCGAAGCCAGCAGGCGATCGCCTTCAACGGCAATGAAGGCTTCCTGCCCGCGCACCACTACGATCAGATCTTCACCGCCCATGGCGTGATCATGATCTTCTTCGTGGCGATGCCGCTCATCACCGGCCTGATGAACTACGTGATTCCGCTTCAGATCGGCGCACGTGACGTCGCGTTCCCGTTCCTCAACAACTTCTCCTTCTGGATGACCGCCGGCGGCGTGATCCTGATCATGGCCTCGCTCTTCATCGGCGAATTCGCGCGCACGGGCTGGCTCGCCTTTCCGCCGCTCTCGGGGGCAGAATTCTCGCCGGGGGTCGGTGTCGACTACTATATATGGGGGCTACAGATCGCCGGCGTCGGAACTCTGTTGTCGGGCATCAACCTTCTCGTCACGATCGTGAAGATGCGCGCGCCGGGCATGACCATGATGCGCCTGCCGATCTTCGTCTGGTCGGGCCTTTGCACCAATGTTCTGATCATCGCCGCATTTCCGGTCCTGACCGCGGTGCTCACCATGCTCGCACTTGATCGCTACGTGGGATTGAATTTCTTCACGAACGATCTCGGCGGCAATTCCATGATGTACTTCAACCTCATCTGGATCTGGGGTCATCCGGAGGTCTACATCCTCATCCTGCCGCTGTTCGGCGTGTTTTCCGAGATTACCTCGACCTTCTCGGGCAAGCGGCTCTTCGCCTACACCTCGATGGTCTACGCTCTCGTCGTCATCACGATCCTCTCCTACCTCGTCTGGCTGCACCACTTCTTCACCATGGGCAACGGCGCGAGCGTCAACTCCTTCTTCGCGATCACGACCATGATCATCTCCATTCCGACCGGGGTGAAGATCTTCAACTGGCTGTTCACGATGTATGAAGGGCGAATCCGGTTCGAGCTTCCGATGATGTGGACGGTCGCCTTCATGGTCACCTTCGTCATCGGTGGCATGACGGGCGTCCTTCTCGCGGTTCCGCCCGTCGACTTCACGGTGCACAACTCGCTCTTCCTCGTTGCCCATTTCCACAACGTGATCATCGGCGGCGTCCTGTTCGGCTCGTTCGCCGCGATCAACTTCTGGTTCCCCAAGGCGTTCGGTTTCAAGCTCGACGTCTTCTGGGGCAAGGTCAGCTTCTGGTGCTGGGTCGCCGGCTTCTACCTCGCCTTCATGCCGCTCTACGTGCTCGGCCTGATGGGCGTGACTCGGCGCCTGCGTGAGTTCGAGGACCCCTCGCTGCAGATCTGGTTCATTCTTGCCGCAGCAGGCGCGGCCCTTATCGCCGCCGGTATCGGCGCGATGCTGATGCAGTTCTACGTCTCGATCCGGGATCGCGAGAAGCTCAGGGATGTCACTGGTGACCCCTGGGATGGGCGTACCCTCGAATGGGCGACGTCCTCGCCGCCGCCGGAATACAACTTCGCCTTCTCGCCGATCGTCGGGGATATCGATGCCCTGGCGGACATGAAAAAGCGCAATTTCAGCCGGCCGACGGAAGGCTTCAAACCGATCCACATGCCGAAAAGCACCGAGGCCGGCATCGTGATCGCAGGTCTTGCGACGCTCTGCGGCTTCGCGCTGATCTGGTACATCTGGTGGCTCGCACTGCTCAGCTTCGTCGCGACCATCGGCTATTCGATCTATCATACCTTCAATTATGACCGGGACTACTTCATTCCGGCCGAAGAGGTGGCGAAGCAGGAAACCGCTTACGCCGCAATGCTGGCCCCCGGGGAATAGGACGCATGTCGGACGCAGCACTCCAGAAGAACCAGCCGCCCGAGGCGTTCTTCGATATGAACGAAGGCCATCACGATTCGGGGTCGAGCACCATGCTCGGCTTCTGGATCTATCTGATGAGCGACTGCCTGATTTTTGCGGTCCTGTTCGCGACCTACGGCGTTCTGGGCTCGAACTATGCCGCCGGCCCAAGACCGCATGAGCTCTTCGATCTCTGGCTGGTGGCGCTCAATACCACCATGCTGCTCCTGTCCTCGATCACCTACGGCTTTGCCATGATCGCGATGCAGGCGCGCCGGAAGAACATGGTCCTGATCTGGCTTGCCATCACCGGCGTGTTCGGTGCAGCCTTTCTGGGGATCGAACTCTACGAGTTTTACCATCTCTTCGCCGAAGGTGCCCCGCCACAACGCAGTGGCTTCCTGACGGCGTTCTTCACTCTGGTCGGCACGCACGGTCTCCATGTGACCTTCGGCATCCTCTGGCTGATCATTCTTGTCTTCCAGGTCCAGAAACACGGACTGATCGCGGATAATCGCAGGCGTTTGATGTGCCTGTCCATGTTCTGGCACTTCCTCGACGTCGTCTGGATCGGCGTCTTCTCCTTCGTCTACCTCATCCGGATGATCTGATGGCGTCCAGCACGCATACCGCGACCGACCCCCACTCCGCCGCCGAGCACTCGAACCATGGCGAAGGCCATATGGAGGGCGGCGAAGCCCATGCCACGTACAAGGGTTACGTGACCGGCTTCGTCCTCTCGGTCATCCTGACGGCGGTCCCGTTCTGGCTCGTCATGGCCCGGCCGATCGAGGATGGTGCGCTGACCGGCATTCTCGTCATCGGCTTCGCCGTGGTGCAGATCTTCGTCCACATGGTCTATTTCCTTCACATGGACGCAAAATCCGAAGGCGGCTGGACCATCATGGCGCTGATCTTCACCGCGACCCTCTTGGTCATCGTCATCTCCGGCTCGCTCTGGGTCATGTATCATCTCAACAAGAACATGATGCCGGGAGGCGAGCTCGGCGTAGAGCAATCCATCGGCGCGGGAACGTCGGACAGCGCTCCGGTCAATGAGCTCTCTCCGATTGGCAGCAGCGATGACCAGCCGGAAGCACCGGTCGCGCCAGTTCCGCCGCCGCTTGAAGGTGAGGGAACACAGGAGGCGCCGGCCGCTGGTCCCTCGGCTCCGTCCGAGGGAGGCGAAGCGGCGCCCGAGCAGGCCTCCGAGCCTGCGTCTTCCTCCGCGGAGACGCCGGAGACGGCTGACGAGGGTGCTGTGGCTGAGCCGAGGGCCGAAGACGGCGGCGAGACTGATGCAGCGCCAGCCACGACGGATGGCGAAGCCGGCCGGCCCCATATCGTCATTCTTCCCCGGGGCGGGAACGGTTCTTGAATTGGTTGGGCTCCTCGTCGGAGCCCGACGACTGCTCACCATGACCGACAAGACTGACGCCATGGAAGGCCCGCGTGGACCCAGACGGCCGGGCCGAAGGAGGACCCGCTTCTGGGTAATCCTCGGCTGCGTCTCCGCCGTGCTGTTCACGATTTTCGTCAGCCTCGGCATCTGGCAGGTCGAGCGACGGGCCTGGAAGCTCGAGCTGATCGCAGCGGTCGAGGAGCGGGCGACGGCGGTGCCTGTCAATGCTCCCGGCCCCAATCAATGGGCCAGCCTTTCCTTCGAGGCCGACGAATATCGCCACGTCGCCGTCACCGGCGAGTTCGTGAAAGGCTCCGATGCCCTCGTTCAGGCAACGACGGATTACGGATTTGGCTACTGGCTGATGACCCCGCTCGAGACCGGGCGGGGGTTCACCGTCTTCGTCAATCGCGGTTTCGTGCCCTCGAGGGATCTTGCCGGTTCGATCGAACCCCCGGCGGGCGACGTTACCCTGGCCGGTCTCTTGCGCATGAGCCAGCCCGGCGGCGCTTTTCTGCGAAGCAATGATCCCGTGTCAGGCCGCTGGTACTCCCGCGATATTGCGGCGATCGCCGAGACCGAAGGCATTTCCGGGCCGGTGGCACCCTATTTCATCGACGTCGAGGGCATGGCGGAAACAGTGCCTTCAGGGAGCAATCCGAGCTACCCGGTCGGCGGCCTCACGGTCACGCAGTTCCGCAATTCCCATCTTTCCTATGCGCTCACCTGGTTCGCTCTCGCGGGGCTGACCCTCCTCGGGACGGCCATCGTCGTGAAACGCTTCGGGGCCTGGACGAACCGGCGCGATTCTTGACATCGCGGGTGAGTTTGTATTGTTCGGCGCGAAAACACGCGGCATCGAGACTTGATATCCCGTTCATGATGCGGGGCGGGCGACTGCCTCACGCCGCGTGGCTGTTTTCCAACAAGGTCCGTTTTCTATGGAAAAGATCAAGGTCGGTATTCTGGGCGCGAGTGGTTACACGGGTGCGGATCTCATGCGCCTCGCCCTTCGCCATCCGGCGATCGAACTCACCGTGCTGACGGCGAACAGCCATGCCGGCAAGCCGGTGAAGGATGTGTTCCGGCACTTTTCCCATGTCGAACTGCCGGACCTCGTCTCGATCGACGATGCGAACTGGGGTGCCGTGGACGCTGTCTTCTGCGGCCTGCCGCACGGGACCACGCAGGCGATCACCAAGCAGATTTTCGAGAGCCATCCGAAGGTCAAGATCATCGACATGTCGGCCGATTTCCGGCTGCGCGATCCGGCCGCCTATAAGGAGTGGTACGGTCTCGACCATATCGCGACCGAGATACAGCCGGAAGCGGTCTACGGCCTTACCGAGCTCTACCGCGACGACGTCGCGCATGCGCGGCTCATCGCCTGTCCGGGCTGCTACCCGACTGCCGTTCTTCTCTCGCTGGTCCCGCTCGCAGCGGCCGGTCTCGTCGATGCGACGGATCTGGTCATCGATGCGAAATCCGGCGTCTCGGGCGCCGGTCGCGGCCTGAAGGAAAACACGCTTTTCTGCGAGGCCGGCGAGGGCCTGTCACCTTATGCGGTCGGCAAGCATCGCCACATGGCCGAGATCGAGCAGGAGATCGGCAAGGCCGCAAACCTTGAGGATCTCCGGGTGAACTTCACGCCCCATCTCATCCCGATGAGCCGCGGCGAGCTGACCACGAGCTATGTGCGGATGAAGGACGGCGCCAGTGCGTCCGACCTTAAGAACGCGCTGATCGACGCTTATTCCGGCGAGCCGTTCGTGACCATTCTCGACGGCGAGACGCTTCCGCAGACCCAGATGGTGCGCGGCTCCAATTATGTGGCGATGAATGTGATCCCCGACCGGATACCCGGCCGCGCCATCGTCATTTCCACCCTCGACAATCTCGTGAAGGGCTCGGCCGGACAGGCGCTCCAGAACTTCAATCTCGCCTATGGATTGGACGAAACGCTTGGTCTGGAGCAGCTGCCACTGTTCCCGTAGCCGTCAGTTGGCGGTCGTCCCGTTTCCAAGGGTGTCTTGCAGGAATAGTCCGAAGATCACCCAGGAGCGTTTGTCCGCCGTTGCGTCATAACGGTCGGAGCCGATCACAGTGAAGGCGTGAGGCGCACCGGAATAGATGTCGAGCTGGTAGGGGATGCCGGCCTCTTCCAGCGTCTTGGCGAGATTGGCGGCGTCGTCGATGGAGATCGAGGTGTCCGCGCCGCCATGCTCGATGAGGATCGGCGGCGTGTCGGAAGGGTAGCTTTGGCCCTCCGGCGTATCGAGGCCCCCGTGGAATGTCGCATATCCGGCAATGTCGCTCGCCTTGCCGGAGCGCGCAAGTTCCAGAACGGCCGCGCCACCGAAGCAATATCCCATGACGACAGCCTCGCCCGCATCGGATTGGCTCCGTGCCGTTTCCAGCCCCGCGAGGATACGACTGCGCATCGCCTCCCGGTCCTCATAAAGCTTGCCGGTTTCGGCCTTCTTGGCCTCGGTCGTCTCCGGCCGGTTTCCGGCACCGTAGAGATCGACGGCGAAGGCGTCGTAACCAAGAGCCGCCAGCATATCGGCACGCTGGCGCTCGTAGTCTGTCAGGCCGTCCCAATCGTGGATGATGAGGACGAGCCCCATGCCTTCGCCTTCGGTTGTGGCCGGTGCATAATAGCCTTCGTAATCGGCACCATCGGCCTGATAGCTCACGGCTTCGCCCGCGAGCGCGCTTCCCGCCGTGAGTGCCATTGTGAGCGAGGCGGCGGTCGCGAGAACCTGTCTGCGGATCGTCATCATATCTCCTTCGGCATATTGGGTGCCCTATGGAGACAAGCTAAGGCAGATGCCTGCCGGGACCGATCAAGCCGGCTTCAAAGCTTCGTGCGCACCGTACCGTGCTTCATGACGGTGAGCCTCTGCGTTTTGTCGCAGGTCTAAAAGGATGACAAAGGCGTGGACGGACTGAAGGCAGGGAAAAATGGTCGGAGTGGCAAGATTCGAACTTGCGACCCCCTCGTCCCGAACGAGGTGCGCTACCAGGCTGCGCTACACTCCGACACCACCGACACTTGCGCTGAAGTTCGCCGGATGAGCGCTCCTATAACCGCTCCATCCGGCGCCCGCAAGCGCCTCCTTCCATGAAATCGTATCGCTCTCCGCTCTCTGTTACAGATGCCGGCGATCGCGAAAAATCCTGGCCCCGTCAGGTGACGGGCAGTTCCCGCTTCTCGGTTTCCACACCGGCGATCGCATTCGCGAAATCTTTCGCCTTGAACGGTTCGAGATCGTCGATTCCTTCGCCGACGCCGACGAAATAGACCGGCAGCTTGTGCTTCGCCCCGATTGCGACAAGAATGCCGCCGCGTGCCGTGCCGTCGAGCTTGGTCATGACGAGGCCGTTCACGCCGGCGACGTTCCGGAAGATGTCGACCTGGTTCATGGCATTCTGGCCGGTGGTCGCATCAAGCGTCTGAAGCACCGTATGCGGTGCGTCCGGATCGCGCTTTTGCAGGACACGGATGATCTTTTCGAGCTCGGCCATCAGCTCCGCCTTGTTCTGCAGTCGCCCGGCCGTGTCGATGATGAGAACGTCCGACTTGTTCTTCACCGCGACGTCGTATGCATCAAAGGCAAGCCCGGCCGCATCGGCGCCGATCTGGCGCGCGACGACTTCCGAGCCGGTGCGCTCGCCCCAGATCTTCAGCTGTTCGACGGCGGCCGCGCGGAAGGTGTCGCCGGCTGCCAGCGTGACGCTGATGCCCGCGCGTGTCAGCTTGGCTGCCAGTTTGCCAATCGTCGTCGTCTTGCCGGTTCCGTTGACGCCGACCACCAGAATGACGTGCGGCACCTTTTCGAGATCAAGTTCGAGCGGTTGCGCCACCGGATCGAGCGTCTTTTCGATTTCCTCGGCGAGGACGCGCTTCACCTCGGCGCCAGAAATTTCCTTGCCGTAGCGGCCATCGGACAGCCGGTCTGTGATGCGCATGGCGGTCTCGACGCCGAGATCAGCCTGAATCAGAACGTCTTCGAAATCCTGAAGGACGTCCTCGTCGAGTTTGCGCTTGGTGAAGATCGAGGTGATCGAGCCGGTGAGGTTGGAGGATGACCGGCCGAGCGCTTCGCGCAGCCTTTGCAGCCAGGGCAGCTTGGGTGCTGCGGCAACGCTCTCGTCCTCGCGCCGGGCTTCCTCGCGGAGCCGAAAGCCGGCATCGTCCGAGACTTCCGGGAGTGGCCGGTCTCTCGCAACGGCGCTCGACCGCGTCGTGGTCTCGTCCTCATCCGGCGGAAGGTCGCTGTCGAGCCAGGAAAAGTCGGCATCCCCCGTCTCGGCCTCATCATCGGCGTCGCCATCGCTTCGAAGGAATTCAGGCTCGTCGCTTCGTTCCCCAAGCTCGTGATGATGCTCGCCTGCTTCCGGCACGGAGGTAGGCGCGTGATCCGGATCGTGGTCGTGGACCGGGTTGTAGCTGTGATCGACCGGCGCCGTGCCCTGCGGCTTCAGGCCTTGGTCGGCCGGGGCTGGCGGTACTCCAGCCTCGCCGGAAATCGGCTCGTCATCGCCCGGCCGCAACCAGTCGTCGTCGCGGCTGGCTGTTTCGTCCTGGTCGGCAGTGGGTTCATCGACTGGGGCGTCGAGGAAAGAGAAATCCTTCTTCTCTTCGCTATTTTCTCGCAAGTCCTCCGACGTATCGTCGCTGTCGAGAAAGCTGAAATCAGAGGATTGGTCGTCCGAAGTGGCGGTGTCGCCGTTTTCATCGGCGGCCATCTCGCCGGTCGGTTCTGCGGCGCGGGTAACGTCGTCCGTCGCTCCGCCGTAGGACGGATGGTGCCCGACAGGCTCGGCTTCAGCTTCGAGCCGGGTTTCCTGAAGGTTCTCTTCAGGCTGCTCGTCTAGCTCCAGCTGCTCCGCTGCGCTGTTTTTTTTTGAGCCGCGCCGGCCGAGGAAGCTTCGTCCGATCCGTTCTTCCCCATCTCCTTGACAGGAGTGACGCCGCCCTGGTCCGAATTTTCGGCGCCAGCCTCGGAATCGGCGACGACGCTCGCCGCTGCCTTCGGTCGGACGTCGGGATCGGGTGCATTCTCGCGACCGACCTCGATGTCGTTCGGGCGGGGGGTCTGGCCGTTATCGGGTGTGCGCTCTTCCTCGCTCGCGGAGCCGAACGAAAAGATGCGTTTGAAGAAACTCTTTTTCTCGGCCATCGACGATCGTCTTTCTTCTTATCTGAGGCTCTTGCAGCGTTCAGTTGGGCATGTTGCTTTGATGAACAAGCGGGGACGCTTGAAGCATATTGTCTCGCACCCCGTCGATTCTAGCGGCAATCAGCGATCCGGGAAGACCGCCGTCTATGCGACAAAGGGTGAAATCCTCGGCGCGGCCGATGCCCTCGCGCTCGATCAGGATCGAGTGTTGCGTGCCGATTTGCCGCGTCAGATGGTTCGCGAACGCATCTTCGCCGGCGGAGCGGAGGCGGGCGGCGCGCTCCTTGACGATCGTCTTCGGCAGCTGCGGCATACGCGCGGCGGGCGTTCCCTCGCGCGGCGAAAACGGAAAGACGTGCAGGAAGGTGAGGCCGCATTCTTCCACAAGCTTCAGCGTGTTCTCGAACATCGCCTCGGTCTCGGTGGGAAAGCCTGCGATGAGATCGGCACCGAAGACGATTTCGGGGCGCTTCTTTCGCATCTCGGTACAGAACGCGATCGAATCGGCCCTCAGATGGCGGCGCTTCATGCGCTTCAGGATCATGTCGTCGCCGGCCTGAAGCGAGAGATGCAGATGGGGCATGACGCGGGGATCTGAGGCGATCGCCTCGATCAGCGCTTCGTCTGCCTCCACGCTGTCGATCGAAGAGAGGCGCAGGCGCGGCAGGTCCGGTACATTCTTCAAGATCGACTGGATGAGCTTGCCGAGCTTCGGTGCTCCGGGCAGGTCCGCGCCCCAGCTCGTCATGTCGACGCCGGACAGCACCACCTCGTTATAGCCGGAGCCGACCAGCCGCTTTACCTGTTCCACCACAGCGCCCATGGGCACGGAGCGGGAATTGCCCCGGCCATAGGGGATGATGCAGAAGGTGCATCGATGGTCGCAGCCGTTCTGGATCTGGACGATCGCGCGCGCGCGCCCCTCGATCGCATCGACCATATGGCCGGCGGTCTCGGTCACGCTCATGATGTCGTTGACCTTGACCTTTTCCTCCGCCGCGACGCCGAAATCGGGCAGGGCTGCGTAGCTTTCAGCCTTCAGCTTCTCGTCATTTCCGATGACCGCATCGACTTCGATCATCTCGGCGAAGCGTGCGGGTTCCGTCTGGGCCGCGCATCCGGTGACGACGATGCGCGCATCGGGGTTTTCACGCCTTGCCTTGCGAATCTGCTGGCGGGCCTGACGCACCGCCTCGGCGGTGACGGCGCAGGTGTTGAAGACGATGGCCGGCCGCTCGCCCGCGCCGAGTCCCGCAGCGCTTGCCTCGCGCTTCATCACCTCTGCCTCGTAGGTGTTGAGGCGGCAGCCGAAGGAGACGACATCGACACCCATCACGCCGCCGGCTCCGCTTCTGCCTCGCCATCGCGCACGAAGTCGCCCATCGCCGGATCGAGCCGGCCGGACCACATCCACGTCGCAGGGCCCGTCATCATCACCTTGTCGTCTTCGCGCCATTCGATGAGGAGATCGCCGCCGGGAACAGTGACGGTCACGGTGCGACCCGTGCGGCCGGTGCGGGCTGCGGAAACCGCTGCCGCGCACGCCGCCGAACCGCAAGCGAGGGTGAGCCCCACGCCGCGCTCCCAGGTGCGCAGGATCAGCGCATCGGGTGCCGTGACATGGGCGATCGAAATATTCGCGCGCTCGGGAAAGATCGGATGATGTTCGAGTATCGGTCCGAACCGCTCCAGGTCATGGGCCCAGACATCGTTCTTCACCCAGAAGATCGCATGGGGATTGCCCATGGACGCGACCGACGGCGAGTGGAGAACCGGCGCGTCGATAGGCCCGATCTGCAATTCGATGGCGCGGGTATCGCGGAATTCCTCGGCGAGCGGGATCTCCTGCCAGCCGAAACGGGGCTTGCCCATGTCGACGGTGATCAGGCCGTCCTCGCCTTCATGGGCGGTCAGGATGCCGGCGCGGGTCTCGAAGGTGAAGTCGCGCTGTCCGCTCTCGCTGCCGAGCGCCTGGACGACGCATCGCGTGCCGTTACCGCAGGCCTCCGCCTCCGATCCGTCGCGGTTGATGATGCGGATGAGGGCGTCCGTCCCGTCGAGGCGTGGGTCGTGGATGGCCATGATCTGGTCGAAGCGCGTCGCTTCGTGGCGCGCGAGGGCGCGCGCGGCTTCCGCCGAAATCCGCGCTTTCGAGCCGCGCATATCGGCGACGACGATCTCGTTTCCGAGACCGTTCATGCGCGCGAACGGCACGCTCATCCGGGTATTCTGGTCGCTCTGTCCACTCATGGCCGCTATATGGCCGATGATCGTGCCGATTGAAAGACGGTGAAGCGGGCTCGCGAAGAGGGGAAACCGGGAAGACTGCGGCGTCTCTTTCAGTCTCTGACAGCCGATGGGCGTCGACCTGTCGGCCGGCGCCCAATTGGCTCGATCGGTCGAGTCCGGTCAGTTGCCGGAAGAGGATGCGCCGCCACCGCCGCCTGAACTCTCACCGCCGCCGCCGGTTTCGCCGCCGCCGCCGCCCGCATCGATGTTCACGTCCGGCGCTTCGATGCTGACGTCGCCGCCACCGCCGCCGCCCGACGCGCCGCCGAAGAGACCGCCGCCGAAGGCGAAGAAGGCGCCGATCAGGATCACGACGAGCAGGACGCCCGCGATCAGCCAACCGCTGCCTCCGCCGCCACCGCCACCGCCTGACCCGCGATCATTGTTCACGATTACGGTGCGGTCTCGTGGCTCGTTCGACGGATTGGTGTTGCTCATAGGGACGACCTTCGCTGAGTTGTTTGATTCAGGACTCTCAAACGCCGGTTGACCAAGCCAGTTCCAAAGCCGCCCAAGCTTACGGTTAGCGGGTGGTGATTGTCTGTTTTGATGGCTGTTTTTGTCACTTTGCCGTGCAAGGGGTCTTCGCACGCGCACAATCCTGATAAGGCGTCGAACACGAGCGCCGGCCCTGTTTTTTCAAACCGCTGTCCGCCGTCCGAGACGCCAATCAAAGAAACGCGACGCGACGCATGACCGATCTCTTTCAATTTCTCGCCCGCAATGCCCGCTGGATCGCCGGCGGCTTTCTCCTGTGCTTCTTTTCCTCCTTCGGGCAGACCTTCTTCATCGCGCTGTCGAATGCGGAAATCCGTCAGGCCTTCGACCTCAGCCACGGCGATTTCGGCGTTCTCTACATGGTCGCGACCCTTGGAAGCGCGGCGACACTGCCCTTTCTCGGCGGTCTGCTCGATCGATATTCGATCATGTCGGTTTCGATCGGCGTCATGGTGATGCTGGCGCTCGCCTGTCTTGCCCTGTCTTTCGCCGGATCGATCGTGATGCTCGTCCTCGCGCTTTATCTCCTGCGCTTGTTCGGTCAGGGCATGATGACCGAAATCTCACACACCGCTATCGGCAAGTGGTTCGTGGCGAGCCGGGGACGGGCAATCGCGGTCTCGACGCTCGGTCTCCACTTCGGAACAGCGCTGTTTCCCTTCGGCTTCGTCGCGGCCTCCGGCGCCTTCGGCTGGCGCGGCGCCTGGGTCGTGGGGGCGGGGGTGGTTCTCGTCCTGTCCCTTCCGGTGATCGCAGCCCTTGTCCGGCGCGAGCGCGATCCGGTTGCGAGCGAGCCGCCGAGCACCGACAAGACGCCGGTTCGCGACTGGTCGCGCCGGGAAGTGCTGGGCGATCCTCGCTTCTATGTGGCGCTTCTCGGCGTCCTCGCGCCGCCCTTCATCGGCACGACGATCTTTTTCCATCAGGTCTATCTTACCGAGCTGAAAGGCTGGCCGCTCGAAACCTATGCGCTCGGTTTCACGGTCATGAGTGTGACGACGGTCATCGTGACGCTCATCACCGGCTCACTGATCGACCGGTTCACCTCGGTGCGGCTCCTGCCGAGTTTTCTTCTGCCGCTTGCGGGCGCCTGTTTCCTCGCCGCCTTCGGCCACGGCATCTGGACGATCTTTGCCTTCATGGCGCTTCTCGGCTTCAGCACCGGTCTGTCGTCGACCCTGCTTGGCTCGCTCTGGCCGGAGCTCTACGGGGCGGCCCATCTGGGCGCGATCCGCTCGATCGTCCTGTCGGCTGCCGTTCTCGCAACCGCCGTCGGGCCGGGCATCACCGGATTCCTCATCGATTACGGGGTCTCCTACGAGGCACAGCTCGCGGTCATGGGGCTCTACAGTCTGATTGCCGCCGTCGCCATGTTCGGCCTCTCGCGCCGGATCGCCGCCGGCCAGCCAAGTTACGCGCATCACTGAAGAGCATGCCGGTCCTGCGGTGGCGAGGCTCCGCCGGTTTCACTTCTCCCAATCGGTTCCGATCGCGTCGCGAGCGATCTCGTTGGATTGGTCCTTAATCTCCTCGGCTTCTTCATGGTCGTCCTCGGTCGCCTTCTCGGGATCTTCCACTGCCGATGGCACGTCAGTCAGGGCGAGGCTGAAGAAGATCGGAAAATGGTCCGACTTGATGTGCTCGCAGCGATGAATGCTGACGAGGGAGAAGTGCTCATCGTGAAACAGGTGGTCGAGCGGCCAGCGCAGCACGGGATAGCGTGCGTCGAACGTGTTGTAGAAGCCGCGTCCGACGCGCGGATCAAGAAGCTGGGAGAGGCGCTGGAACAGGCGCGTCGTATGCGACCAGGCGACATCGTTGAGATCGCCGAACACGATCGACGGCATTCCGTCGTCCTTGGCGAGCTTTGCAACGCGGATCAACTCGGCGTCGCGGCCCGATGAGTCGGCGTTCGGAACCGGCGGTTCTGGATGGACGCAATAGATGCGGGTGATCTCGTTGTTCTTCAGCCGCACATCGCAGACGAAGCAGGGCACCTTGTCCATGGTCAGGAATTTCACGTCGACCTTCACGAGTTCGAGGCGTGAATAGAGAATCATTCCGTAGGAATTGTCGTAGGGACGCGAGACGACATAGGGATAGCTCTCCTTGAGTGGCGAAAGTCCCTCGTCCCAGCCATCGTCGGCTTCCATGAAAAGCGCGATGTCGGCGTCCTCGTCATGGGTCATGTCGAGGCAGCGCTGATAGTCCCGGTTCGACATCTTCACATTGCAGGAGAGAACCGAAACCACATTGTCGCCGTGCGGATCGCCGTCATAGACATGGCTTTGCGCGCTGCGGATGGGCGTGAACTGACCGATCGCATAGCCATGAATGCCGAGCACGAGGATGAAGGTGATCAGCAGGGGATAGAGCCAGGCCGGGTCGGTCACGAAGACCGGCGTTGCCAAAAGGCACACGAGCGCGATCGCCGACATCTGCAATCGCGGAAACTCGCACATGCGCACCACGCCGTGGGAAATCCGCGTGAAAGGAATGAGCGCCGCCAGGCCGAGAATGACGGCTAGGACGGTCAGTATGATCAAGGCTGTCAAATTCGTCTCGCTTGTCGTCGACGTTCGGGACCCTTCGTTTCGAGACAGCTAGAACCAAAAGGCGGAACGTAAACTTGCAGGCCGACGCGAGAGCGTTCGCCGGCTCGTCAGCGGCCTGCTTTCCGGCCGCGCGGTTGACTTTGCGCCGGAAGCCGTGCTTTAGGCAGCCTTGATCTCACGCGTTCATCGTCGTCTTCAGATCCGCCGACCGGGCTCCTTTCACTGAAAAAGCCGCCCGGAGGTCACCATCCGCCAGCGAGTTTCGCCCGCGGATGGCGTTTTGCTATGGGCATGGTCCATCGCATTCGGATTTGCGAGACGGGGGCGGACGCGCCACCTTGTCGGGTGGGATGTTTCCTCCGACCAGGAACAGGTGAATAGATGTTCGATAGTCTTCAGGACCGCCTTGGGTCCATTCTGAACGGTCTGACCGGCCGCGGCGCGCTCTCCGAAAAGGATGTGAGCGCGGCCCTGCGGGAGGTCCGTCGTGCGCTGCTCGAAGCCGATGTCGCGCTGGAAGTGGTGCGCGAATTCACCGAGCGGGTGCGGGCGAAAGCCGTCGGCGCAGAAGTGCTGAAGTCGATCAAGCCCGGCCAGATGGTCGTCAAGATCGTCCATGACGAGCTGATCGAGACGCTGGGCTCCGAAGGCGTCACCATCGATCTCAACGCGCCCGCACCGGTCACCATCATGATGGTCGGTCTGCAGGGTTCGGGTAAGACGACGACCACCGGCAAGATCGCCAAGCGCCTGAAGGAAAAGCAGCGCAAAAAGGTGCTGATGGCCTCGCTCGATACGCGCCGTCCGGCCGCGCAGGAGCAGCTGAAGGTTCTTGGCGAGCAGACGCAGGTTGATACGCTGCCGATCATCGCGGGGCAGGGGCCGGTCGAGATCGCCGTGCGCGCCGAACAGGCCGCCCGTCTCGGCGGCTATGACGTCGTTATCCTCGACACCGCCGGCCGTACGCATATCGACGAGCCGCTGATGGTCGAGATGGCCAACATAAAGGCCAAGACCAAGCCTCACGAAATCCTGCTGGTCGCCGATAGTCTTACCGGTCAGGACGCGGTGAATCTCGCCCGCTCCTTCGATGAGCGCGTTGGCGTCACCGGCATCGTGCTCACCCGCGTCGACGGCGACGGGCGCGGCGGTGCGGCGCTGTCCATGCGCGCGGTCACCGGCAAACCGATCAAGCTCATCGGCGTCGGCGAAAAGATGGATGCGCTGGAGGATTTCCATCCCTCGCGCATCGCCGACCGTATTCTCGGCATGGGCGACATCGTCAGCCTCGTCGAGAAGGCGGCGGAGAACATCGACGCGGAAAAAGCCGCGGCGATGGCCAAGAAGATGCAGTCCGGCAAATTCGATCTGAACGATCTTGCCGATCAGATTCGCCAGATGCAGACCATGGGCGGAATGGGCGGCATGATGGGCCTGATGCCCGGCATGGGCAAGATGAAGGACCAGATGGCTTCGGCCGGTCTCGACGACAAGATGCTCAAGCGCCAGCTCGCCATCATCGGCTCGATGACGCCGAAGGAGCGCGCCCAGCCCGACCTGCTCAAGCACAGCCGCAAGAAGCGCATCGCGGCCGGCTCCGGCACCAATTCCGCCGAGATCAACAAACTTCTGAAAATGCACCGCCAGATGGCCGACATGATGAAAACCATGGGCAAGAAGGGCAAAGGCGGCATGATGAAGCAGATGATGGGTGGCCTTGCCGGCAAGATGGGCATGGGCGGCCTTGGAGGCGGAATACCGGGCGGCATGGGCGGCATGCCCGATCTTTCCAAAATGGACCCCAAGCAGCTCGAGCAGATGGCGAAGGCCATGCAGCAGGGCGGCGGCGCCGGCATGCCCAACATGCCCCCCGGCATTGGCGGCCCGGGTGGCCTGCCCGGGTTGCCCGGGTCCGGCGGTGGTGTGCCGGGTCTGCCCGGACTTCCGGGAAAGAAGAAATAGCTGGCAGCCCGCCGGCTCGAATTGACCACAAAACCAAAAGAACGGCAGCCGCTCCGAGCGATCTGCCCTCGCAAGAAGGAATAGAAAATGCCTGTTAAACTTCGCCTCGCCCGTGCCGGCTCGAAGAAGCGTCCTTACTACCACATCGTCGCCGCAGACACGCGCACCCCGCGCGATGGTCGCTTCATCGAGCAGCTCGGTTCCTGGAACCCGATGCTGCCGAAGGACGGTCAGCGCGTGACGCTCAACGAAGAGCGCATCAACTACTGGCTCGGTGAGGGCGCACAGCCGACCGACCGCGTTCTGCGCTTCCTCGATCAGGCTGGCATCGCCAACCGTCCCGAGCGCAAGAACCCGAAGAAGGCCGAGCCGGGCAAGAAGGCTCAGGAGCGCGTAGCAGAGCGCAAGCAGCGCGAGGAAGACGCCAGGGAAGCTGCGGAAAAGGCCAAGGCCGACGCAGAGAGCGCACCGGCTGGCGAAGAAACCGCTTCGGCCGAGTAATTCCAGGCTTCTTTGGAAGCTTCAAGACGGCGCGAAGGTCGAAAGGCTTTCGCGCCGTTTTTCGTTTGGCGCTGGATCGAGCGTTTTCGAACGGATGGGCTTTCGCGGGTTCTGATCAAACCGCCATGAAGCGGGCCGGCCGAACGACGAAACATTCGACCGGCTCGCCTCTTTGAAGGCCGCTATTCGGCTGGAGACAGGGCTTCCTGATTGCCGCCATCGTCCCTGCGGTTTTCGGCCTCCCGCTTCTTCGCCATCGCCTTGTCGCTCGGCGACAGGAGTTTGTAGAAGAGAGGGATGAAGAAGATCGCGACGAAGGTTGCGAACAGCATTCCGCCGATGACGCCCGTGCCGATCGAGTGACGCGAGGCCGAGCCCGCGCCGGAGGAGATCGCCAGCGGCACGACGCCGAGAATGAAGGCGAGCGAGGTCATCACGATCGGACGAAAACGCAGCTTCGCCCCCTCGATCGCCGCATCGAAGGCGCTGAGGCCTTCGTCCCGTTTCAGGACCGCGAATTCCACGATCAGGATGGCGTTTTTCGAGGCGAGCCCCACCAGCGTCACGAGGCCGATCTGGAAGTAGACGTCGTTGTCGATGCCGCGCATGTAGATCGCGAGCAGCGCGCCGAACATGGCGAACGGCACCGCGAGAAGCACGGCGATCGGCAGCGACCAGCGCTCGTACTGGGCGGCGAGGATCAGGAACACCATCAGGATGCCGAAACCGATGGCGATAAGCCCCGTGCCACCCGAGGATATTTCCTGATAGGCCGAACCCGTCCAGGCGATGTCGTAGCCCTCGGGAAGCGTTTCTGCCGCCACCGCCTGCATCGCGGCCAGCGCCTGACCCGAGGAGAAGCCGGGAGCCGGATTGCCGGAGACCTTCGCCGATGTGAAGGCGTTGTAGCGCTCCAGAAGGTCCGGGCCGATGACGCGCTTGACGTTGAGAAGCGTGTCGAGCGGAATCATCGAGCCGTTCGAGGCTTGAACATAGACGAAGCGCAGATCGTCCGGCTTTTCGCGGAAATCGGCCTCCGACTGGAGCGAGACACGGAAGTTGCGCCCGAGCAGTGTGAAGTCGTTCACATAGAGCGAGCCGAAGGTGGACTGCATGGTCTCGAAGATCGAGGAAATCGGAACATTCAGCGCCTTCGCCTTCTGCCGGTCGACATCCACCTGATATTGCGGCACGCTTGCCGAGAAGGTGGTTCTGACGCCGGCAAGCTCAGGCCGCTCGGAGGCGGCGGCAACGAGCGCGTTCGTCGCTTCGAGAAGGTCTGCCGTTCCAGCGCCGCGCCGGTCCTGTACGAAGAGATCGAAGCCGCCCGTGGTCGACAGGCCCTGGATCGGCGGCGGGTTGAAGGCAAGCACCATGGCATCCTGTATGCCGGCATTCATGCCGATGAAGGGGCCAACGAGATTGCGCGCGTCGAGTGAGGGATCGGTGCGCTCCGACCAGTCCTTCAGGGAGACGAAGGCAACGCCAGCTGAAGATTTCTGGGAGCCGGAAAGAAGGTCGAAACCCGCGAAAGCTGTCACGTCTTCCACGGCCGGATGCTGCGAGAGGTTGTCGTAGACCTTTTGCATCACCTCGGTCGTGCGCGAGAGAGACGCTGCCGGGGGCAGGATGGCGACGACGAAGTTGACGCCCTGGTCTTCCTCCGGAACGAGCGAGCCGGGGATCGTCTGGAAGAAATAATACGAACCGCCGATCAGCCCGCAGAAGAGAACGAGCGCCAGGACAGCCCGCCGCATGATGAAGGCGACGCCAGCCCCATAGGCCTGGGTCAGCTTGTCGAACGCAGCATTGAACCAGCGGAAGGGGAGAATCGGCTTCGAGTGCTTGTTCTTCAGAAGCACGCTGCACAGCGCCGGCGTCAGCGACAGGGCGACAATGCCGGAGATCGAGACCGAAACGGCGATCGTGATCGCGAACTGGCGGTACATCGTGCCGGCGAGACCGCCGAGAAAGGCCACCGGAATGAAGACCGCACAGAGAACGAGCACGATCGCGATGACCGGTCCTGCGACCTCGCCCATCGCCTTTGCGGTCGCCTCCTTCGGTGACAGGCCCTCGGTCGTCATGATGCGCTCGACGTTCTCCAGAACCACGATCGCGTCGTCGACGACGATGCCGATGGCGAGCACCAGCCCGAAGAGGGTCAGAAGATTGATCGAGAATCCGAGCGCGAGAAGAACGCCGAAGGTGCCGATGATGGAGACCGGAACGGCAAGCATCGGAATGAGCGTGGCGCGGAAGGATTGCAGGAAGAGATAGACGACGAGGAAGACGAGGACCATCGCCTCGATGAAGGTGATGATGACCTCTTCGATCGAGGCTTCGATGAACTTGGTCGTGTCGTAGGGAATGGCATAGGAAATGCCGTCCGGAAATGATTGGGACAGCTCGTCCATGCGCGTACGCACCGCCGCGAGCGTGTCGAGCGCATTGGCGCCGGGCTGGAGATAGATGCCGATCGGCACCGCCGGGGTGCCGTTATAGGTTCCGTTGAACCCGTAATCCTGGGCGCCGAGTTCCACCCGCGCGACGTCCTTCAGGAGAAGCGACGAGCCGTTCGCGTCGGACCTCAGGATGATGTTCTCGAACGCCTCGGCGTCCGGCAGGCGTCCGGCCGTCGTCACCGAATAGGTGAAGGCGAGATCGGAATTGTTGGGTTCCGCGCCGAACTGGCCGGCGGCGAACTGGGCGTTCTGGTCGCGGATCGCGCCCGCGACGTCGCCGGGCGTCAGGCCGTACTGGGCGAGCGCATCGGGCCGCAGCCAGATGCGCATGGAATAATCGCGTGCGCCGAAGAGCTGCGCCTGGCCGATGCCGGGCAGGCGCTTCAGCTCGTCCATCACGTTGAGCAGCGCGTAGTTCGACACATAGGTCGCGTCGTAGCGCGGATCGTTCGAGGACATGGCGATAACGGCGAGGATCGAGGAGTTCTGCTTCGAGACCGTGACGCCAAGCCGCTGGACCTGCTCGGGGAGCGAGGCTGTCGCCTGCTGGACGCGGTTGTTGACGTTGATCGTCGCCTGATCAGGGTCGGTGCCGGCCGCGAAGGTGACGGTGATCGTCGCCGAGCCCGTCGAGGAGTTCGTGGACTGCATGTAGAGCATGTCCTCGACGCCGTTGATCTGCTGCTCGATCGGCGCGGACACTGTCTGGGCGAGGGTTTCGGCGGACGCGCCGGGATAGGTCGCGCGAATCTGGACCTGCGGCGGCACGAGCTGCGGATACTGCTCGATCGGCAGCGAGGTGAGCGACATCAGCCCGCCAAGCAGGATGAGGATCGAGATGACGGCCGCGAAGATCGGCCGATCGACGAAGAAACGGGCGCTCATTCAATCAGCTCCGCGCGTTTGCGTCCGGCCGGTTGCTGGGGCAGGGGGTTATCCTGAGCAGACCGTGCGGTGGCGCTGTCCGGCAAGGCGGTCTTCGGTACCGGCGGCCCGTCGGCGCGCGCCGTGTCCTGGCTCTCGTCGCCTGACCCGGCTTGCGTCTTTTCAGGCTGATCCGGCGTCCCGGCTTCTCCGCTTTCAGCGCTCGCCGCTCCGGCCTGCGGGGCCGTCTCGTCCAGCGCCTCGCCGCTCGCTCCGCCGTCCTCTTCAGTCTCCTCACCGTCAAGAGGTTGCGGATCGACCGGCGCGCCGGGCCGCACTTTTACGACACCCTTGATGATGACCCTGTCACCCTCCTTCAGGCCGTCAGAAATCAACATCGTCCCGTCGAGTTCACGACCGACCGAGACCGGACTCACCTCAGCGACGTTCTCCGCCGTGAGCGTATAGACGAAGGTTCCTTGTGGACCCTGCATCAGGGCTTCGGTCGGCAGGACGATCGCATCCTCGATCGAAAGTCCCTCGAGCATCAGCCGCACGAACTGGCCCGGCAGGAGCCGCTGGTCGGGATTGGGCAGGACCGCGCGCGACAGGATGGTGCCTGTCTGGCTGTCGATCGTCGTCGAGGTGAAGTCGATCGAACCGGTCTTGTCGTAGGTACTGCCGTCGCCGAAGCGGATCGAGACCTTCAGATCGCCAGGTCCGTTCGCGCCGCTAAGCGTACCGCTTTCAATGAGTTCGCGAATCGACTGCGCCTCCGTATCGGCGGCGGAGAAGTTGACGTTGATCGGATCGAGCTGATCGATGCGCGTCAACAGGTCGCCGCTCTGAAGGAGGCTGCCTTCAGGTACCTGCTCGAGGCTGGTGATGCCGCTCACCGGCGCCTCGACCGTTGCGTAGTCGAGTTGCAGGCTGGCGCTGCGCAATTGGGCGTTCGCCGCTTCGAGGCGCGCCTGGGCAAGTTCGCGGCCCGAGATGGCATCGTCGAGATTGGCCTGGGAGGATGCACCGCGCTGGGCGAGCGCGCGGGCCCGCTCCTCGCTTCGCCGCGCCTGTCCGAGATTGGCCTGGGCCTCCACCACCTGAGCGCGCGCCAGCGCGACCTCGGCCTCATAGGTCGCCGGATCGATCTGGAACAGGAGGTCTCCCTCTTCGACGCGCGATCCCTCATCGAAATCTCGTTGGAGCAGAATGCCGCCGACGCGGGCCCGGACCTGTACTTCGCGAGAAGCGGCGACACGTCCGGCATATTCATAGGCGACCGGAAGTGTCTCGGTGACGACTGTTTCCACGGTCACGGCCGGCGGCGGCTGCGACCCACCCGCCTGTGCGAGCGCCGTGCTGTTGAGGGCGAACAAGAGAACGGCCAGCGTCGCAGGGCCGGCCAACTTTCCGTATTCGAACATCGAGATATTTTTCCTGGTCGGGAGGCCGTAATTTTGTTGCATTGCACGATACATACATGCATGTATGTTCCCAAGCAAGGAGACCGCCGTGCGCCGCACGAAGGATGAAGCCGCACAAACGCGTGAAGCGATCTTGGACGCTGCCGAAGATCTGTTTTACGAAAAAGGTGTTGCTGGAACGTCTCTTTCGCAGATTGCGGCCGCTGCCGGCATGACGCGCGGCGCGATCTATTGGCATTTTGAGAACAAGCTCGAACTGTTTCGCGACATGGTCGATCGGGCCGGGCTGCCCCAGGAAGCCTTCTTCTATCATCAGCGGGCTGAGCCGGCCTCGGTTCGCGAACTCTACGACACGACCATCGAAGCACTCGCCTTTCTGGCCTCCGACGCGCGGACCCAGAGGGTGATGACGATCATGATGTTTCGCTGCGAATATGTCGGGGAAATGCAGACTGCGATGATCCGGCGCGAGAGTGCAGATGAGCATATGCGTGCCGAAATCGCCCGAATTTTCGATCACGCCCTGACGAATCGCAGGGATGGAATGGCGCGTTGCGACGCGCGGGCCATCGCGTCAGCCTATTTCTGTGCCGTCAGCGGTCTGATCAACACATGGCTGAGATCAGAGCATTCGTTCGATCTCGTGGATGTGGGAAGCCGATTGCTGGCAAAACTCGTCTCCGGCCACTTGGACTGACCATGCGCCGGCGCGACAAACGTTCTTGTTCTTGTCGGCTCATTCGGCACGTCCGTCTGCGCTCACCCGGCTGAAATTCGGCGGTATCCGCCTATATGGCGTTTATCGCATGCACGATTTGAACGGGCGCATGCGGCTGTGAGCGGACCGGCTTACGCCCCCGAATGGAGGGTGCAGCCTATCATCGATGACTTATCTTCATATTTTAAGATAAACGGGCTCCTGGCAAATATGGAGCCGGATGACCTTGCCGCGATCGGCAAGTATCTGACGCTCGTCGATCTGAAGCGTGGAGACACGCTGGTCCATCCCGGCACACCGATCGATACGATCATCTTCCCGGTCTCCGGTATCGTCTCGATCATCGCGGCGACCGAAGATAACTACAACGTGGAGATCGGCCTTTTCGGCCGCGAAGGTATGACCGATGGCTCGGTCCTTGCCGATGTCGACCGCGTCCCGCATGAGGTTTTCGTACAGATGGCTGGACAGGGGCTGAAGATCGAGGCGGCCACGCTCTATCGTCTGTCAGAAGAAAGGCCTTTTCTGCGCCGGCAGTTGATGCGCTGGGTCCATATCCTCGCAATTCAAACCGGACAGACCATCGTGTCGAACAGCGCTTTCAACGTCGAGGCTCGCCTCGCACGCTGGTTGCTCATGTGCCAGGACCGCATCGGAGGGAACCGGATCGAGCTGACCCACGAATTCATGGGGCTCATGCTGGCTGTGCGGCGGTCGACCGTTACCCTCACAATCCATGTCATCGAGGGTCTCGGGGCCATCAAGGCCGAGCGGGGTGTCATCACTATTCGTGACAGAGCGGCCCTCGAGGAACTCGCCGGCACCTCTTACGGGATCACGGAGCGCGAATATGAACGCGTGATCGGACCGTTCAAGTCGAAGTAACGCGGCGGGACAGCCCGCCGCGCGTTTTTGTCGATCGCTTCAGCGCTGTGTTTACTGCGCGCTGCCGCTTTCGCTCGATCCACCGGCATCAGAAGAGCCGTTCGAAGCGGCCATCTTCTTGGCCGCTTCACAGCTACCGTCTTCCAGAGACTGGAAGGCCTGATCGCCCGGAATCGTACGAATGATGTTGTAGTAGTCCCACTTGCCCTTGCTTTCCTCAGGGGTTTTCACTTGGGCAAGGAACATGTCGTGGACCATCAGCCCGTCCTCACGGACGCTGCCATTGCGCGCGAAAGCGTCCTCGATCGGCATCGATTTCAGCTGCTTGATGACCGTCTTGGTGTCGTCCGTGCCGGCTTCCTTGACCGCCTTCAGGTACTGAAGCGCGGAGGAGTACATGCCGGCCTGAACCATCGAAGGCTTGGCCCCGGTCTTCTCTTCGTATTTGGCGCTCCACTCGCGGGCTTTCTCGTCCTGATCCCAATAGAAACCGGTGGTCAGCGTGAGGCCCTGTGCGGCGTCCAGCCCGAGCGAGTCGACATCCGTGATGAAGAGCAGCAGCGAGGCGAGCTTCTGCCCGGCCTGGGTGAGGCCAAATTCCTGCGCCTGCTTCACAGCGTTCTGGGTGTCGGTTCCGGCATTGGCGAGGCCGACCACCTGGGCGCCCGAGCCCTGTGCCTGGAGCAGGAAGGAGGAGAAGTCCTGGGTGGGGAAGGGGGCTGCGACCTCGCCGACCACTTCACCGCCGTTCGCCTTCACCGCGTTGGCCGCTTTTTCCTGAAGGTTATGGCCGAAGGTGTAGTCCGCCGTGATGAAGTACCAGGACGTGTTGCCTTCCTTGACCATGGCAACCGCTGTGCCGTTGGCCAGCGCGTCCGTGTCATAGGTCCAGTGGAGACCGGTCTCCGGTGCGCAGTTCTCGTTGGTCAGCGCGTTGGTCGCGCCACCATTGTTGATATAGGCAACGCCCTTCTCGCTGGTGATCTCCTGCAGCGCGATACCGACGCCGGAGTTCGTGCCCCCGAGGATCATGTCGATATTGTCCTGATCGGCCCACTGGCGCGCGATATTGGACCCGATATCGGCCTTACTCTGATGGTCGGCAGACAGAAACTCGATCGGTGCGCCGTTGATCTCGCCGCCCATTTCGTCGATCGCCATCTGAACCGCGGCGATCGTGCCCTGGCCGTCGAGGGCGGAGTAGGGGCCGGACATGTCCACGATCGCGCCGATCTTGACGGCGTTGTCGCTGATCCCGCTGTTGTCCTGTGCATGGGCACCTGCTGCCACGAACGTCGTCGCGCCGGCCAAAAGCATGGTCTTCAACAATTTCATATAAGGGTCTCCTCCCAGAGATTGCGACTGACCGACAGTCATTGTCGGCCAAAGCCAAAGATATCCTACGCACGGCGCCGCATTTCGTCAGCGCCAGCCGGGCTTTATGGTGAACGAGGTTGCCTCTCCTGAAAAGGCTTCGCAGGCTATTTTCTTTCGATGACCTCAAGGGCCCTGATCGCAAGGCGTTTCGCAAGGGGGCCATATCGTTCGGCGTCCGGGTCGGCCGCGTTCCCCCGCCGCGCGCGGTCGGCGATCCCGACGAAGATGACAGCGAATCGGAAGAGCGCGAAGGCGATGTGAAACGCGCTTGGAGGCGGCACTTGCGGCATCGTCTCCCTGTAGCGGGCGATGAACTCGTCTTCCGTCGGGATGCCCAGTGCCGGGATATCGAGATCGAGAATGCCGCCATATTCATCCGAAGAAGTGTGCCAGGGCAGGCAGCAGAAGGCGAGATCCGCCAGCGGATGACCGATCGTCGAAAGCTCCCAGTCGAGCACGGCGACGATATCCGTCCCCTCCGGCGCATACATCATGTTCCCGACCCGGAAATCTCCATGGGCGATCGCCGAGAGGCCGTCGTCCTCCGGCTGGTTTGCCTTCACCCAGTCCGACAGCGTTTCAAGCTCGGGGATCGCCTCGCCGGTCGATGCCTCCAGCTGGCCGCTCCAGAGAGCGATCTGGCGCGCGAAATATTCGTTCGACCGGCCGAATGTGCCAAGGCCAACCGCCTCGTAGTCGGCGGCATGGAGCTTTGCGAGCGTATCGGCGAGCGACAGGTACATTTCGCGACGCGCCTTTGGAGACGCCCCGTCCATGGCCGCCGTGTGGAACACCCGGCCATCGACCTCGTCCATCAGGTAGAACGGCGTTCCCAAAAGCGCGTCATCTTCGTGGTAGAGGATCATCGCCGGCACGGGTACGTCGGTTTTCGAGAGCCCCTCCATCACCCGGTATTCCCGGTCGATCCGGTGGGCGCCCCTGGCGAGTTCGCCCTGCGGTTGCTTGCGCAGCACCATCCGGCGCGCGCCATGGCCGATGCGAAATGTCGGGTTGGACTGCCCACCGCTGATCCGCTTGATGGTGAAGGCGTCGGCGGCTCCGAAACGATCGTCGAGGAAGCGTTTGAGAACGTCCGGATCGATGCCGAGTTTTTCGTCGTCGTTCTGATCGCTCACGGCCTGCTACCTGTCTTTGTCCTGTCTGCCTCTTCGCGCAGCACGTATTTCTGGATCTTGCCCGTCGCGGTCTTCGGCAATTCGCAGAAGGCCCAGGCGCGCGGGATCTTGAAGCCGGGCAGATGGTCCCGGCAGAAGGCCTTGAGCGCGGCCGGTTCCGGCGAGGTGCCGGCCTTCGCTTCGATGAAGGCCATCGGGATTTCGCCCCATTTCTCGTCGGATCTTGCCACAACGGCGGCGATGGCAACGTCGGGATGCTTCGACAGCACGTTCTCAACCTCGAGCGACGAGACATTCTCGCCGCCGGTGATGATCACATCCTTCGCCCGGTCCTTGATTTCGATATGGCCGTCGGGGTGCCTGACCGCGAGATCGCCGGTATGGAAGCCGCCGCCGGAAAATGCCTTCTCGGTTTCCTCGGGATTGCGATAATAGCCGGCAAGCAGCGTGTTGCCGGTGAGAACGATTTCGCCGACCGTCGCGCCGTCCGCCGGAACCTCTTCACCCGCATCGTTTTTAACTCGGATGCGGTTTGCGGACAGATGCCGCACGCCCTGCCGCGCGAGCAGGTTCGCCCGCTCCTCGACGCCCAGTCTCTCTTCGTGTTCGCTCAATTCCCGGATCGTCGTCGGACCATAGCATTCCGTCAGGCCGTAGAGATGGATGAAGTCGAAACCGAGCGCGTCCATTTGCTTGATGAGAGAGGCTGTCGGCGCCGCACCGCCGGTTGCCACCGTGATGCGGCGGCGCGAATCGCGCGTCTCTTTCGCATCGGAATTGATGAGCATGTAGAGAACGACCGGCGCGCAGGAGAGATGTGTGACGCCGTATGCGTCCATCGTCTCGAAGACGGCTTTGGGCTCCACCTTGTCGAGGCAGATATGGGTGCCGCCCGCTGCCGTGATCGACCAGGTATGACACCACCCGTTGCAGTGAAACATCGGCAGCGTCCACAGATAGGCCGTCCGATCGTCGAATTTCAGAGCCGTGATATTGCCGATCGCATTCAGCCATGCGCCGCGATGATGCAGCACGACGCCTTTCGGATTGCCCGTCGTGCCGGATGTATAGTTGAGGGCGATCGGCTGCCATTCGTCGGTGATCTCGGCCATCAGGTCGATGGCCGGCGGCGTTTCGCCTGAAAGAAGCGCCAGCCCGTCTCCGTCATCGCCGTTGTCCGCGAACACCTCGACCGGAACGCCGGCTTCCTCAGCCGCTAAATGCGCCGTTTCAGCCGAGGTCGGATCGGCGAGTATCAGACGGCTTTCGGCATGGTTCAGAATGAAGGCGACGTCCTTCGCCCCGATGCGCGTATTCACCGAATTCAGCACCGCGCCGATCGCGGGGACGGCGTAATGGGCCGCCAGCATTTCCGGCCGGTTAGGGCACATGACCGATACGACATCACCCTTTTGGATGCCGCGGTCCTTCAGCGCTTCGGCGAGGCGGAGAACGATCCCGTGAAACTCGCACCAGGTCCAGCTTCGGCCACGCCAGATGACGGCGCGCTTCGTCGGAAGGGATTTCACCGCTTGGTCGAGGAAGTCGAGCGGCGTCAGCGGATTGAAGTTCGCCGGACGGGGTCTCAGATGCTCTTCATCACGCATCCTCTCCCTCCACGTCCCAGGCCCAGAAATCGGTGCCGAGATCGCCGAGATGACGGTTGAGCACCATTTTGTGCACCTCGTCCGCACCGTCGACCAGCCGGGCCTGCCGGGCATAGCGGTAGATCCATTCGAGGACGGTGTCCGCCGAAT
This sequence comes from Fulvimarina fulva, assembly GCF_039652615.1. Classification (NCBI taxonomy): domain Bacteria; kingdom Pseudomonadati; phylum Pseudomonadota; class Alphaproteobacteria; order Hyphomicrobiales; family Aurantimonadaceae; genus Fulvimarina; species Fulvimarina fulva. The sequence continues at coordinate 67,181 of NZ_JBDJAC010000004.1, forward strand.
ACCCCCGCGCGCCGTTGATCTGGATCGCCCGATCCGCCGCCGTGTGGATGAGATTGGCGACGTGGATCTTGGCCATGGAGATTTCCTTCTGACCATAGCGGCCCTGGTCGATCTCCCAGGCCGCCTTCATCACCAGAAGCCGGCCGACCTCGATCTGCATGGCAAGATCGCCGAGCATGACCTGCACGCTCTCGCGATCGATGAGCCTCACCCCGAAGCCCTCGCGGCGTTCGGCATATTCGGTCGCGATCTCGACGCAGCGCTTGGCAAGACCCAGCCAGCGCATGCAGTGGGTGAGGCGTGCAGGCCCGAGCCGCGTCTGAACGACCTTGATGCCCCGTCCTTCCTCGCCAAGGATATCGGAATGGGGGATGCGAAAATTCTCGAACTCGAGTTCGCAGTGCCCGCCATGCTCTTCCGGGCCCATGATCGGAATGCGCCGGACGATCCGCCAGTTGGGCCGGCTCTTGTGGAAGAGGAAGCAGGTATGGCCGCGCCGCTTGTCGTCGGCTGTCTTGGCAAGCAGCATGAAATGGTCCGCCGCTTCCGCGCCGGTGATGAACCATTTGCGCCCGTTGACCACCCAGTCGTCGCCGTCGCGAACGGCCCTGGTCAGCATCATGGACGGGTCTGACCCGCCGCCGGGCGCGGGTTCTGTCATCGCGAAGGCCGAGCGCACCTTGCCCTCCACGATCGGCTTCAGCCAGCGCTCTTTCTGTTCGTCGGTGCCGAGCGCTTCGAGCACCATCATATTGCCGTCGTCGGGCGCTGCACAATTGAAGACCACAGGGCCGAAGATCGAGCGGTTCATCGCCTCGTAAAGAACGGACATGCCGGTCTTCGAGAGGCCCAGACCACCGTTCTCGCGCTTCAGCTGCGGGCACCAGAGGCCAGCTTTCCTGGCCTTTGCGCGCAGGTCGGAGAGCAGCATCTCGTCGATATTGCCGTGTCCATCATAGGCGTCGGACCGCCCTTCCAGCGGCATGATTTCGCTCTCCACGAAATCCGCCACCTTTGTCCGCAGCTTTTCGAGCTCCGGCGAAATTCTGAAATCCATCGAAGCGCCTCCCAACGCGTTCGTATCGCGCGCCATCCAAGAAGCGCTGCGAATGCTGGCCGAAGGGTTCGGCCTTGATTTGCACAATAGGCGCTTGGCCTCGCCTTGCCAGTGAGTTCGTGATGAGGTCATGGGAACGGCCGAAGAAAAGGGCGGCTGTATTGCCCCTGTTGCGGTCCGCGCTTTGTCCTAGCTCGGCTTGGAAAGCATCGCGTTCGCGGATTGCGGACCACTCAATTCGATGCCGAACGGGAGGGCGCAGTCATGCATGTCGATCTCAGTGGAAAAACCGCGCTCGTGACCGGGGCCTCCGGCGGGCTCGGAGAGCATTTCGCCAAGGTTCTTGCCACGTCCGGCGCCGAGGTGACGCTGGCTGCGCGGCGGCTGGCGGCGCTGAAGGAAAATGTCGAGGAGATCACCGGCGCGGGCGGCAAGGCGAAGGCCGCCGAACTCGACGTGACCGATGAGGCAAGCGTCGCAAATGTCTTCGCGGAGGGACCTTTCGACATCGTGGTCAACAATGCCGGTGTCACCCTCACACATGCGGCGATCGAGGTCGAACCCGGTGAGTGGGACAAGGTGGTCGACACCAATCTGAAAGGGGCGTTTCTCGTCGCCCAGGCTGCGGCAAAGGCAATGCGGCAAGCCGAACGGGGCGGCTCGATCGTCAATATCGCCTCAATCCTCGGTCTTCGCGTAGCGGGCGGCGTCATGCCCTATTCGGTCTCCAAGGCCGGCATGATCCAGATGACCAAGTCGATGGCGCTCGAATGGGCTCGCTACGGCATCCGCGTCAACGCGCTCTGCCCCGGCTATATCGAGACGCCGCTCAACGCCGACTTCTTCGCCACCGATGCCGGCAAGGCGCTGATCAAACGTATTCCCCAGCGCAGGCTCGGCCGGAATACCGATCTCGACGGCGCGCTCCTGCTGCTCTCGTCCGATGCCGGAGCCTACATGACCGGCTCGGAACTTGTGGTCGACGGCGGTCATCTCGTCTCGTCTCTCTGAGAAGGTCTTCGCCCGATGCCGACGGTCAAGCTTGCCTCATGCTTGCACGATCGGGAAAGGAGGGCTCAAAGCCGTGGCAAATGTGGCGCTCGCGCTGGACTTTCGCCGCTTTTCCGTGATGCTGGCTTGGCTATGGAGCGCATGGGGACTCGCTATCGAAAGAGACCGGGATCTCCCCGAAAGACACTGCGCTAAGGGTCTGGGAAAACTGAAAGTTATACGGTTTGCCGCTTTTTGATGCCTACGTCGTCGTCGACTGGTCCGCCGCCAATGTGCCGGCGGTCGGCGCGAATTCGATCTGGATGAGCTTTGCCGAACGCGAGAATGATGCGGTGCGGCTGATCGAGACGATCAATATTTCGACACGCGCCGGCGCGATGGCGAAGCTCCGACAGTTCTTCCGCGAGAGGCTGGAGGCGGGACAGCGGATCTTCGCCGGGTTCGATTTTCCCTTCGGCTATCCGCGCGGCGCCGCCGAAGCGATCGCGGGAGAAGCATCCTGGCAGGCGCTCTGGGGTTATCTCGCCGGCAATATCCAGGACATGGATTCCAATCTCAACAATCGCTTCGAGATCGCAGGACGAATCAATCGCGACAAGCTCGCCCACGCGCCGATGTTCTGGGGGCGCCCGGAATTTCAGGATATTCCGGGCCTTTCGCCGAAGAAGCCCGAGCCCTATCCGGATATCTTTCCCGAGAAGCGCCTTTCAGAGGCCCGTACGGATCGCGCCCAGCCGGTCTGGAAGATGCATTACACCGGAAGCGTCGGCAGTCAGGCGATGACCGGCATTGCCCAGCTCGAGAAACTGCGGCGGGACGAGGAATTTGCCGAAAAGATCGCCGTCTGGCCCTTCGAGACGCGCTTTTCGGAGACGATGGACGCGCCGATCGTCCTGGCCGAGATCTATCCGAGCCTCTTCGAGATCGCACGGCAGGGCGGTCGCCCGCTCGATGCCGATCAGGTGGAAACGCTGGCTGAGATCTTCGCCAAGCGCGATGTGGAAAACCGCTTCAAATCCTATCTCTCAGCGCCCTCGGATCTTGCCGCCGACGAGATTGAAACCGTGCTCGCCGAGGAAGGCTGGATCGCCGGCCTTGGCTGGCAGCAGGCCGCTGGCACGGGGGCCTCGTCCTCGCAGGCCGGAAATGGCGGCAAACCGCGCCTCGACTATCTGCGTATCCCCGATCAGATCTATGCCGAGAGCTTTCGCCAGATCCGCGAGGCGGTGGATCTTGCTCCCTTCGACGAATCCGCCCACGAACTCGTCATTCGGATCGTCCATGCCTGCGGCATGCCGGAGGTGGCCGACGGCTTGACGATTTCGGACGGGGCCGTGGAGGCCGGTCGTGCCGCGCTTGAAGCGGGCGCCAGCGTCATCGTCGATGCCGAGATGGTGGCTCATGGCATCATCCGTTCATCGCTGCCAGCCGACAACAAGGTGGTCTGCCGGCTGAACCTTCCCAAGGTTCGCGAGATCGCCCGCCGCGACGAGACCACCCGGTCCGCCGCTCAGATCGATCTCTGGAACGATGTCGTCGAAGGCTCCGTGGTTGCGATCGGCAACGCGCCAACCGCGCTCTTCCGGCTTCTCGAAAAGCTCGACGAGGGCATGGCGAAGCCGGCGCTCATCATCGGCCTTCCGGTGGGTTTCGTCGGTGCGGCCGAGGCGAAGGCCGAACTCAAGGCCAATTCGCGCGGCGTGCCCTTTGTTACCCTCGATGGGCGTTTAGGCGGCAGCGCCATGGCGGCGGCGGCGGTGAACGCTCTTGCCAAGGGGCTGGGCCAGGGAGACAGCGATGGCGGCTGACGCGGCCTGGCTGACGATCATCGGGATCGGCGAGGACGGGCTCTCTACTTTGTCGGATGAGGCGCATATCGCGCTTGCAGAGGCCGATGCGATCTTTGGCGGTGAGCGTCATCTCGCAATGCTGGGTTCAACGCGGGCCGAACAGACCGCGTGGGCTTCGCCCTTCGAAGCCAATCTCGAAGCCATCGAAGACCTTGCCGGCGAGAATGTCGTCGTTCTCGCGACCGGCGATCCGCTCTGGTACGGTGTCGGGGCGACACTCGCCAAGCGTTTCGGGCCCGATGCGCTGCATGTCATCCCGTGGCTTTCCGCCTTTCAGCTTGCCGCTGCCCGCCTTTCATGGCCGCTTCAGGACTGCGCCTGCCTGACCGCCCATGGCAGGCCGGTCGAAAACCTGGTGCGGCACGCAGCGCCTGATGCCCGGCTCATCGTCTTGACCGGCGGGAGCGATGGCCCGCGAGAGATCGCCAAGCTTCTGACGGCTCGTGGCTATGGCCAGAGCAGGCTCGTGGTCTGCGAAAATCTCGGCGGTTACGAAGAACGGGTGCGCGAGACCCGTGCCGCCGACTTCCATCTTGCCGATGTCGGCCCATTGAACACGGTCGCGGTCGAGTGCCGCGCCGGGCTTGCCGCAACGCCGCGCCCGCGTGTTCCCGGATTGCCTGACGATGCCTTCGTCCACGACGGCAAGATGACCAAGCGCGTCATGCGTGCCCTGGCGATCGCGGCGCTTGCGCCCATTCCGGGCGATCTGTTGTGGGATGTAGGCGCCGGCTGCGGCTCGATCGGCATCGAATGGCTGCGCGCCGATGCGCGGTTGTCCGCAATCGCCATCGAGCCGCGCGAGGACCGTTGCGCAATGATTGCGGAAAACGCCGGCTCTCTCGGAGTGCCGGACCTCCAGATCATCTCCGGGCAGGCTCCGGCCGCCTTTGCGGGGCTTGAGGCACCGGACGCGATCTTCATCGGCGGCGGCCTGACCGACGGCATCTTCGATGACTGCTGGGAGAGTCTCAAGCCGGGCGGGCGTCTCGTCGCTCACGCCGTCACGCTCGAATCCGAAGCGATCCTGATCGATCTTCATGCCCGCTTCGGCGGCGAACTCTCCCGCATTGGCGTCGAAAACGCTCGGAAAGTCGGGCCCTACCGCGGCTTCAAACCGTCGATGACGGTCGTGCACTGGCATCTGACGAAGACGCTCTGATCTTTCTGTGTCGCCGGACGAACCCGGCGAGCGCTCGTTTCAAAACGACAAAGCCGGCCTTCGAAGGAAGACCGGCCATAAAGGCGTCGGTATCGTCTTTCCGCTGTGTTGCCTCAAGCCGCTATCGTCCATGAGGCCGTATCAGCGGCGACCCCAGCGAACGGCGTCTTCGATTTCGGTGCGAAGCAGCCCGATATCGGCAAGTTCACGGTCGCCCATCATGCGCAGCTTGCGGACATCGCGGGAACGGGTGCGCATCTGGGCGAATTGGGTGGCGAAAGCGCGGAACATGTGAGGAAACTCCTGTACTGAAAACGAGAACCCGACGCGTCCTCACGCATCGGCGGCAGCTCTTTGGCGAATGAATGAAAGTTCGAAGCGCGTGTCTCGGTCCCTTGAGGATCTTGGCCATCGCGTCGCTCTTGACTGTTTATATAAATAGCATTGGTGATGAAAAGAAGTGCAGTGAATTGCACATCAGATGTGCATTCTCGGCATGGCACGCGTCATCAAATTGCAAGCTTCATCAATTGTCGCCCGGGATGTCGGACCGGCACGCCATGCCTATTCAGGGATCTGATCGGTCATGCAGAGGACGCCTTTGAGGGCGTCAGGTCTTACCCGATCAGCACCGCCCGAATGCCGTAGGCGAGGGCCGAGACCGCCGCGATCCCGCCCAGCCAGAGAAGCACGAACCAGCCGAGCCGCTTGGCAAGCGTATCCGGCATGTCCGGATCGGGGCCCCTCTTTTCGCGCGTGTCTCGCGTCCCGTCCGAGTGCTGCATCAGTGATATCCCGTGTCCGCCGAGACCTTTCCTCGAAACACGTAGTAGGCATAGGCCGTGTAGATGAGGATGAGCGGGATCAGTATACTTGCCCCGACGAGCAGGAAGATCTGCGCGTTTTCCGGCGCGGCGGCTTCGTAGATCGTCACCGTCGGCGGGATGATGAACGGCCAGAAGCAGATGCCGATCCCCACATAGCCGAGGACGAACAGGGAGAGGGCCGAGACGAACGGCCGGATTTCGCCGCCTTTCAGCAGGGAATGAAACAGGCTGAACGCGGCGAAAGCCGTGAACAGCGGTACGGGCATCACATAGAAGAACTCCGGCAACGAGAACCAGCGCGCATAGAACCGTTCCTCCAGGAACGGCATCCAGAGTGAGACCCCGCCGATGGCGCACAGCGTGATGACGCCGAGAAGAACGGCGTAGCGGCGGGCGCGCGCGGCGACGTCACCTTCCGTTTTCATCACCAGCCAGGTCGCGCCGAGAAGGGCGTAGCCGAAGACCACCGCGAAGCCGGTCGCTATCGAAAACGGTGTCAGCCAGTCCCACCAGCCGCCGGCATAGGCCCGTCCTGCGACATCGATGCCCTGAACGAGGGTGCCGAGCGCAACTCCCTGAGAAAATGCGGCAAAGAGCGATCCGATGAAAAACGAGACGTCCCATAGCCAGCGGCCGCGTTCGGTCTTGAAGCGGTATTCGAAGGCGACGCCGCGAAAGATCAGCGCGAGCAGCATGATGATGATCGGCGCGTAGATCGCCGGCATGATGATCGCATAGGCAAGCGGGAAGACGGCGAAGAGGCCGCCGCCACCGAGAATCAGCCAGGTTTCGTTTCCGTCCCAGATCGGGGCGACGGAGTTCATCGCGATGTCGCGATTGGTCCGGTTGCCGAGAAACGGAAACAGGATGCCCGTTCCGAGATCGAACCCGTCGAGGATCACATAGGTGATCACGGCGAAGGCGATGAGAAAGGCCCAGATGACAGTGAGATCGACTGAATACATCTTCTGGTCCTTTTACTCAGCCGGAGTGGTGGTCGGATCCGGCCGCCGCTGGCTTTCGAGCGCCTGAACGGGCGTGATACCGGCCGTGCGGATCGGATGGCGGGCCGGCTCATCGAGATCCCAGGGCGAGGGCTCTCTCGACATCAGCCGAAGGATGTAGAACGTGCCTGCGCCGAACAAAATGAAATAAACGACGATAAACGCAATCAGCGATGTGCCCACCGCCTCCACGGCGACCGGCGAAACGCTGTCGCTCGTTCTGAGCAGGCCATAGACCGTAAAGGGCTGGCGCCCGACCTCCGTGGTGATCCAGCCGGCAAGCACCGCGACGAAGCCCATCGGACCCATGAAGACGCTCGCCCGCTGCAGCCATGTGCTCTCGTAGAGCGTGCCCCTGTAGCGTGCCCAGAGGGACCACAACCCGATGCCGAGCATGGCGAAGCCGAGACCCACCATCAGCCGGAAGGACCAGAAGACGATCCCGACATTCGGCCAGTCCTCGCGTGGAAACGCGTCGAGGCCTTTCACCTCGCCGTCGAGCGAATGGGTGAGGATGATGGAGCCGAGATAGGGAACGGAAACGGCGTGCTTCATCTCGCCGGCTTCCATGTCCGGAATGCCGAACAGGGTCAGGGGCATCGCGCCATCGGTGTTCGATTCGAAGTGCCCTTCCATCGCGGCGATCTTCGCGGGCTGGTGCTCGAGCGTATTGACGCCGTGCAGGTCGCCGGCGAAGATCTGGATCGGCGTGACGATCGCCGCCATCCACATGGCCATGGAGAACATCGTCCGGGCCGCCGCGTTGCTCCGGTTGCGCAGGAGGTGGAATGCGCCGACGCCGCCGACGACGAACGCCGTCGTGAGATAGGCGGCGAGCACCATATGGACGAGGCGATAGGGGAAGGACGGGTTGAAGACCGCCGCCCACCAGTCGGTGGCGACGAACTGCCCGACTTCGTTCATGGCGAAACCGGCAGGCGTCTGCATCCACGAATTCACCGACAGGATCCAGAAGGCCGATCCGAGCGTGCCGATGGCGACCACCCATGTCGCGATCAGGTGCAGCGTCGGCCCCACCTTCTTGCGGCCGAACAGCATGATGCCGAGAAAGCCGGCTTCCAGGAAGAAGGCCGACAGCACCTCATAGGCCATCAGCGGGCCGAGGATGGGTCCGGTCTTATCGGAAAAGACCGACCAGTTCGTGCCGAACTGGTAGCTCATGGTGATGCCGGAGACGACGCCCATGCCGAAGGCGATGGCGAAAATCTTCACCCAGTACCGGAAGATGTCCATGTAGACTTCCCGGCCGGTCGTTGTGTGGAGCGTCAGAACCACCGCGAGATAGGAGGCGAGCCCGATCGAGAACGCCGGAAAGATGATGTGGAACGACACCGTGAAGGCGAACTGGATCCGGGCAAGAAGGACGGGATCGAAACTTTCGAGCATGGCGGGGCATCGTCTCCGGAACTGAAGGGCCGGCGAAACACCTTTTGCGGCGCTGCACCATGATGGAACTAATCGCAAAGCGTCAGGACGTACAGACGTTTGCGACGATTTGGAGCAAGCCTTTCGTCTCGGTGACGCATCGTCGCAGAGCCATGTGCCTGAGGTTCCACGATGGGGAGAAGCCGCTCATTGTCCACAGCTCTTGTCTGTGGAAAGCGTTTTGCCGGCGAAACCAAAAGGCAAGTCGATGCTACAAGGGGTGCGTCGCTGGCGTGGTTGGTGGACCCCGTATCGTCTCTTCCTGACATGCGGAACGACGCAAGGTTTGACACCATTCGATCGACCCCTTCCGGACACCGAGACCGTCCGAAGGGGTCGTTTTGTGTTTGCGGTTTCCACCGGTCGACAATCAGCTGTGGATGGTCACGAAGGCGTTCCCGGACATGCGGCCGTCTCGTGCTAGAAGACGGCGCGCCGGGCTGTCGTCCGCCGGCAGAACCTTCGACCAACATGGAGCCATCAGTCTCGTGACAGTCGCCGTCGATCTCGGAACCACGCATACGGGCGAACCGGCGGAGCTCGATCTCGAAGAGCTCCTGTCGACGCGGCTTCTGGTGCAGGGCAATTCCGGCTCGGGCAAATCCCACCTCCTGCGCCGGCTTCTCGAAAAAAGCGCAGGCTGGGTGCAGCAGGCGATCATCGATCCCGAGGGGGATTTCGTCACGCTCGCCGATCGGTTCGGCCATGTCGTGGTCGACGCCAACAGGACGCCGAACGATCTGGCGCGAATCGCGAACCGCATCCGTCAGCACCGGGCATCCGTCGTCCTGACGCTCGAGGGTCTGGACGCCGATGTTCAGATGCAGTGCGCGGCCGCGTTTCTGAACGGGCTGTTCGAAGCCGATCGCGCCTATTGGTATCCCATGCTGATCGCCGTCGACGAGGCCCATCTCTTTGCGCCGGCCATGTCTGGCGAGCATTCGGAAGAAGCGCGGCGCGCCTCGCTCGGCGCGATGACCAATCTCATGTGCCGTGGCCGAAAGCGCGGGCTCGCCGGCGTCATCGCGACGCAGCGTCTCGCCAAGCTTGCCAAGAACGTCGCGGCGGAAGCCTCCAACTTCCTGATGGGCCGGACCTTTCTCGATATCGACATGCAGCGCGCCGCCGATCTCATCGGCATCGACCGGCGCGGGGCCGAACGCTTCCGCGATCTCGAAACCGGCAATTTCATCGCACTTGGCCCCGCGCTCTTCCGCCGGCCTATCCCGATCCGCATCGGGACCGTCGAAACCTCTGCGCGGTCCGGCCGTCCGACGCTGATGCCACTTCCCGATGTTTCGCCGGACGATCTCGCCGATCTCGTGCTGACGACGCCGGAGCCCGAGCGCACCGCCGAGCGAGCCCTGGCGCGTCGCCCGGAAGCGCGGGTCTCCCAGGCGGTGTCCACCTGTGAGACGCCGCGCGTGGAAACCTCCGAGCTTCTCACCCAGGTGATTTCATCGGGGCCGGCGAATGATGCCGGCGCCCCGATCGACGACGATCCCCGTTCGCCGGAAGAGCGCGCCGAGGCGGTCGACACGATCTTCGCCGAAATGCTGGAGGACCCGGATGCCGCGTTCCGCCCGGTGCCGGTGCTCTATCAGGAGTTTCTCACCCATTGCCGGCTGAAGCGGTTGCGCGGTGCGGAGACCGATATGGGGGCGTTCCGCCGCAGGCTTTCCCTGGCGCGCGCCGGGATCGCCGGTGACGAGACCGATGGCGAATGGGCTGATGTCGTCGCGGTGTCCTCGGAACTGCCCGAAGAGATGCAGGGCGTCTTCATGATGCTGGCGCGGGCGGCGCGCGACGAGGCCGAGTGCCCATCCGACGAGATGCTGGCAAAGGCCTATGGCAGCCATTCGCCGTCGCGGGGCCGGTTCCTTCTGTCCTTCATGGAGGAGCGGGGCCTGATCACCGTGGAAAAGGATTTTCGCGGCAATCGCATCGTCACGATCGCCGCCACCGGTTGGCGTACGAAGCTGCCCGAGGTGACACTCGACAGCATCGACGAAGCCCGCGCCCGCCGCGCGGCCCGGATGGCGCGCAAGGCCTGATCGTCTCGAGGCGCCCGGTCAGCGGTTGCGGATCAGCGGGTAGCGCTGCCACCAGCGCGTCTTCTTGCGCTCACGGATGAAGGTGAAGAGCCCCGAGAAACCGATCAGCGCCATCCCGGCATAGGCGATCGCATCTGGAAACTCGCCGAAGAAGAGGGCTCCGAGCACGGCGGCCCAGACGATCTGGCTGTACTGGACCGGCGCGACATGGGAGGCCGGCGCGAACCGCGTAGCGAAGACGAGCCCCGTCTGGCCAAGCCCGATGCAAAGACCGGCGAAGACGAGAAGCGCCATGACCGGCATCGGATCGGCATAGGTCGGCAGCATCAGCACGCCGTTAAAGACGACCGCGCCAAGAAGCACGCTGCCGATCAGCGTCACCCGCCGTTCGCTGGACCCGATCTTTCGCAATACGAGCACCGTACCAGCGCCGCAGATGGCGGCTGAGATCGCCGCGAGATGACCGGGTCTCAGCTCCTGAAAGCCCGGGCGGACGACGAGAATCACCCCGACAAGGCCCGCGATGACCGCGCTCCAGCGGCGCCAGCCGATCTCTTCCGTCAGGAAGACCGCCGAGAAGACGGTCACGAAGATCGGCAGGAGAAAGATCAACGCATAGGCTTCGGCGAGCGGCAGTGTCGTGAAGGCGACCACGGCGCTCAGCATGCCGACGACGCCGAAGGCGACACGCAACGCGAGAAGAAACGGCCGGTTGGGAATGAAGACGTTGCGCCAGTTGTCGTCCGGGCGCTTGGTGAAGAGCGCCGGCAGGAAGGCGAAGAGGGACGTGTAAAAGCCGATCTCGAAGATCGGCAGTCCGCTTCCGATAGCCTTCAAGGTGGCATCGCCGCAGGCAAAGGCGAAATAGCCGGCGAAAGCGATCAGAATGCCGATTTGCATGAAATTGATGCCACAAGGGAGGATAATCCGCGCCTCAATAGCGGTTTCACAGTCTGACATGAAGCGCGATCGCCTACACGAAGGCTTGATCGTTTCAAAAAGCCGACATCTTGCCGAAGGATCGCATTTTCCAGGCGCCAGACATGAAAAAGGACGGCGAGGGGAAGCCGTCCTTTTTCATCTGCGGGGTATTTGCGATCGGGGGAGATCGCTTGGGGTATATGCGATCGAGGGGGATGATCGCTTGGGGTACTTTGAGAACAATCGCCTTAAGAGTTGGTTCCGGTCGCTGCGAAAAAAATGCGATCCGCCCTCAACTTTTTTGGGGCAGCCGATCGTAGATTGATGCGCGCTCGGCGAATTTCGCCGTTCCGACCTGTTGAAAACGTTACTAAAGGTCGCTGACGATACTGTATTGTCAGAGCCGGATTTCTGCTATCCGAACCTCGGATAACGGTTTCTGGAAATCGCGAATGCCTGCATTGAAGACATCCGTGCTCGACAGCTCTGCGATGCCGGAATCCGCGGACGAGACAGGTCTTGCCAGTGAGAAGAACCGGCGTTTCTCGGCTGAGCTTCTCGTCAGGGGGCAGTCCGAAGCCCGGCGCAAGTTTCCCGAACTTGCTGCAACCCATGTAATTTCGATCAAATTGCCGGGGCACTCCTACCTTGGTCCGCGTGGCTTGAGCCCTGAGCATCAGTGTTTTGTCAGCTTCGACGATATCGACGACCTGAAGGCACCGAATGCACCCGATGTGGAGATGGTCGAGAGGCTTCTCACTTTCGCGCGCGGCATACCGGAAGACGGCAGGCTTCTTGTTCATGGCCTGCTTGGCGTCAGGCGTTCGACGGCGGTCGCGCTTGGTCTCCTGGCGGATCGGTTGCCGCCCGTGGAGGCCGCGCAGGCTCTCACGCCGCTCTGCAGCCAGCCGCCCGATCCCCAGCCGCTGGTGCTGAAGCTGTTCGACGAAGTCTTGGGACATAAAGGCGCCCTTTGCGAAGCTGCCGCGATGCGCTTCGTTCAGGGGCGTGGCGCGATAAGGCGGCGTGTCTCTGGCACCTGATCATACGCTTAGCTGATCGAGCAGACGCTCCGTGTGCCCGCGATATCCGCTGCCGAAAAGGCGAAGATGCACCAGCACCGGCCAGAGCGTATAGATCGCGCGCCGCTCCTCGTGGCCGGGTTCGAGTTCGCCATAGGCCGCGTAGAAGGTATCGCTTGGCGAGCCAAAGAGGTGGAGCATCGCAAGATCGACCTCCGAGTGACCGTAATAACAGGCCGGATCGATCAGGGCGCTGATCTCTGATCCCGAAACCAGCACGTTGCCGGACCAGAGATCGCCGTGAAGCAGGGAGGCTTTCGGCCTCGCCGGCAAACGGTCGGCGATCGTCTTCGACAGCCGTTCGAGGCGCCTGGCCATTGGGCCTGGAACATGCGGGCAGGTGTTGAGGAGCCTGTTCTCGGACCAGAAGCGCGGCCAGTCTTCAGACCAGTCGTTTCGGATTTCGACGGCGCCGAATGCAAAGTCGCAGTTCCAGCCATAACGCTTGCCGGTCGCGGCGTGGAGCGTGCGGACGGCGGCGCCGACGCTTGCCCATGCACTTGAGAGATGTCCGCCTTCGGGCATGATCTCCATGACGAAAGCTGTTTCGCTGACGCCAAGAACGTGTGGGGCAGGGGCGCCGCTGGCCGCGATTGCCTCCAGCATCGCTGCTTCGGCTTCAGGAGATGGCCCGCCCTTGACGATCACGGAGCGCCCGTCTTCAAGATCGATGGACATCAGTTGCGAGAGGCTGCCGCCGCCAAGCGATCGAGAGCCGGCAAGCGTTGCGCCGAGCAGTCTCGCACCTTCCTGCGCCAGGGCGTTCAAGGGGTTCGACCTGTCTTCGTCAGGCTTTGTGCGAGAGCTTGCGCCCCGGCCGTCACGTCCGCCCAGGTCGTCTCGAAGCCTTCCGCCCCGCCGTAATAAGGATCGGCGACAGCCTCGCCGCCACGCCCCTTCACATGATCGAGCAACAGGCTGAGCTTTGCCGTTCCGTCTGCCGGTCTCAGTCGCTCAAGATTGGCGAGGTTTTCGCGATCGAGCGCGATGATATGGGTGAAGTGGTGGAAATCCTCGGGCCTCACCTGCCGCGCGGCATAGTGCGAAATATCGACACCATTGCGTTTCGAAACGACCTGCGCGCGGCTGTCCGGCGGGTTGCCCACATGCCAGTCGCCGGTGCCCGCCGAATCGATTTCGACGTCGAGACCCAGCCGTTCGGCCTCAGCCGCGAGCGCCGCCTGGGCAAGGGGCGAGCGGCAGATATTGCCGAGGCAGACGAAAAGCACGGCGGGGCGATCGGCCATGGGATCTCCTCTCGGTGGGGTGTCTTGTGTGGTCGATGTCCGGCCGTGCGCTATTACGATTTCTCGGCCGCGACTTCCAGCTGATAGCTCTCGGGAATGAAGCGATACCCGCCGTCTTCCATCTTCTCGACGTAGCCCACGGCCGGGAACGGCATGTGATAGCCGATGAAGGGCAGCCGTTCCTCGGCGATCCTGTCGAACACCCGTTTGCGCGTCTCGACGGCCTTTTCCTTGTCGAGATCGAATTTCACATGCCATTCGGGCTTTTGAAGCGAAGCGACGAAGTGGTTCGCCGTATCGGCTGTCAGCATCAGCCGTTGGCCTTCCGATTCGATCTCGAAGATCATGTGGCCCGGCGTATGGCCGAAGGCGGCCATCGCAGTGATCCCGGTCACCACCTCCTCGCCATCGGCAAGGAAGGTGAACTGGTCTTTCAGCGGCACGAGGAGGTTGGCGACCAGTTCCGCATTGCCGGGTTGAGGGCCGTTTTCGGCTTCCCCGGAAGTCCAGTAATCCCATTCCGCACGGCCGGTGACATAGCGCGCATTCGGGAAAACCGGGCTGCCATCGCCCTTCACGAGCCCCTGAATGTGGTCGCCGTGCAAATGGGTCAGCACGACGATCGTCACGGCGTCGGTGCCGTAGCCGGCCGATTCCATGCGTTCCACGAGCTTTCCACGACCGTTTTCCCGGCCGCCTTCGCCGAAGCCCGTATCGAAGAGGATGAGATTGTCATCAAGCTCGACGAGGGTCGGTGTAAAATAGGATATGATGCGTTGCTCCGGCAAGAAGTTCGCCCGCATCAGCTCGGCCATCGCGTCCTGGCTCTGTTCCATCCCGAAGGTCGGGTGGGGACCATCGCCGGGCCGCAATCCGTCGAGCACGGTGGTGATCCGTGCATAGCCAAGGTCGAAGCGGCTCCAGCCGGGCGTCATCATCTGGGATTTGGAGATATCGGCCTCCACCTTTGTATTTGCCGCGTCGTTCGTATCCTGCGCGTTTGCGCCGCCGGTGAGCCCGGCGGTGGCCAAGCCCAGGGCAGAGCCTGCCGCGAGGGCCTGTCGGCGCGTCATCCGCTCTTTCGGTCTGTCGGCCATGGCGGCATGTCTCCCATCGAAATTCGCGTCCTGGTGAAACGGAGACTTTGGTCACGGCCGCCCGCCGGCAAGATGCGGCAATGTGATCGTGATGGAAGGGCGATCCAAAGCCCGCGCGGCACTTGAACGCTTTTTAAATTCGTTATCGCCGAGCGATCAGCGATCAGCGATCAGCGATCAGCGAATTTCGGATTAATCGTTTCGATCCGTTCAACGCTCGGTCACCCCTGCGAGCCGGTGAAGGAGCGCCTATGTTCCGGTTCCCGCTGCCCTTTCACGGCTTCTCTGATCCGCGTTCGCAGACAGCCTTTCCGACCATCAGGAGATGAGGATTGACCCGGATTGTTCCGATCGTGCTGGCCGTCGCGCTCTTTATGGAGACGATGGATGCGACCGTCATCGCGACCTCCCTGCCGGTCATCGCAGCGGATCTGAACACGAGCCCGATTGCGCTCAAGCTGGCGCTGACCAGCTATTACGTGTCTCTGGCGGTCTTCATTCCGATCTCGGGACGGCTGGCCGATCGTTTTGGCGCCAAGAACATCTTCCGGCTTGCGATCGCCGTCTTCATGGTCGGATCGCTTTGCTGCGCGCTTTCTTCCTCGCTCGAGGCTTTCATCGCTTCCCGCTTTCTGCAGGGCATGGGCGGGGCGATGATGACGCCGGTCGGCCGCCTGCTTCTGGTGCGCGCGGTGCCCAAGGGTGATCTCGTCAACGCCATGGCTTGGTTCACCATCCCCGCGCTGATCGGCCCGCTGATCGGCCCGCCGCTCGGCGGTGCCATTTCCACCTATTCCGACTGGCGTTGGATCTTCCTCATCAATCTGCCCATAGGGGCGATCGGCATTCTGCTCGCCACCCGGTTTTTGCCGTTCGTGGAGCGCGTGCGCGGGGTTTCCTTCGACGCGCCGGGCTTTCTTCTTTCGGGCTTTGCCTGCGCCGGTCTCGTCTTCGGCTTCTCGGTCATTTCGCTTCCGGCTCTGCCGCCCATCTTCGGCGTGTTCCTCGTGATTGCGGGCGCGGTGTCCGGCGCCTTCTACATCCGCCACGCGCGTCTGGCCGCGACTCCCGTCGTGCGCCTGAGCCTTCTCCGGATCGCGACCCTTCGTGTCAGCGTCGTCGCGGGGACGCTGTTTCGCGTGGGAACCGGCGCGGTGCCGTTTCTGCTGCCGCTGATGCTGCAACTCGGATACGGCTACACCGCTCTCCAGTCGGGGCTCGTCGCCAGCGCGTCCATGGGCGGTGCCATCACGATGAAGCTACTCGCCAAGCCGATTCTGAGACGCTTCGGTTTCCGCTCCACGCTGATCTGTTCGGCGCTGGTTGGCGGCAGTCTTATCCTTGCGATCGGTCTTGAGACACTGTCCGGCTCCATCATCGCGCTGGTCGCGCTGCTGCTGGTCGGCGGTTTCTTTCGCTCTCTCTTCTTCACCGGCATCAACACGCTGGGCTTTGCCGATCTGTCGACGCAGGAGACGGGCGATGCCACGGCCATGCTGGCCGCGACGCAGCAGGTCTCGATCGCCATGGGTGTCGCCATCGCCGGGATCGTTCTGGAAGCCGGTATGTCGATGATGGGCACGACGACGCCCCAGATCAGCGACTTCGCGCTCGCCTTCACGGCTGCGGGCGTGCTGATGATGATGGCGGCCCTGCCGTTCCTCTCGCTTTCCTCGAAAGCCGGCGACGAAGTTGCGGGACGTTCGGTTCCGGCGGAATGAACGACAGCCGCCGTCAGCCGAGCGGCCCGGCCTCCGGGTCTTCGGCCTTGTCCGCCCCTTGGCTCTCGCGCCTTCCCTTGAAATCCTTGGCGAGGATATAGAGCTCGACCGATCCGTCGCGGCTCGCCGGCGGCTTCACGTGGTGAACCGCCTTGAAATTGCGCTTCAGGAGGTCGAGGAGATCCCGCTCGGTCCCGCCCTGAAACGTCTTGCACAGAAAGTGCCCGCCGGGTCGCAGTGTTCGCACCGCGAAATCGGCGGCGACTTCGCACAGATGCATCGTGCGAAGGTGGTCGGTCTGGCGGTGGCCGATGGTCGGGGCCGCCATATCCGACAGAACGATATCGGGCGCGCCGCCGAGCGTCTCGATCAGCCGATCCGGCGCGTCATCATCGAGAAAGTCCATCAAGAGGATTTCGGTGCCTGAGACCGGATCGACCTCGAGAAAATCGATCCCGACCACGCGGATATCATCGTTCGACGATCCCACCCGCTCGACCGAGACCTGACACCAGCCGCCTGGCGCCGCGCCGAGATCGACGACGCGCTGCCCGGGCTTCAACAATTTGTACCGGTCGTCCATCTCGATCAGCTTGTAGGCCGCGCGCGAGCGATAGCCGTCTGCCTTGGCCTGCCGCACGTATGGATCGTTCAGCTGCCGTTCGATCCAGCGCCGGGACGATGCCTTCAGCCCGCGCTTCTTCTTCACCTTGATGTGGAGGCCGCGGGGATTGTTGGTCTTGGTCATCAGGCGCTCCGTCTGCCCTGCCGGTCCCAGACCCGGTCGGCAATCATCATTTCGATCAGCAAGCCTTCCCTGAGGCCTCGATCGGCGACGCGCAAGGCTCTCGCGGGCCAGACCCGGCGTATGCCTTCCAGAATCGCGCATCCCGCCAGCACGAGATCGGCGCGGTCGCTGCCGATGCACGGATTGGCGACGCGCTCCTCGAAGCTCCATCCGAGGATGCGGTTGACGAGGTCGTCCGCTTCCTGCCGGGTGAGCCAGAGCCCGTCCACCTGCCTGCGGTCGTAACGCTCCAGATTGAGATGGATGCCGGCGAGCGTCGTCACGGTGCCGGAGGTTCCAAGGAGATGGAATTTCGGGGTGTCGATCAGCTTGTCGAGACGATGACGGCCGGGAAAATCCGAGATCATTTCGGTGGTCTCGACGATCATCTTCTCGAACATTTCGGGGGTCACGTTCCGTCCGCCATGGCGTTCGGCCATGGTGACGACGCCGATCGGAAGCGAGGTCCAGGCAACGATCCGGCTTGCGAGCTTGCGTGTCGGCCCGTCTCTCAGATCGAGAAGCGCGATCTCGGACGAGCCACCTCCGATATCAAAGAGAACGGCACCGCGCGTGCTGGGGTCGACCAGTGAACCGCAGCCCGAGACTGCGAGCCGGGCTTCTGCCTCCTGGCTCACGATTTCCAGCTTCAGTCCGGTGTCGCGCTCAACCCGTTCGAGAAACTCGGCACCGTTCGCGGCTGCGCGGCAGGCTTCGGTCGCAATCAGGCGCATATGCGTGACATTGCGTGCCGCAAGTTTCTGAGCGCAGACGGAGAGCGCGGAGACCGCCCGGTCCATCGCGTCGCGCGACAGGGAGCCTGTTCGGCCGAGACCTTCGCCGAGGCGGACGATACGCGAGAATGCATCGACGACGCGGAACTGGCCGGGCCGTGTCGGTACGGCCATCAGCAGGCGGCAATTGTTGGTTCCAAGGTCGAGGGCCGCGTAAACGGGCGGCGGTCCGGCCTGTGTGCGGGCGCCGTTCGCACCGGAATGGCCTGCGACAGGCTTTCTCCCGTCGCCGTTGCGGGTACGAGCAACTTTCTGAGCGGGGTTTTCATGATCGACAGGTTTCGGATCGCTCTGCTGGCTTGGCGTATTGCCTTGCTTCTCAGTCGAACGCGGTTTGCGGCGGCGGATCTTGCGCATGCCCCGCTGGTTGGGCTCGTTCTTCTTCGCCCGCTGCTCCGGTGCTTGTTCGTGTGCGCTCGGATTGCCTGCTGTCTTCGCTGTCTCGCCGGTCTTCTTGTCTGCTGCCGCCTGTTTTCTGGCCGAGGCGCGCTTGCGCTGACGTCGTTTCTGGCGCTTGGACAGCCGTGCTGCCTCAGTACCATGGGCATCGTCGTTCGACGATTCCTCTGCCGCAGACCGCTTGTCGTTGTGGCGATTGATCGGTTTCTCTCCGGACGCGGAGCCGACTGACTGAGAATCAGCGCCTCGCTTTCCATCGAGCGATGTGGCCAAACCACTCCCGTCCGGATGCGGCTGAGCATGAGCCGACCACCCGTCTGGCGTCGAGTTTCGCCGACGGTCGGAATCGTCTTGCCGAGGCGGAGTGCGCGGATGATCGCGCTCTTCCGCTCCGGTTTGCTTCGTATACGGGCCGAAGGAAGGCTTCGCGTCCCGTTTCGATTTCACATGTGACGATCGACTGTGGCGGTTCCCTTCCTTCCCGCTATCCAACTGTTCTCTCCGGCGTCATCTCCGACAATGCCGGAGGGCGCCTCAACTGTTCTTGTGTCGCCTTCGAGTGTATCAAGCCATGGCCGCGAAACAAGGCCGGGTGATCAGCGTCCGGTAAGCCTTGCCGCAAGAGCCTTCGATATGGCCGAAGACAGTGTCTCGGATGCGGCCGGACGCAATGATCAGAAATGTTTCCGCGCGTCGTGCAGGTGTCATGCGAAAAGGTTTGAACCTTGCCGTCGTTTCTTGCGCGAGCCAGATCAGGCGATCGGCACAGCGCCCCGTTCGACGCCGTCCGCCGGGATGATCGGTTCCGTCGTCATGTTCTGACGGACGTGAGCGAGGAGCCGTTCGATTTCCTCGCGTTCGCCTTTGGTAAGCCCGCGTGTGACGCGATCGTAGACTGCGGTCGCGATCGGCCGTGCACTGGTAAAGACAGCGCCTGCCTGTTCCGTGGTATTGATGACCTTGGCGCGCCGATCGTGCGGGTCCGGCGAGCGCTTCACCAGTCCTCGCGTTTCGAGTCGATCCAGATAGGCCGAAAGTGTCATCGGCTCGACACCCATCCGCTCGGCCAGCACAGCTTGACGGCTGCCCTCGTGCCGCGCCACATGAGACAGGGCGCGGATCTCTCCAGGCGTCAGATCGAGGCCTGCTTCGATGACCGCTTTTTCCAGCTGCTGCCTGAAGAGTCGCGCGACGTCCGTCAGGAGAAAGCTCAGGGTGTTTCCGGCATCGTTACTAGGCATTGAATTCTCAAGTCGGTAGGGCGGCGCTGGGCCGACGGGACGGTTAACAAAAGCAGTACCAACTGACTTTTTGCCTGTGAAGTCTGTTTCCAACGTTAAGGTTAGAAAATGCGGGGGCGCTAATCCAGTGTCTTTTCCGTAAGGGAGCGAAATACACCAATGAGTGGAGGTAATGCCTTGAGTCTGAGCGATATGAAGCAGGAAGCAGAGCAGCTCCGGGATCTTCTCGTGCTGACGCAATCGCGAAACGCGGAACGATTTGAAGACGCTTTTAACGCCGCGATCAAAGCGCATTCCGAAGAAGTTGCTGCCATCGTCGCCGCGCCGGACACGCCAGGGTTCTCAAATACAATCAAGGCCCTGGAGGAATCCGGTACTGCGCTGTCAGAAATCTCCCGCGCATTTGCCGTCGTTGCGGGAGCGTCTACCACTGCCGATATTCAGGCGCTGGAACGCTCGATCTATCCTCGGTTGTCACGCCATCTCTCCGCGATCTCCCTGAATCCTGAGCTTTTCGCCCGCGTGGAAGAAGTGGCGGCTGATGAAAGTGCATTGAATCAGGTCTCGCCGCAAGCGCGGCGTCTCACGGAGCGGGTCTACAAGCGGATGGCGCGCTCGGGAGCAAGGCTTGAGGATGCGCAGCGCAAACGTCTCGCCGATATCGAAGCAAGGCTCTCCGAACTCTTCACCGCTTTCGCGCAGAACGTCCTCAAGGACGAGAACGACTGGTTCCTCGAGCTGACGGAAGACGATCTTGCCGGCCTGCGGGCCTGGCTTGTCTCGTCCCTTCGAAGCGCCGGCTCGGATCGCGATAAGGACGGGCCGGTCCTCACCTTGTCGCGCTCGCTGATCGTGCCGTTTCTTCAGCAGAGCGAACGGGCGGACCTGCGCGCGACGGCGTTCGACGCCTGGACGAAGCGCGGCGAGAACGAGGGCCCGTCGGACAACCGCCCCATCATGGCCGAGATACTCAACCTTCGCGACGAAAAGGCGCGGCTCCTCGGTTTCGAGACTTACGCCGCCTTCAAGCTCGACGACCAGATGGCCAAGTCGCCAGACCGGGTTCGCGATCTGTTGATGCGGGTCTGGGAGCCGGCACGGGCCCGCGCCGAGGCCGATGCCCAGATCCTGCAGGCAATCGCCCGTGAGGAGGGGACCAACCGCCCGCTCGCTCCCTCGGACTGGCGTTACTATGCCGAAAAGCGCCGCAGGGCCGAGCTCGATTTCGACGAGACGGCGCTGAAGCCGTATTTCTCGCTGGACCGGATGATCGCCGCCAGCTTCGATGTCGCGAACCGTCTGTTCGGCCTCGTCTTCGAGCCGATGGAGGACATGCCGGCCTGGCATCCGGACGTTCGTGCCTGGAAGGTGCTTCGCGCCGATGGAGCGCTGCAGGGTGTTTTCCTCGGCGATTATTTCGCGCGGTCCGGCAAGCGGTCCGGCGCCTGGATGAGTGTCTTGCGCTCCCAGCACAAGATGGGTGTGGGTGAGACGCCGGTCGTCTACAATGTGTGCAATTTTTCCAAGCCGGCGGCGGGCGAACCGGCGTTGTTGTCGCTGACGGATGCGACGACGCTCTTCCACGAGTTCGGCCATGCCCTGCACGGGCTCCTGTCCGATGTTGAATATCCAAGCCTTTCCGGAACGTCTGTCGCGCGCGATTTCGTCGAACTGCCCTCCCAGCTGTTCGAGCACTGGCTGACCGTTCCGGAAATCCTCGATCGGCACGCGACGCATATCGAGACGGGCGAGCCGATGCCGCGCGAACTCGTCGGCAAGCTGCTTGCGGCACGCACTCTCGATGCGGGCTTCGATACCGTGGAATACGCCGCCTCGGCCATCGTCGATCTCGATCTTCACGAAAAGGCGGGCGAGGATCCGAAGCCGCTCGAGACCGAGCGCGAGACTTTGCGCGAGCTCGGCATGCCCGAGGCAATCGTGATGCGACACCGGACACCGCATTTCGCCCATGTGTTTTCGGGTGAAGGCTATTCGGCAGGCTATTACAGCTATCTCTGGTCAGAGGTGCTGGATTCGGACGCCTTCGAAGCCTTCGGTGAGGCCGGCGACCCGTTCCATGCCGAGACCGCCGAGCGGCTTCTGCGCCATGTCTATTCGGCTGGCGACAGCGCGGATGCGGACGATCTCTACCGCAGCTTCCGCGGCCGCGAACCCGATCCTGCGGCATTGATGCGCAAGCGGGGTTTTGCGGAAAAGATCGCCTGATAAGAAATCCTTTTGATCGATCCGCGATCATGGATTTCCAGGGCGTGTCTCGCTCGCGCGAGACACGCGAAGCGGGCCGACGAAACGCCCGGTTGAGACGCGATAGATGTTCGATTGTCTCGGCTCTGCCGCGCTCCGCTGGCTCGAAGGCGGACGGGATGTCGTGCGCGCGCTCTCCCGCGAAGCCGAAATCCTCGTCGAGAATTTCCGGGTCGGGCGGATGGAGGAGTGGGGGCTCGGCTATGAGGCGCTCAAGGCGATCAATCCGCGCTTGATCATGGTTCGCGTGACAGGGTTCGGCCAGAACGTTACCCAATCGCTCGACCAGCTGCGCGCCATCGTGTCCGAGACGGGCAGGAAGGGCGCGGGCCTTCGCGTCGATCTCGCCACCGCCTTCGACTGCCCCATAGACGGAACTGTGCCGCTCGATGATGTGCGCAGGGTCTTCGCCGAGGCGTTGAGAATAGCGCCGAAGGCCGAGTTCGCCCTCTGCAATACGACCGGGAGGGCCGATCCGATGACGGTTGCAAAGCGCTTTAGATCGGTAATGACTGATGCGTCCGACGAGATCGTCTGGGCCTTTCATGGCCACGACACATTCTGGATGGGCGTTGCCAACGCGCTCTATGCCTTTGATGCCGGCGTCACGATCATCGAGGGCGCGGCGGCCGGGCCGGGCGGCTGTCCATTCGCGCCGGGGACGACCGGCAACACGGCAACCGAGGACCTGCAGTTTGCCTTCGAACAGGGCGGCATCAGCACCGGCATCGACCGCCGGAAACTGCTGGAAGTGGCCGATCGTATCGCCGCTCTTCCCCGCGGCAAGACTGCCATCCATCCGAGGATCGTGCCCCGCGAGCGGACCGTCTGATCGTCTCTGATTTCGTCTCAAGGACGCTTTGCGCTGCAGCGTGCAAGAGCACCGATGATCGGATAAGCCTCGCTTTCTCTCCACTTCGTTCAAGTGGATTTCGGGGTTAAGGGCGAGGTGGTTGACGGGCATGGCCGATGGAGAAGCAAGCGACGCGCTGAGGTCGGACAAAAATCTTAAAGCTGGGCCCGCATGGGTCGCCGTCGATTGGGGCACCACCCATCTCCGCCTCTGGTTGATGGGAACGGATCAAGAGATCCTCGATCACCGCACCTCCGATCGTGGCATGGGCTCACTGCAACGACATGAATTCGAACCTCTCCTCAGAGACCTCCTCGCGGATGCGATGCCTGGGTCCGGGTCGCTTCCCGTCGTTTGCTGCGGCATGGTTGGCGCGCGGCAGGGTTGGGCCGAGGCGCCCTATGTCGCCTGTCCGTGCAGTCCCTCTGCCATCGATCGCGCCGTTGAGATCGAGGCTGCCAATGGTCGGCTCTCCGTGTTCATCCTGCCCGGCGTCAAGCAGCTCGATCCGCCGGACGTGATGCGCGGCGAGGAGACCCAGATCGCCGGCCTGCTCGCCCATTCGCCAGATTTTTCCGGAGCCGTCTGCCTGCCCGGCACCCATTCCAAATGGGCGAATATCGAAGGCGGGCGGATCGAGACCTTCCGCACCTTCATGACCGGCGAACTCTTCGCGCTTCTTTCCGGACAGTCGATCCTGCGCCATTCCGTTGGCGGCGAGGAGCTGGACGAGGCCGCGTTCTCCAGGGCTGTGACGGATGCGCTCGAAAACCCCGCCACCCTTACGGGCGAACTCTTTTCGATCCGTGCCGCGACGCTGCTGAGCGACTGCGCCCCGCCCGTTTCTCGCGCGCGGCTGTCCGGCCTGCTGATTGGTGCCGAAATCGCCGGCGCTCGCGCGTTCTGGGCCGATCAGGAAACGATCGTCATCGGCGAAAGCGCTTTGTCCAAGGCCTATCTCAACGCTCTTTCTATTGCTGAGGCCGAGGCGCGAACCATGCCGGGCGACGGCCTGACCCTTTCCGGCCTCACCGCCGCATTCCGAAATCTGAAAATTTGAGGCTCGACCCATGAACAGGGAAATCATCGCCATTTTGCGCGGTATCCAGCCGGACGAGGCCGAGGCCGTGCTCGACGTTCTCGTCGAGGTCGGCATCACCAAGATCGAGGTGCCGCTCAATTCGCCCGATCCGTTCAAGAGCATCGCGAAAATGGTCTCGAGGGCCGGTGACACGGCGATCATCGGTGCCGGAACCGTGCTCGATGTGGAGGCAGTCGCTGAGCTGAAAGCAATCGGCGCGAAGATGGTCGTGTCGCCGGACGCATTTCCGGATGTGATTCGCGCGACCAAGATGGCCGGCCTACTCTCTTATCCGGGGGTCTTTACCGCGAGCGAATCGTTTTCCGCCCTGCGCGCCGGCGCCGATGGTTTGAAATTCTTTCCCGCCTTCAAGCTGGGAACGGACGGCTTTGCGGCACTTTCCGCCGTCCTTCCGAAAGGCACGAAGACCTACGCAGTCGGCGGCGTCGGGCCGGCGGATTTCAAGGCCTGGCGCGATGTCGGCATCGCCGGTTTCGGCATGGGAACCGGCATCTACAAGCCCGGCATGAGCGCTTCGGATGTTTCCGCAAGGGCGAAGGAGATCGTCGCGGCCTACGACGCCGCATACGCACAATAATCATACAAATAGGCTGACAAGCCTGATCCGACCTCTTGAAACGGCTCTCGTCTTCTGCAATGGTATGACGATTGAATTCGGGTGGGAGGCTCGTTTCCATGTCGAGCATCGCTCGCAAGACAAGCAGGACGGCGGACCTCGCTGGCGAATATGGTCGGCGCATAACCGCCGGGGTTCTCAAGCCGGGCGATCACCTGCCGGTCGAGGCGCAACTTGCGACCGAGTGGGGTGTGTCGCGCACGGTCGTCCGCGAGGCCATGCGGCTTCTTGCGGCCAAGGGACTTTTGCGCGTGGGGCCCAAAGTGGGCACGCGCGTCCTCCCCTTCGAAGAATGGAACATGCTCGATGCCGACGTCATGGCCTGGCACCTCCTGGCCGACGAGCGGCGCACCTTCGTCGAGGCCCTCTATGAAATGCGGCTCATCAACGAGCCTGCCGCAGCCCGTGCTGCTGCGGCTCGAATCAGTTCTACGGATAAGGCCCGGCTCGGCGAGGCTCTCGACGCGATGGGGCGTTACCCGCGCGGCTCCGACGAGCTGATCGCCGCCGATCTCGCCTTTCATCGTATCATTCTGGAAGCGACGGGTAACCCGATCCTGCGCTCGCTCGGTGCGATGATCGAGAAGAGCCTGTCGATCTCGTTCTCGCTTTCCTGGCGGCAGAACCCGCAGGAGGAGACCCTGCGCCAGCACAAGCGCGTCTTTGATGCGATCATCGCCGGGGACGGCGAAGCGGCCGAGCTCTTCATGCGTCGCCTGATCGAAAGCGCTTTCGACGACGTGACGACCGCGCTCTACGCGGAACACCAGAACCACGCGGCCACGCGTGAGGTCCGCACGGATCTCACGCGATCCGGTGAAAAACCCGCATTCGCCCCGGCGGCGGGTGCATGACTGTTCATCAATGGGAGGAAATTCGATGAAGCTTTTGAAGACACTGGCCATCGCTGCTGCAGCGGTCGGCATGCTGGCGGCCCAGCCGTCGGCGACCCTTGCCCAGGACAAGGGCACCGTGGGTATCTCCATGCCCACAAAGTCCTCGGCCCGCTGGATCGACGACGGCAACAACATGGTCAAGCAGTTCAAGGAAGCCGGCTTTGCGGCCGATCTCCAATATGCTGACGACGACATTCCGAACCAGCTGAGCCAGGTCGAAAACATGATCACGACGGGCGTCGATGCCTTGGTGATCGCGGCGATCGACGGCACCACGCTCTCGAACGCGCTTGCCAACGCCGCCGCCTCGGGTATCCCGGTCATCGCCTATGACCGCCTGATCCGCGATTCCGGCGATGTCGACTATTACGCGACCTTCGACAACTTCCAGGTTGGCGTTCTTCAGGGTCAGTCGCTCGTCGACGGACTGAAGGAGCGGTTCCCCGATCAGGAGACGTGGAACGTCGAGCTCTTCGGTGGCTCGCCGGACGACAACAACGCTTACTTCTTCTATGACGGCGCGATGAGCGTGCTGCAGCCGCTGATCGACGAGGGCAAGATCAAGATCGTTTCCGGCCAGACCGGCATGCAGACCGTGGGAACGCTGCGCTGGGACGGTTCGGTCGCCCAGGCGCGCATGGACAACCTTCTGTCGGCGAACTACACGGGCCAGCCGATCCACGGCGTCCTTTCGCCCTATGATGGTCTTTCGATCGGCATCATCTCCTCCCTCAAGGGCGTCGGTTACGGCTCTGGCGACATGACCATGCCGATCATCACCGGTCAGGATGCGGAAGTGCAGTCCGTCAAGGCGATCGAGCGCGGTGACCAGTATTCGACGATCTTCAAGGACACTCGGGAACTTGCCAAGGTCACGGTCTCCATGGTGGAAGCCCTGCTCAATGACGGCGAGCCGGAGATCAACGACACCGAGACCTATGACAACGGCGTCAAGATCGTCCCGTCCTACCTCCTGAAGCCGGTTCTGGTGAAGGAAGGCGACATCCAGTCGACCCTCGTGGACTCCGGCTACTACACCGAAGACCAGCTGAAATAAGTTTAGCTGCCAGCCTTAGAGGGAGCCGGTTCGACGGGTCGGCTCCCTTTCGAGGCGGTTCCCGCCGATTGGCCTGCGGCAGCGTCTCGGGCGGACCTACAGTTGACCGGCCCGCGGCTCGACATCGCGCGAAAAGCGAAACCCTCCGATCTCGCTCCGGGCATTTGCCTGTCCGCATGACGTTCTTTCAAAAGTCTCCGCAGCTCTTGCGACGACGTCATGCTCCAGCGGCTTTCATCCTCACGGGGAGTGCAACCCATGCAACCCATTCTCGAAATGCGCGGCATCACCAAGACGTTTCCGGGCGTCAAGGCGCTCGACGACGTCAACCTGAAGGTGGCCGAGGGCGAGATCCACGCCTTGTGCGGCGAGAACGGTGCCGGCAAGTCGACACTGATGAAGGTCCTGTCCGGCATCTATCCCTACGGGTCCTATGACGGCGAGATCGTGTTTCGCGGTGAGGAATGCCGTTTCTCCGGCATTCGCGACTCCGAACGCCTCGGCATCATCATCATCCATCAGGAGCTCGCCCTGATCCCGCTCCTTTCGATCGCCGAGAACATCTTTCTCGGCAACGAACGCGTTTCCAGCGGCGTCATCGACTGGCGCACCACCTTCGAGCGTACCGGCGAACTTTTGAAGCGAGTCGGCCTGAAGGAAAGCCCGCAGGAGCTCATCACCAATCTCGGGCTCGGCAAGCAGCAGCTCGTTGAGATCGCAAAGGCCCTGTCGAAAGAGGTGAAACTCCTGATCCTCGACGAGCCGACCTCATCCCTCAACGAGAAGGATTCCCAGGCGCTCCTCGATCTTCTCCTGGAGTTCAAGCAGCGCGGCATCGCCTCGATCATGATCAGCCACAAGCTGAACGAAATCGCGAGGGTCGCCGATTCCATCACCGTCATTCGCGACGGCTCCGCCGTCTCGACACTCGATTGCAGCGGCGGCAAGGTGTCGGAGGACGACATCATCCGCGACATGGTGGGCCGCTCGCTTGAGGATCGCTATCCGCCACGCGAGCCGAAAATCGGCGAGACGATGTTCGAGGTCCGGAACTGGACCTCGACCCATCCTCTCCATGCCAGCCGAAAGGTCGTCGACGACGTTTCCTTCAAGGCGCGCGCCGGCGAGGTCGTCGGCATCGCCGGCCTGATGGGAGCCGGGCGCACCGAGCTCGCCATGAGTGTCTTCGGACGGTCCTACGGCACTTATGTATCGGGCGAGGTGCTTCTGCACGGCAAGCCGGTGGATACCTCCACGGTCGAGCGGGCGATCAAGGCGGGCATCTGCTACGTGACCGAGGATCGCAAGGGCTACGGCCTCATCCTCGATGAAACCATCCGCCGCAACATACCCCTCGCCAATCTCGCCGGCATCTCCAACGGACTCGTCGTCGATGATCGCAAGGAAGCGCGGATCGCGAGCGAATATCGCGACCGGCTGCGGATCAAGTCGTCCTCGATCGCCCAGGAGACGGTGAATCTGTCAGGCGGCAATCAGCAGAAGGTGGTGCTTGCCAAATGGCTCTTCGCGGGGCCCGAGGTTCTGATCCTCGACGAGCCGACCCGAGGCATCGATGTCGGCGCGAAATACGAAATCTACGCGATCATCGGGGAGCTCGCCGCACAGGGCAAGGCGGTGATCGTGATCTCCTCGGAAATGCCCGAACTGCTCGGGATCTCCGACCGGATCTACGTGATGAACGAAGGCCGGTTCGTCGGTGAAATGCCGACGGCGGAAGCTTCGCAGGAAAAGATCATGGCGGCCATCATCCGCTCGTCGGGCCGCGGCTGACGCCGGCCCATTCGTTTCAGGGAGGAGACGGACACATGTCCCAGCAAGTCGCAGGCGATACTGACGCAAGCGGTCGCGGTGAGAAGGGTGGTCACCTGGCCTTCCTGCGCCGGCACATGCGCGAATACGGCATTCTGATCGCCCTCGTGGTGATCATGGCCTTCTTCCAGATCGCCACCGACGGCATTCTGATGAAGCCGATCAACCTCACCAACCTCGTGCTCCAGAACAGCTACATCATCATCATGGCGCTGGGCATGCTGCTGGTTATCGTGTCCGGCCACATCGATCTTTCGGTCGGCTCGGTTCTCGGCTTTGTCGGGGCGCTCGCCGCCGTCATGATCGTCCAGTGGGACATGAATTTCTTCGTCGCGAGCATCATCTGTCTCGCAGTCGGCGGAATCATCGGCGCGGCACAGGGCTACTGGATCGCCTATTGGAAGATCCCGAGCTTCATTGTGACGCTCGCCGGCATGCTGGTCTTCAAGGGCCTCACGCTCTGGCTTCTCGCGGGCCAGTCGGTCGGCCCGTTTCCCGCCGGCTTCCAGCTCCTGTCGTCGGGCTTTCTGCCGGACGTCGTCGACATTAAGCGCTTCCATCTCCTGTCCTTCGTCATCGGAGCGGGCGTTGCGGGCCTGATCGTCACGCTTGCGTTGAAACACCGTGTGCAGTCCCGCGCCAGCGGCCATGACGACGAGCCGTTCGGCTTCTTCATTGCGAAGAACCTTCTGATCGCCGCCGCCGTCCTCTACCTCACCTGGCTGCTTGCGACGTTCCGGGGCTTTCCGAACGTCCTTATCGTCATGGCGGTCCTGATCGCAGTCTATTCTTTCGTGACCTCGAAGACGACCATCGGCCGACGGATCTACGCAATCGGCGGCAACGAGAAGGCGGCCAAGCTGTCGGGCATCAACACCGAACGCCTGACCTTCCTCACCTTCGCCAATATGGGCATGCTCGCCGCGCTCGCCGGCCTCGTCTTCGCCGCGCGCCTCAACACCGCGACGCCGAAAGCGGGTCTTGCCTTCGAGCTCGACGTGATCGCGGCGGTCTTCATCGGCGGTGCGTCCATGGCCGGGGGCGTCGGCACCATCGTCGGCGCCGTCATCGGCGCGTTCATCATGGGCGTGATGAACAACGGCATGTCGATCCTCGGCATCGGCATCGATTATCAGCAGGTGATCAAGGGCCTTGTCCTTCTGATTGCCGTGATCTTCGACGTCGTGAACCGCTCGCGTGCGTCATGAGCGATATTCGTCTCGGCCTCGTCGGCGTTGGCAAGATCGCCCGTGACCAGCATTTTCCGTCGATCGAAGCGACCGACGGAATTGCCCTTGCCGCCGCAGCCAGCCGTTCGGCGCGCGTCGACGGCGTTCCGAACTATGCCGATCTCGCCGCGATGCTGGCGGGATCGGACATCGACGCCGTTGCGCTGTGTACGCCGCCACAGGTCCGATATGCCCTGGCGCTCCAGGCGCTGAAGGCTGGCAAGCATGTACTTCTCGAAAAGCCGCCCGGTGCGACGCTGAGCGAAGTCGAGGACCTCGCCGTGGTTGCCCGCGACAGGGGCGTGTCGCTCTTTGCGACCTGGCATTCGCGTTTTGCGCCCGCTGTGGAGCCCGCGAAAGAGTGGCTTTCGAAACGGATGGTGAAGCGCGCGGCGATCATCTGGAAAGAAGATGTCCGGCGCTGGCATCCGGGTCAGGAATGGATCTGGGAGCCCGGCGGGCTTGGCGTCTTCGATCCCGGCATCAATGCGCTGTCGATCGCGACGCACATCCTCCCCACGGCCTTCTTCCTTACCGGCTCGTCCCTGTCCTTCCCGAAAAACCGACAGGCGCCGATCGCAGCTCAGCTTA
The DNA here is from genome assembly GCF_039652615.1 of Fulvimarina fulva. Classification (NCBI taxonomy): domain Bacteria; kingdom Pseudomonadati; phylum Pseudomonadota; class Alphaproteobacteria; order Hyphomicrobiales; family Aurantimonadaceae; genus Fulvimarina; species Fulvimarina fulva. The sequence continues at coordinate 97,320 of NZ_JBDJAC010000004.1, forward strand.
CCTTCACCGACGCGGACGGCCTCGATCTGGCCGCCGATTTCGACTGGCGGCAAGAGGGGCCGCAGACCTGGGACATCAACGTCGATACCGAAGACGGCGGCCGCCTGGAATTGTCCGAAGGCGGCAAGAAGCTTCGGATCGACGGCAACGAGGTGGTCGACGAGCCCGATGCGGAATATCGCGGCATCTATCGGCGCTTCGTCGATCTCGTCGGCTCGGGCACGAGCGATGTTGATGTCGCGCCGCTCCGCCATGTGGCGGATGCCTTCATGCTGGGGCGCCGGGAGAGCGTTGACCCATTCCACGACGAAACCACCTGAACCCCGAACATCGTGCCGGGTTACGCATATATCGGAGGAGAGCCAAAAGGATCGGCCGCCTCCGCCCAACATTGAGAAGGGGTCATCATGTCCGACCGTTCGAACGCATCCGACCGTAAACTGCGCTCACGCGCCTGGTTCGACAATCCGGATAATCCGGACATGACGGCGCTCTATCTGGAGCGCTATCTCAATTACGGCATCAGTCAGGAAGAGCTGCAGTCCGGCAAGCCGATCATCGGCATCGCCCAGACCGGTTCGGACCTCTCGCCCTGCAACCGGCACCATATGGAACTTGCAAAGCGCGTGCGCGACGGCATCGTCGAGGCCGGCGGCATTCCGCTGGAATTCCCGGTGCATCCGATCCAGGAGACCGGAAAGCGGCCGACCGCGGCGCTCGATCGGAATCTCGCCTATCTCGGTCTCGTCGAACTTCTCTACGGCTATCCTCTCGACGGCGTCGTCCTGACGATCGGCTGCGACAAGACCACGCCGGCCTGTCTGATGGCGGCGGCGACCGTGAACATTCCGGCGATCGCCTTGTCTGTCGGCCCCATGCTGAACGGATGGTTCCGGGGCGAGCGCACGGGATCGGGCACGATCGTCTGGAAGGCCCGCGAGATGATGGCGGCGGGCGAGATCGATTATGCCGGCTTCATCAAGCTCGTCGCGTCCTCGGCGCCCTCCACCGGCTATTGCAACACGATGGGCACCGCTTCCACGATGAACTCGCTCGCCGAGGCCCTCGGTATGCAGCTTCCGGGCTCTGCGGCGATCCCCGCGCCCTATCGCGACCGCCAGGAAATGGCCTGGCGCACGGGCAAGCGCATCGTCGACATGGTTCATGAGGACCTGAAACCCACCGACATCATGACGCGCAAGGCCTTCGAGAACGCGATCCGCGTCAATTCCGCGATCGGCGGTTCGACCAACGCCCCGATCCATATCAACGCCATCGCCCGCCATCTCGGCGTTGAGCTCGATATCGACGACTGGCAGACCCTTGGCGAGGACATCCCGCTGCTCGTCAATCTTCAGCCCGCCGGTGAATATCTCGGAGAGGACTACTACCATGCCGGCGGTGTGCCGGCCGTAGTCAACCAGCTGATGGGCAAGGGCCTGATCCACGAGGACGTGATCACCGCCAATGGCCGGACGATTGGCGAAAACTGCCGGGATGCGGCGATCGAGGACGAGAACGTCATCAAGACCTACGACAATCCGATGCGCCCGCGCGCCGGCTTCCGCGTTCTGAAGGGCAATCTCTTCAACTCGGCCATCATGAAGCTTTCCGTGATCTCGGAGGAGTTCCGGAAGCGCTATCTCGAGAACCCGAACGATCCCATGGCGTTCGAAGGCAAGGCCGTCGTTTTCGACGGCCCCGAGGACTATCACCACCGTATCGACGATCCCGCGCTTGGCATCGACGAGCACACGGTCCTCTTCATGCGCGGGGCCGGGCCGATCGGCTATCCGGGTGCGGCCGAGGTCGTGAACATGCGAGCGCCGGATTATCTCATCAAGAAGGGCATCAAGTCGCTGGCCTGTGTCGGCGACGGCCGTCAGTCCGGCACGTCCGGCTCACCCTCGATCCTCAACGCTTCGCCGGAAGCTGCCGCTGGCGGCGGTCTTGCGCTGCTCAGGACCGGCGACAAGGTGCGCATCGATCTCGGCAAGGGAACGGCTGATATCCTGATTTCGCAGGAAGAGCTCGATGAGCGCCGCCTGAAGCTGGAAGCCGCCGGCGGCTTTCCCTATCCCGATCACCAGACGCCCTGGCAGGAGATCCAGCGCGGCCTCGTGGGCCAGATGGAATCCGGCATGTGCCTCGAAATGGCAACGAGCTACCGCGCCATCGCGCAGACCAAGGGCCTTCCGCGGGACAATCACTGATGACGCTTTCACTTTCAGCCGTGAGGCCTTTCCGGGGCGTCTTTCCTGTCGTCCCGACGGTCTTTCAAGAAGATGGCACGCCGGACCTTGAGGGGCAGAAGCGCGCGCTCGACTTCATGATCGATGCCGGGTCCACGGGGCTATGCATCCTCGCGAACTTTTCCGAGCAATTTCTGCTTTCGGATGCCGAGCGCGACGAGCAGCTTGCCCTCACCATGGAGCATGTGGCGGGCCGGGTGCCGGTTATCGTTACCGTCAGCCATTTCTCGACCGATATCACCATCGCGCGGGCGAAGGCGGCCGAGGCGTCGGGCGCTGCGATGATCATGGTCTTGCCGCCCTATCACGGCGCCACGATGCGGGTCGGCGAAGGTCAGATCTTCGCATTCTTCAGCGCGCTGTCGGATGCGATTTCGATCCCGATCATGATCCAGGACGCGCCGATCTCCGGCACGGCCCTGCCGCCGTCGCTCCTTGCCCGGATGGCACGAGAGATCGAGAATGTCGCCTATTTCAAGGTCGAGACGACAGGTGCCGCCTCCAAATTGCGCGAGCTCCTGTCGCTTGGCGGCGAGACGATCGAAGGCCCCTGGGACGGCGAAGAGGCGATCACCCTGATGCCCGATCTCGATGCCGGGGCGACCGGCACGATGACCGGCGGCGGCTATCCTGACGGGATCCGCCAGATCATCGATCCGTTCTTTGCCGGCGAGCGGGAAAAGGCGATGGAAGCCTATGCCCGCTGGCTGCCGCTCATCAATTTCGAGAACCGGCAGACGAGTTTTGCGACGGCCAAGATCCTCATGAAAGAGGGCGGCGTCATCGCCAGCGATGCCGTTCGCCGCCCGGTCATGCCGGCCCATCCCGATACGCGCGCCGGTCTGATCGAACTGGCGCGAACGCTTGACCCCCTGGTGCTTCGCTGGGGCCGATAACCGCCCGCAACGCGTTGCGCGAAAGCGGGTGCAAACCCGCAGACATGAAACAGAAGTGGATATTTCCCATGGCACTCGAACTGACAGGCAAACATCTCGTTGCCGGCGAGTGGGTCACCTCCGACCAGAGCTTCAAGTCCCAGCCGCTTTCGGCCGAGCCGCGCAGCTTTGCCGCCGGAACGCCCGAGCTGGTGGACCGTGCGGCGGAAGCAGCTGAAGAGGCTTTCTGGACCTACGCCTATTCCTCACGTGAAGCGCGTGCCGCCTTCATGGAAACCATCGCCGACGAGATCGAGACACGCGGCGACGAGATCACCGAGATCGGCACCGAAGAGTCTGGTCTTCCCGCTGGCCGTCTTGAGGGCGAGCGTGGTCGCACCACTGGCCAGCTCAGGCTGTTCGCCAAGCATATCCGCGAGGGCGCCTATCTCGACCGGCGCGTCGATCCGGCCTTGCCCGACCGGGCCGCAGGGCCGCGTCCCGAACTGAAGATGCTTCAGCGCCCGATCGGACCGGTCGCCGTTTTCGGCGCATCGAACTTTCCGCTCGCCTTCTCGACCGCCGGCGGTGACACGGCGGCGGCCCTTGCTGCCGGTTGTCCGGTGGTCGTCAAGGGTCACGAAGCCCATCCGGGGACAGGCGAGATCGTCGCCCAGGCGATCCATGCCGCGATCAAGGCGCACGACCTTCATCCGGGCGTCTTCTCGTTGGTGCAGGGGGGCAGCCGCGCGGTCGGCGAGCGCCTCGTCACCCAACCGCTGATCAAGGCTGTCGGGTTCACCGGCTCCCTCGGCGCTGGCCGTGCGCTCTACGATCTTTGTGCCCAGCGTCCCGAACCGATCCCGTTCTTCGGCGAACTGGGTTCGGTCAATCCGGTCTTCGCGATGCCCGAGGCGCTGAAGGCGCGCGGCGAAGCGATGGGGGCAGCCTGGGTCGGGTCGCTCACCATGGGGGCAGGGCAGTTCTGCACCAATCCCGGTCTCGTCTTCCTCAAGGATGGGCCGGAGGCCGATGCCTTCCTTGCTTCCGCCGTGGAGGCTGCGAAGGGCGGCGACAAGCAGGTGATGCTCACAGATGGCATCGCCGCCGCCTATCGCTCGGGCGCCGAGAAGGTCTCGCAGACGGAAGGGGTCAAGGCGCTGGTCGGCGAAGCCAATTCGAGCCGTCATGCCTCGCCCTATATCCTTGAAACCACCGGAGAAGTCTTCGAAGGCAACGAAGCGCTGTCGGAAGAGGTCTTCGGCCCCCTCGGCATCGTCGTCCGGGTCAAGGACGAGGCTGAGATGGAGCGGATCGCCAGGAAGCTCCACGGCCAGCTGACGATCACGCTGCAGATGGACGAGGGCGATGCTTCGGCCGTCGGCAGGGTGATGCCGATCCTCGAGCGCAAGGCCGGACGAATCCTTGCCAACGGGTTCCCGACCGGCGTCGAGGTCGCCGATTCCATGGTCCATGGCGGTCCTTATCCGGCTTCGACCAATTTCGGCGCGACCTCGGTCGGAACGCTCGCGATCCGGCGCTTCCTCCGCCCGGTCTGCTATCAGAACCTGCCAAGCTCGGTTCTTCCTGGCGATCTGCAGTAAAAACCAGCGGGCCTTCGAACGCTCTGTCTTCGAAGGCCCGCCGATATATTGCTTCGGATGCTCAGCGGTCGGAGGTCTTCCAGCGCGGGTTGATCCATGGCTCGGCTTCATCGCGCGGCAGGGTTCGTCCGAGAATATGATCGGCGGCCTTTTCACCGGTCATGATGGAAGGGCCGTTGAGGTTGCCGTTGGTGATGCGCGGGAAGATGGACGAGTCCACCACCCGCAGAGCTTCGACGCCGATGACACGGCATTCCGGATCGACGACGGCGTGAGGGTCATCCACAGCGCCCATCCGGCAGGTGCCGCAGGGATGATAGGCGCTTTCGGCCTCGTCGCGGATGAATTCGTCGATTTCCTCGTCTGACTGAACATTCTCGCCCGGCTGAATTTCCTTGCCGCGATATTCGTCGAAGGCCTTCTGGCCGAAGATTTCCCGCGTGAGGCGCACGCAGTGACGGAAATCCACCCAGTCCTCTTCGGTCGACATGTAGTTGAAGACGATTTTCGGCGCCTGGGAGGGATCGGCGCTGTTCAGTGAGACGCGGCCACGCGAGGGCGAGCGCATCGGGCCCACATGGGCCTGATAGCCGTGGCCTTCCGCCGCTGCCTTGCCATCATAGCGAACCGCGATGGGCAGGAAGTGATACTGGATGTCGGGATATTCGACGCCCGCCCGTGAGCGTACGAAGCCAGCGCTCTCGAACTGATTGGACGCGCCGAGACCGGTCTTGGCGATGGTCCATTCCGCACCGGCATAACCTTTGCCGAAGAGGTTCCAGTGCTTGTAGAGCGTAATCGGCTGGATGCAGGCCTGCTGGATGTAAAGCTCCAGATGGTCCTGCAGATTGCCGCCGACACCGGGCCGATCGGCAATCACTTCGATGCCGTGCTCTCGGAGATGCTCCGCCGGGCCGATGCCGGACAGCATCAGGATCTTTGGCGAGTTGATGGTGGAGGCCGACACGATGACTTCGCGGTTCGCCTTCACGAAACCTTCTGCGCCGCCCTTCGTCACCTCGACACCGACCGCGCGGCCGTTCTCGATCCGCACCCGGTTTGCGAAGCACTGAATAAGCTCGAAGTTGTCGCGCTTCATGGCGGGGCGCAGATAAGCGTTGGCCGTGGACCAGCGTCGGCCTTCCCAGACCGTCTGTTCCATCGGGCCGAAACCTTCCTGCTTCTCGCCGTTATAGTCGTCCGTCGCCTCGAACCCTGCTTCTATCCCGGCGTCGACGAAGGCCTTGAACAGGGGATTGGTGCGCGAGCCGCGACCGACGTGAAGGGGACCATCCTTGCCGCGCCATTCCGGATCGCCGCCATGGCCGCCATCATGCCAGTGTTCCAGCCGCTTGTAGTAGGGCAGCACGTCGGCGTAGCTCCAGCCCGTGGCGCCGGCTTCTTCCCAGTGGTCGAAGTCCTTGGCATGGCCACGCACATAGACCATTCCATTGATCGAGGACGAGCCGCCGATGACCTTGCCGCGCGGGCATGCAAGCCTGCGATTGTTCAGATGCGGCTCCGGCTCGGATTTGAAGCCCCAATCGTAGCGGCTCATGTTCATGGGATAGGAGAGGGCGCCGGGCATCTGGATGAACGGCCCGATATCCGTGCCGCCATATTCGAGCACGATGACCGAATGCTCGCCGCTCTCAGACAGACGATAGGCGAGAGCGGCACCCGCCGAGCCCGACCCGATGATGACGTAATCCGCCTCGGCGAGAATGGTTTGGTTGTTCGACATGGCTTAGTACGGGCTTTCGACAGGGCCCATCCCGACATGCACGGTCTTGAGCTGTGAATAAAATTCCATCGCCGCCTTGCCGTTCTCGCGGCCAAGGCCAGACTTCTTGACGCCGCCGAAGGGCACTTCGACCGGGGTCAGGTTGTAGGTGTTGATCCAGCAGATGCCGGCCTGCAGCTTTTTCGCGACCCGGTGACCGCGTGTGAGATCGTTGGTGAAGACGCCGGCAGCGAGACCGAAAGGCGTGCTGTTGGCGCGCGACAGCGCTTCTTCTTCGGTCTCGAACGGAAATACGGACATGACCGGCCCGAAAATCTCCTCGCGCGCGATCGTCATCTCGTCGGTGACATCCGCATAGACCGTCGGCTCGACATAGGCGCCATCGGCGAACTTTTCGCTACTCGGGATGCCGCCTCCGACGACGAGACGCGCGCCCTCGTTTTTCGCGCTTTTCAGGTAGCCCTTCACCTTTTCAAGCTGGGCGAAGGAGACCATGGGTCCGATCTGGGTTTCAGGATCAAGCGGGTCGCCCAGCTTGATCGCCTTCGTGCGCTCTGCAAGACGTTCGAGGAAGGAATCGTAGATGCCGCGCTGGACGAAGACCCGCGTTCCGTTCGAACAGATCTGGCCGGTCGAATAGAAATTGCCGAGCATCGCGCCGGAAATCGCGTCTTCGAGGCTTGCATCGTCGAAGACGAGGATCGGCGACTTGCCGCCAAGTTCCATGGTCACGTGGCGCATGCCTTCGGCGGCCGCCGCATAGACCTTCGGTCCGGTTTCGACCGAGCCGGTGAGCGAAACCTTCGCGCAGAGGTCGTGTGTGGTCAGTGCCGCGCCCACCTTGCCGAAGCCCTGGACCACGTTGAAAAGTCCGGCTGGCGCGCCGGCTTCATGCACGATCTCGGCCACCTTGAGGGCGCAGAGCGGCGTCATTTCGGAGGGCTTGAAGACCATCGCATTGCCGCAGGCAAGGGCCGGAGCGGCCTTCCAGCAGGCGATCTGGGTCGGGTAGTTCCACGCGCCGATGCCGACGCACACGCCCAAAGGTTCGCGGATCGTATAGGCGAAGTCCGCTCCAAGCGGCACGCTCTCACCCGAAAGCGTCGCAGCAATCGAAGCGAACCATTCCAGCGCATCCGCGCCGGAGGTCGCATCGGCGACGATCGTTTCCTGAATGGGTTTGCCGGTGTCCAGCGTCTCCAGTTCGGACAGGCTTTCGTTCCGCTCGCGGATGATGTCGGCTGCCTTGCGCAGCACTCTCGCGCGCTCGACCGGTGTCCATTCCGCCCATTCGGCCTGGGCCTTTGCGGCGGATGTCATTGCCTTTTCGATGATGTCGGGCGTTGCCGCGTGAAGCGTCGCAATCGTTTCTCCGGTCGCCGAATAGACGCACTCGAAGGTCTCGCCGTTCTTGTCTTCAACATAGGCGCCGTCGATGAAATGGCTGGCTGTGGGCTGGGCTCTCATGGGGTGTTCTGGTGTCCTGCCTGTCTGAATGGAAGCCGGGGCGCCATAAACCTCCCGGCGATTGCTGCGTGGGTTTGCGTCACAGGTCGAGTGCCTCCTTCTTATAGGCGCCCCTCGGATTGCTGATGACATCGCGTGCCTTGAAGACGATCATCGCGATGACCGAGACGTAGAGGGCGATGACGATGGCACCGATCCACTCGATCTCCAGCCATTGGCTTTCGAACATGATCGTCAGGATGAAGAGGACAGCCGTGTTGCCCGCGATGTAGGTCCACTTGCCGAACCGCTGGGCCGTCAGGCCAAGATTGTCGGTATACAGGCGGATGAGGCTGTCGAGGGAGTTGATGACGAAGGTGGTTCCGACGATCACCATCGCGATGTTGACGAGGCCCTCGGTCGTGAGATCGTTCAGATAGTAGTAGTAGAGGACCGCAAACCAGATCGCGAGCGGGATCGACGGAATGATCATTAGGGCGGCCAGCATGTGCTGGGTCTTCATGCCGCCAACGAAGCGCGAGGTGAACTGGCCGATCATCACTGACCAGGCGAACCACCAGAAGAGATAGAACTCGTGATAGTCGGTGATCGGCAGGACGAAACGGTGGATGTTTGCGAAATAGCCGCCGATGCCGGAGATCGACTGGCCGAATTCGCTGAACGACATGCCACCATAGATCCAGAGCCCGACGATCAGAAGCCCGAACATCACGGACGATCCGATCGACAGGACCCGGACATATTTGATGTCGGTCGAGGAATAGCTCGCGGCGAGAATGACCGCGAAGACGATGACGTAGAAGGTCGTGACGACGCTTTCCCCGTCGCCGATCGTCGGCAGATAATAGGGCAGGTAGACGAGGAAGAGAGAGGCCGTGAAGGCGCAGGTCGTGACGATGACGACGTTGTTGACGATTCGTACGACCGGGCGCTCAAAGAATTTCAGGCGCGGTTCGATCGCGCAGAAATAGAATGTCGTCAGGAAATAGAACGCCCAGATAAGGAAACCCCAGAAGCCGAATTCCAGCGCGAGCGGGTTGGTGAAAGAATAGGCAGGGTTCTCGCCGGTATTGGCGTAAAGAGGGAAGTCGAATGCCAGCGGAAACATGATGAGGCCGACATCGAGACCGGATGTAAAAAGAATAGCGATGAAGACGAACAGTGGTTGTGGGTCTGTTCCGATGAGGCGAAAATTCCACCACCTGATGGTGCAGAATATGACAAGTGCGAAGGCCAAGAGAACGCCAAACGAAATGAGATAAGTCACCGTGCATCTCCAATTGAAAGCGCGTCTTAAGGCAAGTGAAGCAATGCCCGGTCTCGCTGATTCAAGTACACTTGGCGCAGCTCAGGCAATTCGCAATGCTTCGTAAGACACCATGACATGCTCGGCATAGGCTGGACGCCGGGAAAGCCTTTCATAGTATGCGCTCAGGTGAGGGCGCTCTTTCCGGGACATCTCCACCGTGAAATAGCGGAAGAGAAGCGAGCCCAAGACGATGTCGGCGAGTGTGAAATCGGGACCTGCCAGATAGTCTTGCTGCGAGAGCTTCGCTTCCGCGATGTCCAGCCGGCGATCCAGCGCCGCGATCGCCTTTTCGAGTGCTGCCGTGTCGCGTGTTTCGGGCTTCGTTCGGATGATGCCCATGAACACGGGCACCTGAAACGCCGAGGCGACCTCGATCTTTGCCCATTCCGCCCAGCGGTCGACCTGCGCGCGCCTTCTCGGATCGTTCGGCCAGAACGCGCCACCATCGCCGTATCGCGCAGCCAGATAGCGCAGGATCGCGCCTGCTTCCGAAATCGGTTCGTCGTCGCCATCCTTGATGACCGGAACGAGTCCCATCGGGTTCATGGCGAGGAAGTCGGGCGTATCGGTGCCGCCGAAGCGCTGGCCGAAATCGAGGCGCTCATGAGAAACGCCAAGCTCCGCAATGAGCCACATCACCGGCTGGACGTTGTTGGAATCGGCGCGTCCGTAGACGGTCAGCATCGGCTCAGTCTCCCTTCGGATAGCGCTGTGAGGCTTCCAGGACGTTGAGATCCATGTGGTTGCGCATGTAGCGCTCGGAGGCGTTCTTCAGGGGCTGGAAATCCCAGGGGTAATAGTCGCCATTGCGAAGGGCCGGATAGACGATCCAGCGCCGCGCCTGGCTTTCGCGAACATCCGCGTCGTACCGCGCCATGTCCCAGCGCTCGCCGACCTCTTTCGCGAAGCGCTGCACGACGTCGGTATGGCTGGTGTCTTCTGCGAGATTCTTCAACTCGTGCGGATCGGCATCGAGGTCGAAGAGCTGGGGCGGGTCGAGCTCGCAGTGGTTGTATTTCCACTTGCCTTCGCGCAAGGAGACGAGGGGCGCCTCAGAGCCCTCGGCGGCATATTCCATACGCACGGGATTGGTGCGGTCCTTGCCGTTCGCCACGGGCAGGAGGCTCTCGCCGTCCGTCCACGGCATGATGCCGCCGAGATCGATCCCGGCGAGGTCGGCGAGGGTCGGTGTCACATCGATGGTCGAGACCGGCGTGTCGACCCGTCCCGCCGGCATCTGGGGCGCCGCGATCATCAGAGGAACGCGCGAAGAGCCCTCGTAGAAGCTCATCTTGAACCAGAGGCCACGCTCGCCGAGCATGTCGCCGTGGTCTGAGAGGAACAGGACGATCGTCTCCTCGTCCTGCTCGGTGCCTTCGAGTGCCTCGAAGATCTCGCCGATCTTGTCGTCGAGATAGGAGATGTTGGCGAAATAGGCCCGGCGCGAGCGGCGGATATCGTCCTCGCTGATCTCGAAGTTCGAGCGATCGTTCGCATCGAGAATGCGCTGGGAATGGCGGTCCTGCTCTTCGTAGGGGATTGCTGGAACCTTGGGTAGCAGATGCTCGCAGTCGTCGTAGAGATCCCAGTATTTCTTGCGCGCCACATAAGGATCGTGCGGATGGGTGAAGGAAACGGTCAGCATCCAGGGCCGGTCGTCTCCGCGTCGTCCCAGATCGTAGATCTTGCGCTTCGCTTCGTAAGCGACTTCGTCGTCATATTCGAGCTGGTTGGAGATCTCGCCGATTCCTGCGCCCTTGACCGAGCCCATGTTGTGGTACCACCAGTCGATCCGCTCTCCCGGCTTGCGATAGTCCGGTGTCCAGCCGAAATCGGCCGGATAGACGTCGGTGGTCAGCCGTTCTTCAAAACCATGCAGCTGGTCCGGCCCGACGAAATGCATCTTGCCTGCAAGCGTCGTCTGGTAGCCGGCCCGGCGCAGATGATGGGCATAGGTCGGAATGTCGGACGCAAATTCCGCGGCATTGTCGTAAACCCGCGTTCGCACTGGCAGCTGGCCCGACATGAAGCTCGCCCGGCCCGGCGCGCACAAGGGCGAGGCCGTATAGCTGTTGCGAAACCGCGTGGAGCGTGCCGCAAGCTTCTTCAGATTGGGCGTATGAAGGAAATCCGCCGGACCGTCCGGAAACAGCGTTCCGTTCAGCTGGTCAACCATCAGGATCAGGATGTTCGGCTTCTTCGTCATACGGCGTTCTCCGTTCTGAGGGCTTTGTCGAGATAATCGAGGACCAGCGCCGCTGCGTCCTGGCTTTTCGGGGCCCGCTCCTGAAGGGCGGAGCGGATGTAGAGGCCGTCGATCAGCGAGGCGAGGCCCTGGGCCGTTCGCCGGGCCGCCTCCTCGCTCATGAGCTGGCGCAGGGCGTGGACGAGGTTCGAATCGAGCCGGCGGGCATAGACCTTGAGAAGCCGCCGGGCGTTGGTGGAGCGGTTCGCCTCCACGTAGAAGGCGAGCCATGCCGAAACGATCGCCGGGTCGAACTGCTCAGCTTCGAAGGAGGCACCGATAATCGCCTCGACCCGGTCTCTCGGCCCCTTCGCTGCCCTAAAGCGCTGGAGCACGGACTGGCCGAAATCATCGAGGATCTGTCGCATGGCGGCGTAGAAGATCTTTTCCTTCGAGCCGAAATAGTGATGCGCGAGAGCGGAGGAGACACCGGCCCGGCGCGCGATGCGCCCGACGGTCACGTCGAGGGAGCCGGATGCGCCGATCTCGGCGATCGTGGCTGAGATGAGCGCTTCGCGCCGCACGGCCTCCATTCCGATCTTTGGCATCGATTCTCCATCACTGATGTAAATCTGGGCAGCCCATTTATGGTGCTGCTGTTTACATCAATATCGCAATCGGTTTTAATTGACTGATCAATCAAAAACAACCGGCGCCGATCCGCCGGCCTTTGACAGGGAGAATTCATGCGAAAGACTCTTGGAACGATTGCACTCGCGTTTCTTGGCACCACGGCGCTTGCCGGCGTGGCCAATGCGCAGATCTCTGAGGCCTGCCAGACGGTGACCATGTCCGATGTGGGCTGGACCGACATCACGACGACCACGGCCGCCACGAAGCATATCCTGGAGGGGTTGGGATATCAGGTGGACGTGAAGGTGCTTTCCGTTCCGGTGACTTTCGCATCGCTCGAGAGCGACGATGTCGATGTCTTCCTCGGCAACTGGATGCCGGCGCAGAATGCGGCGATCAGCCCCTATCTCGAATCGGGCGAGATCGAAACCGTATCGACCAATCTCGAGGGTACGAAGTATACCCTCGCCGTTCCGACCTATCTCTATGACGAGGGTCTCAAGACCTACGACGATATCGCGAAGTTCCGCGACGGGCTGGACGACAAGATCTACGGGATCGAGCCGGGCAACGAGGGCAACGCTTACCTCGTCTCGCTGACCGAAGAGGACAAGCACGGCCTGTCCGGTTTCGAGGTCGTCGAGAGCTCCGAACAGGGCATGCTGGCCATGGTTGGCCGTGCCTACGCCAAGAAGGAGCCCATCGTCTTCCTCGGCTGGGAGCCCCATCCGATGAACGCGAACTATGACCTCAAATATCTCACCGGCGGCGAAGACTTCTTCGGCGGCGAAGGCACGGTGCATACGGTTGCACGGAAGGGCTACATGGAAGAGTGCCCGAACGTCGCGAAGTTCCTGAAGAACGAGAAGTTCTCGCTCAAGATGGAAAACCAGATCATGGGCCAGATCCTCGACGATGGTGAGGAAGCCGGTGCTGCAACCGAAGTCTGGCTGAAGGAAAATCCGGGCGAGTGGGAAGGCTGGCTCGATGGCGTGACCACTGTTCAGGGCGAACCCGGTCTTCCGGCCGTCAAAAAATCGCTCGGAATGTAAGCCGGGTGGCTCGATTGAACCAGTTCAGCCCTCGTCGTTTCGGCGGGGGCTTTTCTTCAAGATATTGAGGGTGGGGGCGCTGGGGCGTGCACTGGCTGACTGACTACAAGATTCCGATCGGCAAAACCGCCGAGCATGTGTTCGACTGGCTTCAGACAAATGGAGGCTGGTTCTTCGACGGCATGGCCGATTTCGGGGGCTGGTTGATCGACTGGCTCCTCTGGGTTCTCCAGACACCGAATCCCCTCGTCGTCGTCGCCGTCTTCGGCGCGTTCAGCTTCTGGCTCCAGCGCAGCTGGAAGCTCACCCTGTTCGTCATTCTCGGGTTTCTCTTCATCATCAACCAGGGCTACTGGGAAGAGATGACCGAGAGCCTCACGCTGGTCCTGTCGGCCTGTATCGTCTGTATGGCGATCGGCGTGCCGATCGGCATCGCCGTCGCGCACCGACCGAAGCTCTATTCCTTTCTGCAGCCGGTCCTTGATCTGATGCAGACCCTGCCGACCTTCGTCTATCTCATTCCGGCGATCGTCTTCTTCGGCATCGGCATGGTGCCGGGACTCCTCGCAACCGTGATCTTCGTGCTGCCGGCGCCGATCCGCCTGACCTATCTCGGCGTCTCCTCCACGCCGAAATCCCTGCTCGAAGCTGCGGACGCCTTCGGCGCCACAGGTTCGCAGAAGCTCTGGAAGGTGGAGCTTCCCTACGCCCTGCCGCAGATCATGGCCGGGCTCAACCAGACCATCATGCTCTCACTGTCCATGGTCGTGATCGCCGCGCTCGTCGGCGCTGATGGTCTCGGGGTTCCGGTCGTGCGTGCGCTTAACCAGGTCAACACCTCACTCGGCTTTGAATCAGGCTTCATCATCGTCGTCGTCGCGATCATCCTCGATCGCGTGCTGCGTCTCGGTCAGAGGAAGAAGGCATGAGCCAGGCAATCCTGTTCGACGATGTGAACATCGTCTTCGGCAACCGTCCCGAAAGCGCGCTGCCATTGATGGATGCGGGAAAGACACGCGCGGAGATCCAGGCTGAAACCGGCCAGGTGCTGGGCGTCCATGCCTGTTCGCTGGAGGTGAAGGAGGCCGAAATTCTCGTCCTCATGGGGCTCTCGGGCTCCGGTAAGTCGACGCTCCTGCGCGCGGTCAACGGTCTCAACCCCGTCTGCCGCGGCCGTGTTCTCGTCAATGACGGCTCCGGGATGGCGGACGTCACCAACGCGTCGTCCAAGAAGCTCCGGGACATGCGTCTGTCGCGCGTCTCCATGGTGTTCCAGCAGTTCGGGCTTTTGCCTTGGCGCAACGTGATCGACAATGTCGCTCTCGGCCTCGAACTCTCCGGCATGTCGAAGAAGGAGCGTGAGGAAAAGGTTCGCAAGCAGCTGGACCTCGTGGGCCTCGGCGACTGGGCCGAGCGTAAGGTGGGGGAACTCTCGGGTGGTATGCAGCAGCGTGTCGGCTTGGCCCGTGCATTTGCCACCGACGCGCCGATCCTTTTGATGGACGAGCCGTTTTCGGCCCTCGATCCGCTGATCCGCAGCCGGTTGCAGGACGAACTTCTCGACCTTCAGAAAAATCTGAAGCGGACGATCCTTTTCGTCAGCCATGATCTCGACGAGGCCTTCAAGCTGGGCGACCGGATCGCGATCATGGAGGGCGGCCGGATCGTTCAGTGCGGTACGCCGTCGGACATCATCCAGAACCCTGCGGATCAGTATGTCGCGGACTTCGTGGCGCAGACCAATCTTCTCGAAATCCTGCGCGCGCGAGACGTGATGAGCGACGACGACGGGACGCCTGCGTCCGAAGGTGGCGCCGTTCAGCCCGACACGCCGATTCGCGAATTTCTGGAGCGGCTCGGCCGGGGCGCCGTCATTCGGGTGGAAGACGGGGGCAGGCCTGTCGGCCTCATCCGTCCCAACGACATTGTCGCGGCGGTCTCGCCCGGCGCCGGAAAGCGTGACGCCGCCGCCTGAAACGCGGCCGGTCGCCGCATGGCCTTCGCCCTGTGCGGCGAAGGTGCCTATCCCGGTTTGACGCGGACCGTCATTGCCGATAACCACGCTGCGAAACGAACGACGGTGCCCGGCCGGACCGGGCTGAAACGCATTCCGGTGCGGCTGACCCAAGCAGGGGGCCAAGACGGAGCTGTCGGACTGCATCTTACGGCCGCGCTGTAAAAGCGTGCCTCCGATCCTCCGGCATTGATTGCGGTGCGCAGCGCCGCGCCAGGAGGATGAGAATGAAAGCCTTGATGCTGTGCGGCCATGGCAGCCGCGACAAGGGTGCGATGGAAGAATTCGGCGGTCTCGCCGAAAAGCTGCGCCACAACCTCCCCGACTGGACCACCGAACACGGCTATCTCGAATTCGCCAAGCCCGTCATCCGTGACGGTCTCGACAAGCTCCGGGAAGCAGGCGCGCACGAGATCGTCGCCCTGCCTGGCATGCTCTTTGCCGCGGGCCACGCCAAGAACGATATCCCCTCGGTCCTCAACACCTACGCCGCGGCGAACGGCGTTACCATCCGCTACGGCCGCGAACTCGGCATCGACCTCAAGATGATCCGCGCTGCCGGCGAGCGCATCAAGGAATGTCTCCGCGCCGATGGCTGGAACGAGGGCGACCCCCTGCACGATACCATGCTGGTCGTCGTCGGGCGCGGTGCATCCGACCCGGACGCCAATTCCAACGTCTCCAAGGTCATGCGCATGCTCTGGGAAGGCATGGGCTTCGGCTGGGGCGAAACCGTCTATTCGGGGGTCACCTTCCCGTTGGTCGAGCCGGGCCTCACCCATGCCGCGCGCCTTGGCTACAAGCGGATCGTGGTCTTCCCGTATTTTCTCTTCACCGGCGTTCTCGTGCGCCGCATCTACGACCAGACAGACAAGGTCGCGGCGAGCCACCCGGACATTGCGTTCCTGAAAGCGCCCTATCTCGGCGCCCATGATCTGGTGGTGGAAACCTTCGTCGAGCGGCTTCACGAGGTGCTCGAAGGCGTCAACAACATGAACTGCCAGATGTGCAAGTACCGCGAACAGGTGCTGGGCTTCGAGGCGGAGGTCGGTCTCGCCCAGGAAAGCCATCATCATCACGTGGAGGGTGTCGGCTCCTCGGCCGACTGCCAGCTCTGCGACGATGTCTGCACCGGGGCCTGCCGCGCTGTGCCGGAGCCGGGTCCCGTGCCGGGGGGCGCACAGACCCACTCGCACGATCACGGCGATGGGCATACCCACTCCCACGGTCACGACCATTCCCACGAGCACAGCCATTCACATGGACATGGTCACAGCCATTCTCATGGGCACGACCACCACCATCATCCCTATCCCCATGCCGATCATCCCCTCGGCCCGAACTCGATGCGCTGACGCCGACCTTCATGATCGACGACACTCAGCCGAAGACCGGCATCCTCTACGGCCTCGGTGTCGGACCGGGTGATCCCGAACTTCTCACCCTGAAGGCCCATCGCATCCTGACCTCGTCCCCGGTCGTCGCGTATCCGAAGCCCGATACGGGGGAGAGCTTCGCGCGCGCCATCGTCGCCGGATTCCTGAAGCCCGAGCAAATGGAGATCGCCATCGAGGTCCCGATGCGCGTCGAGCGTTTTCCGGCAGCGGAGATCTATGATGGTGCGGCGACGAAGATCGCCGCGTGCCTCGGTGAGGGGAAGGATGTTGCAATCCTTTGCGAGGGAGACCCGTTCTTCTACGGCTCCTTCATGTACCTCTTCGAGCGTCTAGCCGGGTGCTTCGAGACGATCGTGGTGCCTGGCGTTTCCTCGGTGATGGCCGCAAGCGCTGCGTCGGCGCGCCCGCTTGCCGCGCGGAACGACCGGCTGACCGTCATTCCCGGCCCGCTGGGCGATGACGAACTGATCGCGCGGATCGAGAGCGCGGAGGCCTTCGCCATCATGAAGCTCGGCCGCCATTTTGCGCGGATTCGGAAGGTGATCGATCGCATGGATCTTACGGACCGGTGCCGCTATTGCGAACGCGTGTCGCTGCCGGAAGAAGTTGTCCTGCCGCTCGTCGAAGCGCCCGAGACCGCGCCCTATTTCTCGATGATTCTCGGTTATCGCGGCTCTGAGCCGGCGATCGTCAACGCTGCGATGCGGGCATACGAACAGGCTCGCGAAGCCCCGGACCCCAGCGTCTCCTTCAACCCGTGGAGGGGACAATGAGCGCATCGAGCCATTCGAACACGAGACCGGCGGTCGTCATCCTGTCGGACACCGCGAAGGACCTTGCGAGGACAATTGCCGAGGCGCTCGGTGGAGACGTTCACGGGACAACGCGGCGCGTTTCAGAACCTGCGGTTCCTTTTGATAATGCCGGCGATCACCTCCGTTCGCTCTTCCTGTCCGGCACCCCGATTGTCGCCGTCATGGCCGCCGGCGCCCTGATCCGCCTACTCGCGCCCGTTCTGTCGGACAAGATGTCCGAGCCGCCGGTGTTGAGCGTTGCGGAGGACGGAACGAGCGTCGTTCCGCTGCTTGGCGGGCATCACGGCGCGAACACGCTGGCCCGGACCATCGCACGCAGCACGAGAGGCCATGCGGCGATCACCACGGCGGGCGACCTTGCCTTCGGCATCGCGCTCGATGCGCCGCCGGAAGGCTATGTCTTGGAGAACCCGGCGGACGCCAAGGCGATCATGGCAGGCCTTCTGGCCGGGGCGTCGGTGACCATCGACGGCGAGGCGGACTGGCTTCGCGGCGCAAGGCTTCCGGTCTCTGACGAGGCCGAGTTCGCGCTGACGGTGACCAATGCCGACCGGCACGCGCGCGCGAATGAACTGCTCTACAGGCGCAAGACCGTCGTTCTCGGCATGGGTTCGGAGCGCGGCGCGCCCGCCGATGAGGCGATCGCGCTTGCCGAGCGCGCGCTTGCGGAGGCCGGCCTCAGCCCGCTGTCTCTGGCGGCGGTCGCCAGCGTCGACCTGAAAGCGGACGAAGCGGCGATCCACGCGGTGGCCGAACACTTTGGCGTGCCGGCCCGCTTTTTCACGGCCGATCGTCTGGAGGCTGAAAGCGAACGGCTTCAAAACCCGTCGGATATCGTTTTTGCCGAAATCGGCTGCCACGGTGTCGCCGAAGGCGTAGCGCTGGCCGGAACCGGTTCTGACAGCCGTCTGGTCCTGCCGAAAATAAAGTCGAGGCGCGTGACGGCGGCGCTCGGGGAGGCGGCTTCGCCGGTCGACCCGGACATGATCGGCCGGGCGCGCGGCACACTTTTCGTGGTCGGCATCGGGCCCGGTCAAACCGAATGGCGTTCGCCGGAGGTGAACCGCATGATCGCGGCCTCCACCGATCTCGTCGGCTATTCGCTCTATCTCGATATTCTCGGCCCACTTGCTGCTGACAAGACGCGCCACGACTTCGACCTCGGCGCAGAGGAGAAGCGCGTTCGTCACGCGATGGAGCTGGCAGGCGAGGGCAAGACGGTCTCGCTGGTCTGTTCCGGTGACGCGGGCATTTATGCCATGGCGACGCTGGTCTTCGAACTTCTCGACAAGGGTGATCTTTCCGATGGCGCGCGCCGTATCGCGGTTCAGTGTTCGCCCGGAATTTCCGCGCTTCAGGCCGCAGCCGCCCGCGCGGGCGCGCCGCTCGGCCACGATTTCTGCACGATCTCCCTCTCCGATCTGCTGACGCCCTGGGAGGATATCCAGCGCCGTGTGAAGGCTGCAGCGGAGGGCGATTTCGTCATTGCCTTTTACAATCCAGTGTCGAAGAAGCGTCGCACCCAGCTCGCCTATGCGCGCGACGAACTTCTCAAGCATCGTCCTGCCGATACGCCTGTAATCCTCGGCACCAATCTCGGTCGTCCCCAGGAGGCGATCCGGATCGTGCCGCTCTCAGAGCTTCAGGTCGATGATGTGGACATGCTCACGGTCGTTCTCGTCGGCTCGTCCAACACCAAGCTCGTGCGGACCGGCGACGGCAGGAGCTGGGTCTACACGCCGCGAGGCTACGCCCGAAAGGACGGAAGCCGGATTGTGACCAAGGCCTTATGAGGATGACAGTATGACAGTCCATTTCATCGGGGCCGGACCGGGTGCGCCGGACCTCATAACCGTGCGCGGCCTGCGGCTCATCGAAGCCTGTCCCGTCTGCCTCTATGCCGGCTCGCTGGTACCGAAAGAGGTGGTCGAGGCTGCGCCGAAGGATGCTCGCGTTCTCGATACGGCCCCCATGACCCTCGACGAGATCATCGCCGAGATGGAAGCAGCCCACGCGGACGGTCTCGATGTCGCGCGGGTGCATTCCGGCGACCCGTCGCTCTATGGCGCGACGGCCGAGCAGATGCGCCGGCTCGATGCCGCAGGCATTCCCTATGATGTGACGCCGGGTGTGCCGGCCTTCGCGGCGGCTGCGGCGGCTCTGAAGACCGAACTCACCGTGCCCGAGGTCTGTCAGACAGTCATCCTCACCCGCACGGCGATGAAGTCCTCGTCCATGCCCGAGGGGGAAGAACTGTCCACTCTCGCAAAGAGCGGCGCAACCCTCGCCATCCATCTGTCCATTCGGAATATCCCGCACATCCAGCGCGAGCTCATGCCGCTCGAAGCCTATGGCGCGGACTGCCCGGCGATCATCGCCTATCGGGTCGGCTGGCCGGACGAGACCTTCATCCGCGCGCCCCTTGGCGAGCTGCATCGCAAGGCCCGGGACGCGAAGCTCACCCGCACGGCGCTGATCTTCGTCGGCCGGGCGCTTGGCGCGAAGGATTTCATCGACTCCAAGCTCTACGACGGAAATCAGGTCCATCTCCTGCGCCCCAAGCGCAAGACGGTTGCCTGACGCGGCTTCATGAGCGGGCTTCTCATCGCCGCGCCGGCCTCGGGTGCCGGCAAGACCACCATCACGCTGGCGCTTCTTGCCGCGTTGAAGGCACGCGGCGTGAGGCTGGCTTCCGCAAAAGCCGGTCCCGACTATATCGATCCCGCCTTCCACTCGGCTGCCGCCGGGCGTCAAAGCGTCAATCTCGACCCCTGGGCCATGCGACCGGCGTTTCTTCGGTCTTTGGCGGCGGAAATCTCCAAGGGGGCGGATGCTTTCGTAGTCGAGGCGATGATGGGGCTCTTCGACGGCGCCGCGGACGGCGGCGGCTCTGCGGCCGATCTCGCCGAGCATCTCGAACTGAATACCGTTCTCGTCGTCGATTGCGCCAAGCAGAGCCATTCGGTCGCGGCCCTTGTTTCGGGCTTCGCGAATTATCGACCCTCGACACGCATCAAGGGTCTCATCCTCAATCGCGTCGGCTCCCCGCGGCATGAGACCTTGCTGAAAGAGGCGCTCGGGCCGCTCGAAATTCCGGTCCTTGCAACGATCCCTCGTTGCCAGGAGCTTGCACTGCCGGAACGCCATCTGGGCCTTGTTCAGGCCGGAGAACACGCCGATCTTGTGGAGTTTCTGGACCGGGCCGCCGCCATCTTCATAGAGCATGCGGACCTCGAAGCCTTGAGCGATCTCGCGCTTCCGGTCTCCGGCGAACCCTCGCCGCAACCAGCCCGATTGCCGCCACTCGGCCAGCGAATCGCCATTGCACGCGATGACGCCTTTGCTTTCATCTACCCGCATCTCCTGGACGGCTGGCGAGCAGCCGGTGCCGAACTCTCCTTCTTCTCGCCGCTTCAGGACGAGGCACCGGACGAGACCTGTGACGCGATCTACCTGCCCGGCGGTTATCCTGAACTCCATGCTGGCAGACTCGCAGCAGCAGCCCGCTTCAAATTCGGTGTCATGGACACGACCTTGCGCGGCGCGACGGTCTACGGCGAATGCGGAGGCTATATGACCCTTGGAGAAGGGCTTATCGATGCTGGCGGTCACCGCCATGAGATGCTTGGCCTACTTCCGCTCGTCACGAGCTTTGAAACGCGCAAGCTTCATCTCGGCTATCGCAGGGCAAATCCCCTTACGAATGAACCCTTCGCGGGGCCAATGACGGCCCACGAATTTCACTATGCGACGATTGTCGAACAGGGTGACGGCCCGGCACTCTTCGAAGCGCAGGATGCGCGCGGCGATCAGCTTGGGGTCTGCGGCCAGATCGCAGGCAATGTTTGCGGCTCTTTCCTGCATCTCATCGATCTGGCGGCGTCATGACAGGTGCAAAGCCTCTTCCCATGGTCCATGGCGGCAATCTCGACGCCGCGATCGCCCGCTTTGGTGGAACCCGCGCTGATTGGCTCGATCTTTCGACGGGCATCAATCCGGCTCCCCCGGTTCTTCCGGCAATGGAGCCTGCCGACTGGTCGCGCCTACCGGAGGAAGTCGCGGAGCACAGTCTGATCGAGGCGGCACGGGCCTTCTACGGCGCGCGGCAAGAGGCTGGCATTGTCATCGCCCCCGGAACGCAAATCCTCATATCGCTTCTGCCCTTCGTGCTCGATCGCGGGCCGGTCGCCATCCTTGCGCCCACCTATTCGGAACATGCTGAGGCCTTCGGGGCCGCCGGCCATGATGTCCGTCGTTTCGGTGATGTCTCCGAGATTCCCGCCGAAGCGCGCCTTGCGGTGCTGGTCAATCCGAACAATCCGGATGGCCGGCGCTTCGAGCCCGATGTGCTGCTGAGGCTGGCAGATCGGTTTGCGGAGAAGGGCGGCCTGCTCATCGTTGACGAAGCCTTCGCCGATACCGAGCCTGAAATCTCGCTTGCGACCCATATCGGCCGCGAGGGACTTTTGGTCTATCGCTCATTCGGCAAATTTACAGGGTTCGCGGGCCTTCGGCTGGGTTTTGCCCTGGCCACCCCTCGTCTTGCGCAACAACTCGCCACCCGGCTCGGCCCATGGGCGATTTCGACGCCGGCGCTGACGCTTGGCGAGACCATTTTGACCGATGGTGCGATGCTCTATCAGCTGAGGCGCGACATCGCCGCTCAGTCCGAGCGCCTTGGCCGCATTCTGGCTGGCATGGGCCTCGCCATTGTCGGGGAAACCGCGCTCTTCAAAACGGTTAGTCATCCCCATGCGCCGCGCCTGCACCAGGCGCTGTGCGAACGGCACATCCTGACACGCGCCTTCGACTACGCGCCCACCTGGTTGCGCTTCGGAAATCCGAGGGACGATGCAGCAGGAGAGCGTTTGGAAAAAGCTCTTGGCGAAAGTCTTGCCGAGATCGGCCCGTCACCGGGTGACGTATCTGCCGAGCCGGGATAGAACCCGACCCGATCTTAGTCCACCGCACCCGGCGCCAGCCTTTTCATATCCGCCTTCAGGAGCCCCATGTCCGCTTCCGGCCTTCCCTTCGATGATATCCGCGAACTCGTCGCCAATCTGCCCGCCGCCGATCGCAAGGCGATCCGAGCGAAGCGGGACCGCGAGGCGCAGCTGACCAAGCCGCAGGGCTCCCTCGGCCGGTTGGAGGAGCTGTCGGAATGGGTGGCTGCCTGGCGCGGTTCGCCAACCATTCTTCGTCCCGTCGTCACCGTCTTTGCGGGCACGCATGGCGTCACCAAGCAGGGCGTTTCACCCTATCCCTCGGAGGTCACCCAGCAGATGGTGACCAATTTCGCCTCGGGTGGCGCGGCGATCAACCAGATCTGCGCAGCCTATGATCTGGGGCTCAAGGTCTTCGATCTGGCCCTTGATTATCCGACGGGCGATATCAGCGTCGAAGCGGCGATGGACGAAAAGACCTGCGCTGCGACCGTCGCCTATGGAATGGAGGCGCTGGCCGGCGAGCCCGATCTCATCTGCCTTGGCGAAATGGGGATCGGGAACACGACGGTCGCAGCAGCTGTCTATTGCGCGCTTTTCGGCGGCGATCCGGCCGATTGGGTCGGGCCGGGCACGGGGATGGACGAGGCCGGCCTGAAACGTAAGGCGGAAGTTGTCGCCCGTGCCATGGACACCCATCAGGGCCACCTGAAGGACCCGCTGGAAGTGCTTCGCCGCGTCGGCGGCCGGGAATTCGCCGCCATGGTCGGCGCGATTCTCGCCGCACGCACCCAGCGCGTTCCGGTGATTATCGATGGCTTCGTCGCAACGGCCGCAGCGGCCGTCCTGCACAAGATGGAGCCCTCGGCTCTCGACCATTGCCTTTTCGCGCACGTTTCCGCCGAGCCGGGACATATCAAGGCCCTCGGCATGATGGACAAGGTGCCGCTTCTGGCGCTTGGAATGCGTCTGGGTGAGGGGACAGGTGCGGCGCTTGCCGCCGGCATGGTCAAGGCCGCGTGTCAGTGCCATACGGGCATGGCCACCTTCGAGCAGGCGGCCGTTTCCAACAAGGCCGGCTCGTGACACGTCAGCGCGATCTTGTTTTCAGCCGACCTGCTGATTCAGCCATGAGATGAAGCCGCGCACCGCCGGTTCCCTCATCGCTTTGGTTTCGTGGAAGGTCTCGTGTCGCGCGCCCTCGACGATCGTCAGGGTAACTTTGCTCAGGCCCTGGCTTTCAAGCCGGGCCTTCAGCCAGGACAGCGCTTTGCCGCCTTCCGTCGCCGGGTCCTCGGAACCGCCGAGAAGATGGATCGGCAGGCCTTTCGGCAAGCGGGCGATCGCCTCCTTGCTTCCGCCCATACGGACCATCGCGACCACGTCCTCCATCATCGAGACGGTCGGCGTAAACCCGCATAAAGGGTCCTCGGCGAAAGCGTCGACCGCGTCTGGATCGTGGGACAGCCAGTCCTGATCCCTGCGCCGGTTCTTGATGGATTTTTCCCAGGGCTCAAAGACAAGACGCCGGGAGAGCATGCTCGCGACATCCGAGCCCTTGAAGAACTTCTCAATGCCAAGGCCGAAGAGGCCGGCCTTTGTTTGCCAGCCGCCCCGAAGGTCCGAGTTCCAGACGGCGAGACCGGCGAGCCCATCGCCATGGCGCTGCGCAAAGTTCATCGCGACGAGCCCGCCCATGGAATGCCCGAACACGAAGATCGGAACGTCTGGATATGTGCCGCGGGCGTAATCCAGAACGTAGCGACAATCGCGCAGAACCGCATCCATTCCATCGTGTCGGGCGAAACGCCTAAACGGTGCGTCCCGCGCTGTCGTCGAGCCATGCCCGCGATGATCGTGCGCGAACACTGCAAAGCCTTCTACCGCAAGTGCTTCAGCAAAGGCTCGATAGCGCCCCGCATGCTCCGCCAGCCCGTGAAACACGAGAATAACGGCGCGCGGCTCTGTTGGCACAGTGCGATAGAGGTTAAGGGAAGCACCTGTCGGACTGTCGATCGTCAGGCTGTCGGATTCGATCATGGCGTCATGGGATTGCGCCATCACAGTTTCGGTTCACGCCCAGAGAAACGCCACTTTTCCAATCGTCTCGCCTCCAAAAATCTCGGTCCCCTGGGCCATGTCGGAGCCGCCGAGCGCCCGATAGAACATGATTGCCCGTTCGTTCTCTGCAAGCGTCCAGACCGCGCATCCCTTGCCGCATTCGCTCGCCAGCTGGTGACGCGCGGCTGCAAAGAGCCTGCGTCCAAGACCGACGCCTTGGAAGTTCGGATCGAGATAAAGTTCGTAAATCTCACCGTTCGCGGGCAGCGCGTGCGTCCGGTTGCGCCCAAAGGTCGCGTAACCGACGATACAGCCACCGAATCGGCAGACGAGAACGCGCGTCCCGGAATTGATCAGGCGCCCCCACCAGAGCGAATCGCGGCGTGCGATCATCGCGTTGAGGCTGCGAAAAGGGATGATGCCCGTATAAGCGTGACGCCACGACGCGCTGTGAACCCGTTGGAGACAAGCTGCGTCGATTTCCTCCGCATACCGGATATCGGTGATCGTTGTCGTCATCGCAGCTCTCGGACCAACGTACCGGGCCGTCGCGCTCCGGTTTGCAGATTTTCTTGGGCGGCTGATATCGTAGCGCCGGATGAGCCGGCTGTCAGCCCTTTATAGGACCGAGTGATCAAGGTTCGTCGTCGAACGCACCACCTCCACGGTCTTGGACTTTAGTCGAAATATCCGGTCGTCCGACATGGGAAAACAGTGGGATCAATGGATAGAGGCCGCTCATACGCAGGATAGCGCACTAAAAACCGCTGGTCTCTCCCCGGAATAAATACTTAAGGCATCTTTACTGATCGGGTCATCCTTATGCTAAAGACTGAGAAGTGTGAATGGGAGGAGTTTCACATGAGTAACTCGAATTCGTCGGCGAGCTCGCAGAGCCGCAACGCCGACGCATACTGGAAAGCCAATGTTCGCCTGATGACCGGCTGCCTGATCGTCTGGGCACTGGTGTCTTTCGGATTTGCGATCCTGCTGCGGCCGCTGGTCAGCAGCATCGGCGTCGGCGGAACCGATCTCGGTTTCTGGTTCGCCCAGCAAGGATCGATTCTCGTCTTTATCTTTCTGATCTTTTTCTATGCGTGGAGGATGAAAGCCCTCGATCGCAAGTTTGATGTCGACGAGCAGTAATCGGGAGAGGGAGGACACCACCTGATGGATCAATATTATCTCAATCTGATTTTTGTCGGCGCGACCTTCGCGTTGTATATCGGCATCGCCTTCTGGGCGCGTGCCGGCTCGACCGACGATTTCTATGCCGCGAACCGCGGCGTTCATCCCGTCACGAACGGCATGGCGACGGCTGCGGACTGGATGTCGGCCGCATCGTTCATCTCGATGGCGGGCCTCATCGCCTTCAACGGCTACGACGCTTCGGCCTATCTGATGGGCTGGACCGGCGGCTACGTGCTGCTCGCGCTTCTGCTTGCGCCCTATCTTCGCAAGTTCGGTTCGTTCACGGTTCCCGAGTTCATCGGTGATCGTTTCTATTCGAAGTCGGCCCGCCTGATCGGCGTTCTCTGCCTGATCGTTGCTTCGGTCACCTACGTGATCGGCCAGATGACGGGCGTCGGCGTCGCGTTCTCCCGCTTCCTCGAAGTGTCGAACACGACCGGTCTTCTGATCGGTGCGGCGGTGGTGTTCTTCTACGCCGTTCTCGGCGGCATGAAGGGCGTCACCTACACGCAGGTCGCCCAGTACATCGTGTTGATTTCGGCCTTCACGATCCCCGCGATCTTCATTTCGCTTCAGCTGACCGGCAACTTCCTGCCGCCGCTCGGCCTGTTCTCGGATTTCAAGGCGTCCGGACAGCCGCTGCTTGCAACGCTCAACACCGTTCTCGGTGATCTGGGCTTTGCCAGCTACACCGCACAACAGGATACGGATCTCAACCTCTTCCTGTTTACCCTGACGCTGATGATCGGCACGGCGGGTCTGCCCCACGTTATCATCCGCTTCTTCACCGTTCCGAAAGTGTCCGACGCTCGTTATTCGGCAGGCTGGGCACTGGTGTTCATCGCGCTCCTCTACCTCACGGCCCCGGCCGTCGGTGCCATGGCGCGCCTCAACATTATCGATACGGTGTACCCGAACGGTGTTGGCGAGCAGTCGCTCGCCTATGACGATCGCCCGGAATGGATCAAGAACTGGGAACTCACGAACCTGATCACGTTCGACGACAAGAACGGTGACGGCAAGATCCAGATCTACAACGACAAAAACCCGGACTTCCAAAGCCGGGCGCAGGAACTGGGCTGGAACGGCAACGAGCTGGACGTCAACAACGACATTCTGGTCCTCGCCAATCCCGAGATCGCCGGCCTTCCCGGCTGGGTGATCGCTCTCGTCGCTGCCGGTGGTCTTGCCGCCGCGCTCTCGACGGCAGCAGGCCTTCTGCTCGCGATCGCCGGCTCCGTGTCGCACGATCTCGTCAAGGGCGCGCTCGCTCCGAACATCTCGGAAAAGGGCGAGCTGATGACGGCCCGCATCGCCATGGCCATCGCAATCGCCGTCGCCACCTATCTCGGCCTCAATCCTCCGGGATTTGCCGCGCAGACGGTGGCACTCGCCTTCGGCATCGCTGCCGCCTCGATCTTCCCGGTTCTGATGATGGGCGTCTTCTCCAAGACGATCAACAACACCGGTGCGGTCGCAGGCATGCTGGTCGGCCTCATTACGACAGTTGTCTATATCTTCCTGCACAAGGGATGGTTCTTCGTTCCCGACACGAACAGCTTCACGGATGCCAATCCGCTGTTCCTGTCCGTGAAATCCACCTCTTTCGGTGCGATCGGCGCGCTGTTCAACTTCGCCACGGCCATCATCGTGTCGAAGATGACCGCAAGCCCGCCGCAGCGCATCCAGGAAATGGTCGAGTCGCTTCGCGTTCCGCGCGGTGCGTCGACTGCGACAGGACACTGAAGCAGGAAGACCTTACCGCTCTTTGAGAAAGACGGCCCGCCCCTGAAAGGCGGGCCGTTTTCTTGTTGACCCGGCGCGTGCGACGCGCTCCAACCGCGTTTTAAGCGGCAGCCTGCAAGGGCAGCGCCGAATCTGCACCAAACCTTTGGAACGTCAGCGAATTCATGGCCCTGGAACTCTTCGCCGCGATCGCGCTCGCCCTCAGCGTCGGCGGCATCGTCTATTTCCTGCGCAAGATATCCGGCGGACGCCTGCCGAAGACGACGATCCCGCTCTTCGCGGCGCTCGCTCTTGTCGGGTTCGCGGTCTGGGGCGATTACAGCTGGGCGTCCCGCACGGCTTCGGCCCTGCCGGACCGGCTCGTCGTCGTCGACGAGATAAGCCAGTCCAATCTCTGGCGGCCCTGGAGTTTCATTTTCCCGGTTTCGGAGCGATTCGTTGCCGCTGATATCGGCGGCGCACAGCGAAACGAGAACGATCCCGGCAAGGTGCGTGTGGAGCTTTATTATATGGAGCGCCGGGTACCTGCCCGGCGTCAGACCGTCGTGATCGATTGCAGCGCGAAAGCGGCAGCGCCCGACGCAGGCGACAATGCCACCCAGCTGAGAGACCGTGTCTGCGCTGCGGTCGCGATGCCGGAGACCGCGCCTTCCGCCGGATGACGGGAAACCCGGCTGAATAGGCCGGGGACGGTATCGAAGCTCTCGTGAAGGCTATCCGGCCGAAAGCACCGTCAGCCAGCCGCTTAACGTGAAGACGGCCAGGATCGTCGACAGAAGGATGGTCGTTGCCGCCAGCTTTTCTCCGGTCCCGAAATAGGCAGCAAAGAGGTAGGCGTTGACGCCTGCCGGTGCGGCGGCGGTCAGGACCGCTCCTTTCAGCCAGAGATCGGTCAGACCGAGTTCGGTGCCGATCAGCCAGACCAGCCCCGGCTGCACGATCAACGAAATGAGGGCGATCACGGAGGCGGAAAGGATGTCGCCTTTCAGCCCATAGCGCGTCAGGGACATACCGAGCGCGAACAGCGCAACCGGTCCTGCCGTGGAGGCGATCAGCTGGGTGATCTCGTCGAAATGACCGCCGAGCGGCAGCCCGGTCGCGCGCCAGAGAAGACCGCAGGCAATGCCGATGACGATCGAATTGGTCGCCAGATTGCGGCCGGTCCGGCGAAAAATGGCGCCAAGGGTCGGGCGTTTCCTGACGCCATCGGCCTCTTTCGCGTCGAGCTGAATGGCCCGTTCCACCATCAGCGTCGAAGCGATCATCATCACCGGCAGATGGATCGCGATGATGAGCAGGAGCGGCTCCAGCCCCCGGTCTCCATAGGCGCGTTGCAACGTCGGCAGGGCGACGAAGACGGTGTTGGCGAAGCTTGCGGAGATGCCGGCGATGACGCCGGTGCGGTGATCGGCTTTCGCGATCCAGCGGACGGCGAGCGTGCCCATGGTCCAGGCCAAAGAGACGCTGCCGAAATAGGCGAGCCAGAGAAAGCCGGGATTGGCATCGCCGAACGAGGCTTGCGACAGGGAGCGAAAAAGCAGCACCGGCACCGCAACGACGAAGACGAATTTCGCCAGTGCCTGCCCGACATCCTCCGACAGGAGTTTCGCCCGAGCGACCAGATAGCCGACGGTGATCAGGCCGAACACGGGTACGATGATGTCGAAGATCGTCTGCATGATGTCCTTGCGCGAAGCGCTTCCCCTTCGCGGTAGACCTTCGCAGATGCGAAATCAATTGACGCAGCGTCCGCAGGTCGAGGCGGACGCTGCTGCGCTTTGCATCACATTCGACCGAAAGCGGATCGCGCGATCAGATCGACAGGCAGATCTTCCCGAAATGCGCGCCGGCTTCCTGATGCCGGAAGGCGTCCGCGATGTCGGCGAGCGGGAAGGTCTTATCGATCACAGGCCGAATTCCGGTCGTCTCCATCGCCCGCACCATATCAGCCTGCATGGCCCGCGAGCCGACGATGAGGCCCTGCAGCCGCTGTTGCTTCGCCATCATTTTCGCCGTCGGGATTTCGCCGGAACGACCCGTGAGAACACCGATCAGGGCCATGTGACCGGCGATGCGGCAGGCCTCGATGGATTGGTTGAGTGTCGCTGGACCGCCGACCTCCACCACGTGATCGGCGCCGCGACCGCCGGTCATTTCGCGGATGGTACGGCCCCAGTCTGCATCGTTCTTGTAGTTCACCGTGGCATGGGCGCCCATCTCTTCCAGCCGGTCTCGCTTTTCGTCGGATGACGAAGTTCCAAAGACCCGCGCACCCATGGCTCGCGCAATTTGCAGCGCCCAGATGGAAACGCCGCCGGTGCCGAGAATCAGAACATCGTCGCCGGCCTTCAGCCCGCCCTCGACGACGAGCGCCCGCCAGGCGGTGAGCCCGGCCGTCGTGATCGTCGCGGCTTCTTCATGCGACCATCCCTCAGGCGCTTTCGTGAAGGCGGTCGCAGGAAGCGTCACGGCTTCGCGGGCATAGCCGTCGACACCGTCGCCCGGCGTCGTCGTGAAATCGCCGATCGGGGCAGGGCCTTCGAGCCAGAAGGGGAAGAAGGTCGAGACCACATGGTCGCCGGGTTTGAATTCGGCATCGGCACCGGCCGCTTCCACGACACCGGCTCCGTCGGACATCGGAATGCGGCCATCGACCGGGTTCATGGCCCCGGATACGACGCCGTAATCGTGGAAATTAAGGGATGAGGCATGGAGGCGGACACGAACCTCGCCAGGCCCCGGCTCGCGCGCTTCCTCGATATCGTGAAGGGCAAGGCGGTTCAGGCCGCCCGGTGCGGTGATACGGATGGCTTTCATCGGGAGATTCCTTGTTCGATGGTTTTTTAGCGAGGCGGCGGAGACCGGAAGCGGGTCGGCGATGACGACCAGAAGGCCGGCATAAAGCCTTGGTAAGTGGAAATATCGTGCCGGCAATCGCCCTGCGCTTGAGTTGAGGCAAATGCGGGAGCCTTGGATTTGTTGCAAAGGAGGGGGCTCGATGCCCTTTTCGCCAATCGCTCTTGGTGCAATGACTATCGCCGGCTCGTCGGGTGACGAAGCCAACTCTTTCGGCGATTGGGGACCGTGATGGAATTTGCCGCGCCACTTCTCACCTATGCAGTCGCGCTTGGAATAGCGGCGGCGATCCCCGGGCCGGGCGTCGCGGCTCTGCTGGGGCAGTCGCTCGCCGGCGGACTGCGCGCCTCGCTGTTCTTTCTCGTCGGCCTTGCGCTGGGGGATGTGGTTTATCTGACCTTCGCGGTCGCCGGCCTCGCCGTCATCGCCCAGGCTTTCGCGGGCGCTTTTCTGGTGGTGAAAATTCTGGGCGGTGCGTATCTCGTCTATCTTGCCTACAAGATCTGGACGAGCGATGCCGAGGCGATGTCTATCGGACGGAAGGCCAATTCATCGGGCCTTGCAGCGGCTCTGACCGGATTCACGGTCACCATGGGCAATCCGAAGACGATCATCTTCTACCTCGCCCTCCTGCCCACGGTCGTTGACCTCAAGGCGATCGCCCCCGCGCAATGGAGCGCGCTTTGCGTAGTGACAGTGGCCGTGCTGGCCGTAACACTCATCCCCTATGCGATTCTGGCGGATCGGGCGCGCTCCATCCTCGGGCAGTCGAGTTCGCTGCGCAGGCTGAACCGTTTTGCCGCCAGCTTTATCGGCGCGGCGGGCGTTCTTATTCTGGGGCAGGCTGCGAGCGCGATGGCCCGGCGCAGCTAACGACGAACGATTGGCTCAGGCTTCGAGGGCACTATCCGGACCAGCACCGGAGAAACGGTGAGTGATCAGCTGAGGCCGCATGATGACGGAGTGATCTGTTTTTCAAAAGGCACTTGTTCATCGGAGCGATTTCGCAATGCGAGCCCATCCATGGCCGGCTTTCAGCGACCCTGTTCCTCGTCAATCGAGGCGGGATTTGCCGGTCGGCTGGCTCCGGCAAGAGTCGCGTGCTAGCGCGCTCTTTGTTCGCACCACCGGCCGGGCGCATTCGCAGGCTTCGAAAGGACCAGTCCCATCTCCCGCTTTCTCTGGCTCTTTCCTCCGCTTTTCGTGCTTCTCTGGTCGACGGGTTTTATCGGCGCCCGCTATTCCATGCCTTATGCCGAGCCGTTTACCTTCCTGACGCTTCGATTCTCTTTGGCGCTGGCCATCCTTTGTGGTCTGGCTGTTTTATTGCGCGCGGCGACGCCGACCCGGTCTCAGGCGCTGCATTCCATGATCGCCGGCAGTCTCATTCACGGCGCCTATCTCGGCGGTGTCTTCTACGGCGTGCGCCATGGGCTCAATGCAGGCATCGCCGCACTCATCGTCGGCCTGCAACCAATCCTCACCACGATCCTTGCCGGCATTATTCTGGGAGACCGGATCAAGCCGCGCCACATCGTCGGACTCGCATTGGGGCTCGCCGGCATCACGCTGGTGATCCTGCCCAAGCTGGGGCAGGGCGGCGCGATGACCGCCCAGAACCTCGCGCCGGTCTTTGCGGCGGCGTTCGGGATCTCGCTCGGCACCATCTGGCAGAAACTCTTCGTCACAGGCGTCGATCTGAGGGCAGGCACGGCGTTCCAGTATCTTGGCGCGGTTATCCCGGTCGCCCTGGTCGCCGCGCTGAGCGAAAGCTGGCAGATCGAATGGACGGGGGATCTCATCTTCGCGCTTCTCTGGCTCACGCTCGTCCTGTCGATCGGCGCGATCTTCCTCATGATGGTTCTGATCCGCGAGGGGGCGGTCTCCTCGGTCGCATCGCTGATGTATCTCACACCGGGCGTGACCGCGGTGATGGCTTATTGGCTGTTCGATGAGACCCTGACGCCGATCCAGCTGATTGGCCTTGCGGTCGCTGCAGCCGGTGTCGCGGTTTCGACGCGGGAGTGGAAGCGGCGTCAGGTGCCACCGACCGCCTGATATTGAGCCCTGCTAGCGTTGAGACGTTCAAAGCGGACGCGAAGACAACCATCCGAACGGCCCAGCTGCGGCACCGATCGGATGCCGAAAGCCCGCCGGGTCAATAAGCGCCGTCTGTCTTCCTCAGCATGCTGATCGGCGTCATCATCAGGATGTAGAAATCGAGCGCGAGCGACCAGTTCTCGATGTAGTGGAGATCGTGCTCGAAGCGCCGCTTGAGCTTCTCGGGCTGGTCGATCTCGCCCCGCCATCCCTTGATCTGCGCCCAGCCGGTGATTCCCGGCTTCACTTTGTGACGCCCGAAATAGCCATCGACGATGGCCGTGAAGGTCTCGTTCTTGCTGGACTGGGCGTGCAGCGCATGGGGGCGCGGGCCGACCAGCGAAAGGTCACCGCGCAGCACGTTGAAGAGCTGGGGTAGCTCGTCGATCGAGGTCTTGCGAATGAAGGCGCCAACCCGCGTCACGCGGCTGTCGTTCTTCGTCACGATCTGTTTGGCTTCCGGATCGGAGAACTCGTTGCGGAGCGAGCGGAACTTGAACACCTCGATGATCTGGTTGTTGAAGCCATGGCGCTTCTGACGGAAAATGATCGGGCCGGGGGAGTCGAGCTTGACCGCGATCGCAGCGATCAGCAGAACCGGCGACAGAAGAACGATCGCAAGCGAGGCGAAGACGAAATCGAACACCCGCTTTGCGATCCAGTCCCAGTCGGCGAGCGGCCTGTCGAGCACGTCGATCATCGGAATGTTTCCGATGAAGGAATAGCTGCGCGGGCGGAACTGTAGCGCGTTCTCATGAGCTGAAAGCCGGATATCCACCGGCAGCACCCACAGTTTTTTCAACAGCGCCAGCAACCGCTCCTCGGCCGAAAGCGGAAGGGTGACGATCAGCATGTCGATCCGCGTTCGCCGGGAGAACGTGACCAGTTCGGGAATCGTGCCGAGCTTTGGATATCCCGCGACGATCGGCGGAGAGCGCCGGTCGTTTCGGTCGTCGAAGATGCCGCAAATGCGGATGTCGGAATCGGCCTGGGCTTCGAGACCGCGGATGAGGTCTTCGGCATTGCGCCCGCCACCGACGATCACCGCCCGTCGCTCCATCCGCCCGTCGCGCGCCCATTTGCGAATGAAGGAGCAAAGCGTGACGCGGACGATGCTGAGGGCGATCACGCCGCAGACGAACCAGCCGGCGAGAAACACGCGGGAATGATCGGCGGTCCCGTAAATGAAGAAGATTGCAGCGGTCACGCCCATGATGACTGCGCCCCAGGCACCCGCGACCCGCCAGTGGGCGAGCATCGATTGCCTGAGGAAATTCGGCTTGTAGCCGCCGATCAGATTGATCGTCAGCACCCCGAGCGCAGAGCCACTCAGAATGATCATGACATAAGAGGAGAGCAGGCTTGTTCCGAGTTCGACGTAGAAAACAAGAAAGAGCGAACCGATCGCGGCCAGGAGGCCAAATTCCACCAGCCGAAGATAGCCGGCGAGGAGCCTCGGTGTGATGAAGTCGGTTCGGTAGTGGTCGGCGATCCTCGCTGCAAGCGCGTTCAATTCGGCGTTATCGTGATCGGCCGATGGCTCGCGGGGAGCGAGCGTGCGAAGCTGCACGCCGTCGAAATTCGCAATCGGATCGGTCTGACGCACCACGGGCCTCCAACGCACCCAGGGCCCGAAACATGAGAATTTCGGATTCAACCCATACGGCGCGGATCGTCTCAATTGAGATGAGCATTAGAGGGAGTGAGCTAATATTTGCTCAATAACGCGGTGACGGGTCTTCAGGCTGGATCAGGCAGCGGTCTTGTGCATTTCGATCGTGTTTGGAAAGCGGATCGCGACGATTGTGCCTTCTCCGAGCGTTGAGGCGATGCGGAAGCGGCCGCTATGGATTTCGGTGAGCGAGCGGGCAATGGCAAGGCCCAGTCCGGTTCCCTTCTTCGTGCGGGTCCATTCGCTCTCGGTTTGCTCGAACGGTCTTCCGATCTTCGCCAGGTTCGATGACGATATTCCCTCGCCGCGATCGGTAATGCTGAGAAGCACCGAACCGCCGCGCTGCTTCACAGAAACCCGGACTTCGCCGCCGGTATCGCTGAACTTCACCGCATTCGACATCAGGTTCAGGAGGATCTGGCTGACCGCGCGTCGATCCGCATAGACGTCCAGCTTTTCAGGCTGCTCGACGACGAGGTCGATACCGCGCTTTTCGACCGATGCCTCGATCATTCGTGCGGTTTCCTGCACCGCCTCCGTCAGATCGAAGACCCGGCGCAGGATGGTCGTGCGGCCGGTCTCGATCCTCTGCATGTCGAGGATATCGTCGATGAGTTGCAGGAGGAATTCTCCGCTTTCATAGATGTCGTTCGCATAGGAACAGTACTTTTCCGAACCGATCGGCCCGAGCATCTGCTGGCGCATGATATCGGAAAAACCGAGGATCGCATTCAGCGGTGTCCGCAATTCATGGCTCATATTGGCAAGGAAGGTGGTCTTTGCCCGGGACGCCGCTTCCGCCTTGTTCTTCTCGATCCTGAAGCTCTGGTTCAGCTCTTCCAGCTGAGCCGCCTTTCGCTCCGCATCGCCTCTGGTCTCGCTCAGGGCATGGATGATGTCGGTCAGGCGCCGCTCGGATTCGTGCAGCCGGGTTTGGTGCATCTTGAGCTGGGTGATATCGGCACCAATCGCGATAAAGCCGTCCTTGGTGCGGCGTTCGGAGAGAAGCAACCAGCGTCCGTCCGGCATCTTGATCTCGAATGCGCCGCCGTCCTGATTGGACGCGCTTCCATTGACCCTCGCACTCTCGATCGGCTTGCGCGACTTCTTCATCACTTGGGACAGATTGGTCCCCGGCCTCGTGTCTTCTTCGCCAAGACCGAAGACGGATCGATATTTCGAATTGGCAAGGATGATGTCGTCGTTGTTGTCGCAGAGAACGAAGGTCTCCGGGATGTTCTCGATCGCGCTGTGAAGCTGGTGATGGGCCTCTTTCGTCCGTTCCGCCAGGGCCTGCTGCTCGCTGACGTCGACCGCAATTCCTACCAGATGGCATTCGCCGCTCGGCGTATGGGTTGCTTCCGCTCGGGCGCGCAGCCATACGAAATGTCCATCATTATGACGGAGGCGAAACGTCTTGTCGAAGCTTGCGACATTGCCCGCGATGACCCGGCACAAGCCGCTTCGCACGCCGCTATCGGCAGGGTGAAGGCGCGCTTCAAGTTCGGCGAACCCGATCGATTTGGCGCTGGGTGGAAACCCCAGAAGTTCATAGAGCGAGCGCGACAGCTGGATCTCTCCGCGCGAGACATTCCAGTCCCACAGGCCGGAATGCCCGAGGCTCAAGGCGGTATCGACCAGATCATGGGTCTCGAGATAGGCGTTTTGTGCTTCCGACGCTCGGCTGGCTTGCCGGAAATAGGCAAGGACAATTGCGAGAACCACGATGCTTGTCATGGAAAACAGCGTCACATTGATCGCAAGGGCGTTTCGCCAGGGCGATAGCGCCGGCCGCAGGATCTGACCGGCAGTCGCGAGGCCAAGGCCCTTCGCGAGTTCGATGCTCGAGGTTTCGATCGCTTCTTCGTTGAGGAAGCCTGGAACGGTGGTGGTGCCGCGTCCAAGCTGGATCGCAGTGCGCGACAGCGAGAGCCGTGTCACCAGATCCGATCCGATCAGATATTCGAAGCCGGGTGTCGCCGCGACGATTGAGCCGTCGGTCGAACTGATGACGATGAAGCGTCCGGCTTCAAGCAGGCCTTCGGGAAGCCGGCTCGTTAGAAGGGCGTCGAGGGTATTGACTTCACCCAGTTCTTCCGCAAGGAGCGCGCTTTCTGCTGCGAGGAAGCGTGTCGCAAGGTTGAGATCCTGCGTGAAGTCGTGCTCGATCTCTGCGCGATGCTCGATGAGCGATCCGAACCGCACGACGGCGACGAGCGCCAGAAAGATCACCAGCAGCGCAGGAATGGCGCGACGAAAGAAACGCTCCGTCGATGCTATCTGGCTGTTATTCCATTGGGAAAATGGGGCTGGGAAAGCACCGAATTCTGGCTGGTCGTGGAGGATTCCCTTGAATTTGGAATAAAGGTCCCCCGCCGACGCGAATAACGCGTCTGCCCGCATGTCTGGAATCCTCGTTGCCGCACCTCGCGATTCGGTTGCGCCACACAGCCGAATCACATTGATATCAACAGACGCGAATCAACTTGTCCACACCTTTCCAAAGAGTAAATTTTTAATCACTTAACTTGACACGGTCAGCCCAAGGTTCTGTCCACAATGTCTTTGAGGTCCTTGGAGAGCTGTGGCATTTTTGCAAGCCGAAGGAGGGCCTCTTTCGCCTTTGACTGACGTTCGAACTCCAGAAGCCGGAAAGCCCTGAACGCGGTGGCCATGCGGGCGGAGATCTGGGGATTGATCGCGTCAAGCTCGACAAGGCGGTCGCTGAACCACGCATAGCCACGGCCATCGGCTCGGTGGAATGCGGTCGGGTTCATGCCGGCGAACGACCCGATCAACGATCGAGCCCGGTTGGGATTCTTCAAGGTGAAGCGCGGATGCTTGTAGAGCGCTTCAACCCTTTCGAGTGTAGCAACGTCGGGAGCCGCTCCCTGGAGCGCAAACCATTTGTCGAGAACAAGGGCCTCGCTCTCGTAGCGTTCGTAGAAGATATCAAGCGCACGCTGCGTCATTTCGTGGTCGGGATACCGGAAGACGAGTATCGCAAGCGCCGCTTGCCTGTCCGTCATGTTCGTGGCGCCGGTCATGCGCTCGAAGGCGCGATCCGGCGTGCCTTCGGCAACTGCGACGTAGCCGAGAGACCCGTTGGCGAGCGCGCGCTTTCCGGCGCTTTCGGCATCGGGCGAAAAGGGTGCGTCGGCGGGGGCTGCATTCATCAGCCGCTCAAAGACGGCCGCGCCCTTCGATGCGATCGTTTCGCGCGCGGCCGTCGCGACGGCAAAAACGCGATCCGGATCGACATTCTTTCCGATCAGGCGTGCGATCTCCGTCTCCGCCGGCAGATTGAGAACCTGAGCGCGGAAGGCTGGGTCGAGTGCGTCGTCGCCGGCCGTTTCGACGATTGCCGTGACGAGGTCCGCGCCGAGCGGGTTCTCCGCGACATTACCGGACGCGCTTCCTGCTTCGGCAAGGCGTTCGCCGATCAGGTCGTTCAGGATGCGCCAGCGGTTGAACGGGTTCGGGTCAAGGCGGGCAAGCGCCAGGCGATCGGTCTCGGACTGTTCGTGAACGAGATTGACTGGTGCCGAGAAATCGCGAAGCACCGAGAGATAGGGCTTGCCGCCGACATTCTCGAAGACGAAGCTTTCCTGGCTGTCGGACAACTGGATCACGTCATCGCGGACATCGCCGCCTTCAGTGGGTTCGACCGCCCGATCTTCGCCGTTCGGGCCGACGAGACCGAACTTGACGGGCATCAGCATCGGCCTCGTGCCGGTTTTGGCCGCGCCTTCCTCAAGCTCCTGGGTGAGGGTCAGCGTGTAGCGGTCGTCGTTCGCGTCGTAGTGTTCGCTGACCGTGAGTGTCGGTGTTCCCGCCTGATGATACCAAAGCGCGAAATTCGACAAATCCGCTCCGGTCGCATCCTCGAAGACCTTGACGAAGTCCTCGATCGTCGCGGCATCGCCATCGTGTCGCTCAAAATAAAGGTCCATGCCCTTTCTGAAATCGTCAGGCCCCACGAGGGTCGCGATCATCCGCACCAGTTCGGCGCCCTTGTCGTAGACGGTCGCGGTGTAGAAGTTGTTGATCTCGCGATATTCGCTGGGCCGCACAGGATGCTGGAGCGGCCCCTGATCCTCCGGAAACTGCATGCTCTTCAGGCGGCGGACCGATCCGATCCGCTGAACAGTCCGCTCGCGCTCGTCGGCGGAAAATTCCTGATCCCTAAAGACCGTGAGGCCTTCCTTGAGGCAGAGCTGGAACCAGTCGCGGCAGGTGATGCGATTGCCGGTCCAGTTATGAAAATATTCGTGGGCGATGACGGTCTCGACACCGGCATAGTCCTGATCCGTCGCGATATCCGGGTCCAGCAGGACATATTTGTGGTTGAAGACGTTGAGGCCCTTGTTCTCCATCGCGCCCATGTTGAAATCGGCGATGGCGACGATGTTGAAGACGTCGAGATCGTATTCCCGGCCAAAACGCCGCTCGTCCCAGGCCATCGAGCGCTTGAGGGCGTCCATCGCGTATTCCGCCTGATGGGACCGGCCCTTGTCGGTATAGATGCCGAGCGTGACGGCCTTGCCGCTCGCGGTGGTGAAGCTGTCGCCGACGTGCTCCAGATCGCCGGCCACCATCGCGAAGAGATAGGAGGGCTTGTTGAAAGGATCGTCCCAGACAGCGTAGTGCCGCCCGTCGTCAAGATCGCCGGTCTTGCCCGGATTGCCGTTCGACAGGAGGATCGGCGCGGCCTCCTTCGGAGCCTCGATCCGCACGGTGTAGGGGATCAGAACATCCGGCCGGTCGTAGAAATAGGTGATGCGGCGGAAGCCTTCAGCCTCGCATTGGGTGCACCAGATGCCATTGGAGCGATAAAGGCCCATCAGCTTGGTGTTCTCTTCCGGCACGATCTTGGTGCCGACCTTCAGGACGAAGTCCTCTTCGGCCGGCAGGTTGCGGACGGTCAGCCGGTCGGGGCTCGCCTTATAATCGCTTTCGGCGACGGGCTCCCCGTTCAGCCTCAGATCGGTGAGCGTGAGTTCGTCGCCGTCCAGCACCAGCGGTGCATCCGCCGCCGTACCCTCGCGGCGCCGGATGCGGATCTCGCTGTCGATCTCCGCCGAGCCCTCGAACAGCCGGATCGTAAGAGAGACGCCCTTGAACACAAAGTCGGTCTCGGAATAGTCGGCGAGCCTGACGGTCTGACCGGTCTCGGTGCGCAACATGGGCAGCTCCTTTTCTTTCTTGCCCCGTAGGTAGACACGCCTTCGCGATTTGCAATTTCGCAAGCGCTTTCGTTATCGAGCAGCGGGGCGCGGGTATCGCGGCTCTTCCAGAATTCGCTTTGCAAGGCCGCATCCATGCTCCAAGGCTCCGCCGAAACCGAGAGCCCGATCCTCGGCGTTTCGCTCAAGCTTGTCTCGATCCTTTCCTTCGTCGCGATGCAGACTGCGATCAAGGCGGCGGGTGAAGAGGTGCCGGCGGGTGAGGTCGTCTTCTTCCGCTGTTTCTTCGCGCTCCTGCCCGTCGCGGTCTATCTCGCCTGGCTCGGCGATCTGAGAACGGCGTTTTCCACGAACGATCTGAAGGGACACGCCATTCGCGGGATGATCGGCGTCTGCGCCATGGGCCTTGGCTTTTTCTCGATCACGCGGTTGCCCTATCCCGAATGGATCACGATCAACTACGCGACCCCGCTGATCACGGTGATCTTCGCGGCGCTCTTCCTTGGCGAGCGGGTACGCGCCTACCGCTGGACGGCGGTGGTGATCGGGCTCCTCGGCGTTGCGGTGGTGACGGTGCCGAGCCTCACGGTCGGCAGCGAGGCGCTTTCGGGGCCGCATGTGACCGGTATCGTCGCCTGTCTCGTCGGATCGGTCTTCGCGGCGGTGGCGATGATACAGGTGCGAAAGCTTGCCCAGACCGAGAAGACTGCGACGATCGTTCTTTATTTCATGCTGGCCGCGACCGTCATCTCGGCCTTTACCGCGCCGTTCGGCTGGATCATGCCGTCCGCGTCCCAGGCGATCTTTCTCGTGCTTGCCGGCATTCTGGGCGGCATCGGGCAGCTTCTGCTCACCGCTGCCTATCGCTTTGCCGACACCTCCACCGTCGCGCCGTTCGAATATTCCTCGCTGATCCTTGCGATCGCGATCGGCGCGCTGGTCTTCGGGGAGGCGGTCAACCCCTCAACCCTCATCGGCGGTGCGATCGTGATCGCGGCCGGCATCTTCATCATCTGGCGGGAGAGCCAGCTCGGGCTGAAGCGGCGCAAGGACCGCCAGACGCGGACCTATTGAGCCCCATTCTGCCTCAGCCGTGCCTGGCGCGAATATCCGCAAGCACCTCGGTGTCGATACTCGCATCGTCGCGGATGCGGTTGTCGTAGTTCTCCTGACCCATGAAGCGGGCCATGGCGGCGATTTCAGCATCGCCCCAGAGCGTGTCCGATGGTTCGGTCAGAAGTCCGGTGCGCGTCAGAAGCTGGCGCAGATAGCCGGCGATCTCGGCAGTGATCGGGACGACGTTGGTCTCGTTCGAAGGAAAATAGCTGAGGCGATGAAGCTGGTAGCACCGCGCGAGCTCCTCGATGGGGGCCGCGTGGTCGTAGACCTGGATATCGACCATCCGGCCCGAGCGGCCGCCATACCCGCCGCCGGCCTTGACGACGAGAACGCCCGCCGCCTGAACCCCGCGAAACTCCCCGCCTGCATCGCGCCCTGCGCCAAGCGCCGCGATGAGCCGGGTGGCAAGATCGCCGCTCGCCGTCTCGAAGGCGTTCACCATGGCGGCGAGCACGCCGGTGTTCGACAGTGAATTGCCGATGGCGATCG
The DNA here is from genome assembly GCF_039652615.1 of Fulvimarina fulva. Classification (NCBI taxonomy): domain Bacteria; kingdom Pseudomonadati; phylum Pseudomonadota; class Alphaproteobacteria; order Hyphomicrobiales; family Aurantimonadaceae; genus Fulvimarina; species Fulvimarina fulva. Next base: position 138,030 of record NZ_JBDJAC010000004.1, read on the forward strand.
ATTGCTCGCCCTTGAGGCCGCCGCTTTCGCCCTGCCATGTGCCGATCTCCGCGCCGGTGTGATGGGCGCTTGCGCCAGCCCGGTTCATGACCGCGATCTGTCGCTGGCCTTCGGACGCATCGCCGCGCGTGAGGATCGAGATCACGTCTTCCGGCGAGGCGCCGAGACGCAGAAGGTCGAGACCGTCGCGGCCGTGATCGGGGTTCGAGAAGGCCTGGGTGTGGACCATGCCGGCGGTGGCATCACCGTGCAGCACGATGGACGCAACGCCCGGAAACTTCGACTGGACCGCCCCGCCGATGGCGCCTGTCTCGGGATCGTATCCGATAATGGAATAGGTCATGCTTCTCGTGTCCGGTCGTTTATAGTCGTTCGCATACCATCTGGCGCACCATGCGGCGACGAAAACGCGGCGGGCCGGGGTTCCCAAACGAAATATCGGTTGCATTCGCGCGGCGGAACCCGCATGGCTGAGTGATCGCGTCCTTTCTTACCCGCTGCAATCGTTCTCGCGCGGGATTCTCGTAACCTGACGCACCCGGCACCAATTACACCAACGAGTCCAAGCTCATGCGCATTCAACTGGGTTGCCAGCTCACCTACGAGCTGGCGCAGCCAACGCCCATGATCGTCAATCTGAACGTTCATTTCTCCAAGGCCGGCCTTCTCGAAGCGCCGGACTTCCTGCGCGTGACGCCCTTCGTGCCGATTACCAGCTATCGCGACAGCTTCGGCAACTGGATCAACCGCTTGGTCGCGCCGGCGGGCACCTTCTCCCTCGGCACCGATACGATCATCCACGACGACGGCCAGCCCGATCCGGTGGGGTTCGGCGCCTATCAGCATCCGGTCGAGGAGCTGCCGTCAGAGGTGATGGTCTATCTTCTCGGCAGCCGCTACTGCGAAACGGACATCCTGTCCAACGAGGCCTGGCGCCTGTTCGGCCATATCGAGAACGGCTGGGACAAGGTGCAAGCGGTCTGTGATTTCGTGAACGGCCATCTGCACTTCGACTACATGCAGGCAAGCGCCACCCGCACGGCGGCGGAAGCCTATAACACCGGCGTCGGCGTGTGCCGCGACTATGCCCATCTGGCGGTCGCCTTCTGCCGGGCGCTCAACATTCCGACGCGCTACTGCACCGGCTATATCAGTGACATCAACCTGCCAAAGCCCTGGGCCGAGCAGGATTTCTGCGCCTGGATGGAGGTCTATCTCTCCGGCCGGTGGTGGACCTTCGACCCGCGCAACAACGCACCGCGCTGGGGCCGGGTGTTGATCGCGATCGGCCGCGATGCCTCCGACGTGCCGCTGACCCACACCTTCGGCGCGAACACGATGACGGGCTTCAAGGTGTGGTGCGACGAGGTGCCGGACGGCCAGTTCGTCGCTCGGCGCTGACCGCATCCTGATCGGCGGGCACGGTTTTTCGTTCCCGCGCCGCTTTTGAGCGGCCGGGGTGTGCGTGATGTCTCGGTCTCGCGCCGTCCAATGGGGGCGGCGAAGCGCCGGAGGCGAGCCCTCCGAAACTTTAGTCTATTCGGCTCACCTCCGGCGCTCCGCACGGGTTTTGTCGCTCTCGCTTCGCCGATCGCTCCAGCTTTGCCCGATGCCCGCCCCGCCGGCACGCCGGCCTCGTTCGAAGAGGCGGGGGATGCCGGTTCGAGGTATGGCTTCGGGCGTGGCCCAAACCATCGGCGGCTGTTGGTGCTTCACGGGATGCCTTGACGGCTTCCCGTTTAAGCGGACCGATCCGCACCCGCGCCGTAATACGCGAGGGACCAACGGAGCCGCGAGGCGTCCGGGGTGCAGCTCCTCCGGAAGAAGCCGCACCGCAGACCCGCAAGCCACTCAGCCCGAAGCGATCCCGGCGATCACCCGTGCCCGATGGGTGCGTGGCGAGGGGGATTATGCGGTTGGGGGTTGGGGCGGGGATAAGAATTTTCGGGCTGTCGAGATGCCTGCGGCATGCGCTTTCCTTCCTCCTGAGGGAGAGAAAGCGATTTCTTCGGCTTAGCGCCGCAGGCGCTAAACGTTAGAAATCGCAAGAGAGGGGTTCGGGGAGGTTCGGCTGGATTCCGTGGGCAGGTCAGATCGCGAACCCCCCTCTTGTCTTTTCTGAAGTTTAGCCCGCGCTTCGCACGGTCTAAGCCTTCGAAACGACTTTCTCCCCCTCAAGGGGGGAGAGGGGTGCCAGACGCTTTCTTCGCAATCCTCTCTCTCGCGATTGCGGCGATGCGCTCCGCTACCCGGTCGACATCCTCGATCACGTCGTCATTCTCGATGCGAAGGGTCCGATAGTCGGCGCGGGCGAAGGCGGTGTCGCGGTGGCTGTCATGGGCGGCGTTGGCGGTGAGGCCGGTGTGCTGCCAGCCGTCGAGTTCGACGATCAGCCGGGCTTCGTGGCAGACGAGATCGGCGATGAAGCCGAGCATCGGAACCTGCCGGCGGAATCTGAGGCCGGGCAGTCGACCCGCCCGGATGCGATGCCACAGGATACGCTCCGCGTCCGTCGGCATCTCCGCATCTGACGCGCGTACCCTCGATGCTCCGGCTTGACGTCGCGATGGGACGGCATGGCACCATCTTCCGAGTGTCGATCCTGCGATCGTAGATGATGGCGAGGGGCGCGTGAAGCAGGGTGTGAGTTGCGAGCGAAAAAACGCGCTTTGTGCCGAGGCTCCAGCGCCGCGCACCCTCTCTCCCCGTGAGGGAGAGAAAGCGATTTCTTCGGCTTAGCGCCGCAGGCGCTAAACGTTAGAAATCGCAAGAGAGGGGTTCGCGGGGGTGCGGCCGGGTTCCGTGGGGAGGAGAGATCGCGAACCCCTCTCTTGCCATTCTCAAGGTTTCGTCCGAGCTGCGCACGGCCCAACTCCTTGGAATGGCTTTTTATCCATGAAGAAAAAGAAGAAGAAAGGTGCGCTGACTTTTTCTGCAATCGCGGGACCAACCAGCGAAAGTTTGGCTGATTAAGTCGCCCAGTTCGTTATAAACCAGTGCAACCACCGCTCGATCCTGTTGATCTCTGAGATAGCTTCGCGAACGTCGAAATGCTCTTCATATAGAACAGCTGTCGTAAGCTCCTGCGAGAGGCGATGAGTGGTGCAACATCAGAAGTGTGCTCGTAAATAGGGTAGGAAGGTTGCATGCACCGCAAGCGCAGAGGTTGCAATCTTATCTATCTTCCGATTTGCTCAGACTTTCTATCATGGGAGTCGTCTATTAGATCTTACTCAGCCGCTTATGAGGTGAGGCATGTGAGAGATGATCATACAGCAAGTTTTCGGCTTGATGTTTCGCGGCTAAAGCGCCATCTATGAGTAAAATATAGGCAAGGAATTGATCTATGCTATTCGAATTTCTTACTAACTCCGTTTTATCCATTGGTGCAAAGAAGCTCACCGAAAGGCTTATTGACAGGGTACCATTACCTACGAAGCAAAAACAATTAGATAGCGACCAAGTATTTAAAGCATTATCCGCTCACATGGAGTCTAATTATGAACGTTGCTATTATATTAAAACAATATTACGGGATAAAAAAGAATTGTTTTCCGATATTTATTCGGACCAGGGGTTCATTCTTCCGAACGGCGAGAGAATTAATCAAAATCAATTAGCCGATTTCATCAAAAACGGAGAACCAGTTATTTTGCAAGGAACTGGCGGTGGTGGAAAGTCGATGTTTACCCGCTATATGTGGTTGTATTTGTTGGCGGAAAGCGATTCGGTCTACCCGATATTTCTAGAACTTCGCAATCTCAATGGCCTCTCAAACAGCAATGTTGATAGGAAAGATCTCGAAACGTATCTTTATCACTCGATTATAAACAATTCGGCGCATCTGAGCCAAAATCAATTTATTGATCTGCTTCGCGATGGAAAATTTACGTTTTTACTGGACGGATTTGATGAGTTGAATCATCAAATCCGTGACTCTGTTCAGAGATCGGTTGTCGAATTTAAATCTTTGTACAAGCGATGTAATGTTGTTGTAACAAGCCGTGAAGATGAACGTTTTGTTGGATGGCATTTATTTTCGACTGTAAAAATGGCACCTCTTACAAAAGACGAATGCATTAAATTATTACGGAAAGCGCCATTCGATCCAGACCAAAGAAGGAAGATGATAGAGAAGGTCGATGCTGAACTTTTTGAAACGCATTCAACCTTTTTGAGTAATCCGCTTCTCGCGTATATGACGCTTGTGACATATTCATATAATCCGAATTTTACAGACAATATGTTTCAATTTTATGAGCTGGCTTTCGATGCGCTTTATTACAGACACGACCTTACAAAAGGTGGAGGATTTTCAAGGGAATTCTATACTACGAAGGATAAGGCGAAGTTTCAAAAGTTTCTCTCATATTTTTGTCTCCGTACCTACTTTGACGAAAAAATTGAATTCTCTCCAATGACTCTCCGCGATTATTTGCAAGAGGTGAAAAAAATTGAGAACGATGATTTTTCAATCTTTAATATCGACGATTTTATAAAAGATATTATGGAAAACGTGTGTTTATTGAAAAAAGATGGTATTGATTTTACGTTTGTCCACAGAAAGTTCCAAGAATACTTTGCAGCATATTGTATTGCGCGCGTCGCAAGTAGAAACGTGGAGAGACTATTTGAGAAATTTTCTTATAGATACACGGATGACGTTTTGCCTATGGTGTATGATTTGAAACCCGATTTATTCAGAGAGAAATATATATGCGAAATTAGAAAGAAAAATATAAAATTTTTCTCGCTAAAAACACCAAAAAACATTGTTCAAAAATTTGCAGATATTACTGAATTTGCGTTCGTTATTGAATTTACGGATTTGCCGCAAGAAAGATCACGTAAAAAAACGGGAGCCAAATTCGAACTTAGATCATTTTTTCCGGAATTCATCGCAGTCAGGACATCCGGTGATTTGAACGAAGCGGAACGGGTTCTATCACGCGTGTATAATAGACCTGAGGCATCGAGCACTCAGATCGTTGATAATGATGAGGGAATGGAATATCCGTCTGCCCGCGAAGACCAGGTACTTCTTCACAAGGTATGCCACCCCTATCTTCGCGAGTCGCGAAAATACATCATTCGATATCAGAACAATAAGCTTCGATTGTACATTGTTGTTAATAATGAAGAGAGAGAAATAGTAGATTCGATTTTTGAAACCGAGAGTGAAAAGATGTTTTTACATCGATATATCCGGAGGAAGGCAAAGAGGTTTCATAATTTTGTTAATCGCGAAGCGGCGAAATATGAGTCAGTCTCTGAGAGTTTCGATGACTTTTTTGGTTGAAAATTACGATAGATATGATCTGGCTCCATGAGGATGAGTATTTACATTACCCCAACGCCTCCGCCACCATCGCATCCTCGAACACGTCGTCTCGCGCTTCGCCCTCGACCCGCTCCCGCCCGATCTCCAGCATCACCGGCACGGCGAGTGGGGAGATGCGGTCCAGCGGCTTGTGGACGATGTGCTGCTTGATGCGGGCGAGAAGGTCCGACACGCGGGCGACATCGAGAAGGCCGGTGGCCGCATCCGCCCAGGTGGCTTTGAGGAGGATATGGTCCGGCTCGTGGGCGCGCAGCACGTCGTAGACGAGATCGGTCGACACCGTGACCTGTCGGCCGGTCTTTTCCGCGCCCGGCTGGTTGCGCTGGACGAGCTGGGAGATGACGGCGCACTGGCGGAAGGTGCGCTTCAAAAGCCATGAATCGCCCATCCAGGCTTCCAGATCGTCGCCCAACATATCCTCGTCGAAGAGATCGTCGAGGCTGAGGCGGCCATCGGCGATCATGGCGGTGAGGTCCGCCTTGCACCAGACGGAGATGGCGTAGTCCGTTGCGACGAAGCCGAGGGGTTTGGCGCGGGCGCGCTCCAGCCGGCGGGTGAGGAGCATTCCGAGGGTCTGGTGGGCGAGGCGCCCCTCGAAGGGATAGATCACGAGATAGAACTGGTTGCCCCGCGGAAAGGTCTCGACCAGAAGATCGTTGGGGCCGGGGATGAGGGACTTTTCCGCCTGAAGGCCGAGCCAGTCGCCCACCTGTTCGGGCAGCTCCGACCAGCGTTTCGGATCGGCGAGCATGGCGCGCACTTCCGCCGCGAGATAGGTGGTGAGGGGGAATTTCGATCCGCCCCAATAGGGCACCTTCGGTTCGGCCCCCGGCGCGCGGGTGACGAGACAGCTCGTCTCGAAGATGCCCTCGAAGCGCAGCACCTCGCCGCCGAAGAGGAAGGTGTCGCGCGGCTCCAGCGTTTCGAGAAAGGCCTCCTCGATCTTGCCGAGGATGAAGCCGCCGCGCTGGATGGAGGTCTTCGTTTTCTTGCGGACGACACGGACATCGAGGGTCTGGGCCTCGATGATGGTGCCGGCGTTCATCCGGTAGGCCTGCGCGATCGACGGATGGGTGATGCGGAAGGTGCCATCCTCCGTGCGGCGGATCTTGGCGTAGCGCTCGTAGACGCGGAGCGCATAGCCGCCGGTGGCGACGAAATCGACGATCTGCTCGAACTCCTCCCAGGTGAGGGCGGCATAGGGCGCGGCGCTGGTGATCTCGTCGTAAAGGGCATCGGCGTGAAAGGGCTCGGCGACGGCCATGCCGAGAACGTGCTGGGCGAGCACATCGAGCGCGCCGGTGCGAAGGGGCGGGGTGTCCTGGTCGCCGAGATAGTTGGCGTTGAGCGCGGCCTGGCACTCCATCACCTCGAACCGGTTGGAGGGCACGAGTATGGCGCGGGAGGGCTCGTCCATGCGGTGGTTGGAGCGGCCGATGCGCTGGGCGAGGCGCGAGGCGCCCTTCGGTGCGCCCACATGAACGACGAGGTCCACATCGCCCCAGTCGATGCCGAGATCGAGGGTGGAGGTGGCGACGACCGCGCGCAACCGGTTCTCGGCCATGGCCGCTTCCACGCGCCGGCGCTGCTGCACATCCAGCGAGCCGTGATGGAGCGCGATGGGCAGCGTCTCGTCGTTGATCTTCCACAGCTCCTGAAACAGAAGCTCGGCCTGGAAGCGCGTGTTGACGAAGAGCAGCGTGGTGCGGTGGGCTTTAATCGTCTCGTAGATCTCGCCCATGGCATAAAGGCAGGTATGGCCCTGCCAGGGCACGCGCTGTTCCGATTTCAGGATGGTGATCTCGGGCTTCGCGCCGCCGGTGACCTGGATGAGGTCCGCCCTGTTGTCGGCTCCGGGCGACTGGGGCACCAGCCAGCGGCAGAGTTCATCCGGTTCCGAGACGGTGGCCGAAAGGCCGACGGTCTTCACGTTCGGCGCGAGGGTGCGCAGGCGCGAGAGACCGAGCGCGAGAAGGTGGCCGCGCTTCGAGGTGACGAGGGCGTGCAGCTCGTCGAAGATCACGTATTTGAGGTCCGCGAAGAAATCCCGCGCGCCCTTCTGGGCGATCAGCAGGGAGAGCTGCTCGGGCGTCGTCAGCATGATGTCGGGCGGCTTCAGCTTCTGGCGCTGGCGGCGAACCTGTGAGGTGTCGCCGGTGCGGGTCTCCAGCGTGACGGGCAGGCCCATCTCGGCGACGGGACGCTCGAGATTGCGGCGGATATCGGTGGCGAGCGCCTTCAGCGGCGAGATGTAGAGGGTGTGGACGCCGCGCGGCCGGGTGCCGGGCTTGGGGCGCGGCTTCGTTGCAAGATCGGTGAGCGAGGGCAGGAAGCCGGCGAGCGTCTTGCCGGCGCCAGTGGGCGCGATGAGGAGGACGGAGCAGCCGGCCTGAGCCCGCGACAGAAGATCGAGCTGGTGCGGCCGCGGTGCCCAGCCATTCGCCGCGAACCATTTCAGAAACGGCTCGGGGAGGGTCGCCGGGGCGGTGGTCTCGGCATCGAGGATCGGGGCGGTGCGGTCGTTCACGGGGTGTTCAAGCTTTCCTTCGTCGGCGAACGGACATGGACAGCGCCGCCGCAAGGGCAATGTGTAGCACCGAAGGGATTTCGTCGTCCCGGCTGGTTCGTCGCGGGCCGGGCCGGGCGCGGTTTTCGGCAGGCCTGCCTGCCGCTTGGGAGTTTGAATGCGGCCGATCACCATTCTCGCTGCGTGTCTTTGCCTCGTATGGGCGACGCTCGGTGCCCATGCCCAGTCGTCGGGTTCGGGGTCGTCCAGCCCGGCAACGCGCTGGTTCGAGGTGGAGAGCCTCAATGCCGGCCTGCCGCCGATGCCGCGTTTCGTCGATCGCGACACGCCGCGCGGCATGATGGAGACGTTCTGGTTCGCAGCTGAGGTCAAGGACTGGGACCGGGCAATGTACACGCTCAACTTCAACGAGATCTCGCCCGAGATCCGCGCCGAGGTGGCCCCGCTTCTCACCGAACGCCTCTTCGACATCCTGCAGCGCGGCTATGTACTGGACTGGGGCACGTTCTCCGACCGTCCCGACGCGCTGGATGCGATGGCATCCTCCAAGAACCCGATGGCGGGCGAGCCGCGCCGCTCGATCCGCATCGCGACGCTCGACCTGCCGAACCGGCCGGCCTCGATCCGCATCGAGCGGGTGAAAACGCCGAACGGCGACCCGGTCTGGGTGTTTTCCGACGAGACGGTGGTGAACATCAACCAGCTCTACGAGGTGTACGGACCTTCGGAGCTCGAGAGGGCGATGCCGAAATTCCTGCAACAAAACGCCTTCTGGACGCTGAAATGGTGGGAGGTGGTGGCGATCCCGCTGGTGTGCTTCGCCGCGTTCATGTTTGCTGCCTGGGCGTATCATGCGGTCGGCCGGGCGCGTCGGCGCAAACCCCATCCAATGGTGAAGAACATCCTGGATTCGGTGCAGATCCCCGTGGCGCTGTTCGCCTTCGTCGGCACCTTCTTTCTGGTGAAAGAGTTTTTGTTCACCTTTTCAGGTCCGGTCAGCCGCTTCGTCGATCCACTTCAGATATTCCTCCTGGTCGTCGCGCTGGCCCTGATCGCGGTACGGATCGTCGATGCCGTGCTCGAACGGCTCGTCACCGACAATATGGAGGACATCACCCAAAACCAGGACGCGGACACCCGCGATCTTTACACCAATATTTCGGCCGTGCGGCGCATCGCGGTGGTGGTCGCGATCCTCGTCGGCGCGGCACTGATCCTGATCCAGACGGATGCGTCCAATACGCTCGGCTTTTCTCTGCTCGCTTCAGCCGGCGCGGTCGGCCTGATCCTCGCCTTCGCGGCGCGCACGGTGCTGTCGGACATCATGGCGAGCCTCCAGATCGCCATCGCCAAGACCGCGCGCATCGGCGATGCGATCCTCTGGAAGGGGGACTGGTGCTATGTGGAGAAGATCAAGTTTACCCATGTCCAGGCGCGGTCCTGGGATCATCGCAGGCTGATCATTCCGGTGTCGGAGCTGGTGTCCAACACATTCGAGAACTGGTCGAAGCAGGACCCGAAGATCGTGAAGCTAGTGGAACTGCGGCTCGACCACCGGGCGGATGTGGACGCGTTGCGCGAGGTGTTCAACGAATTCGTGGAGTCCGAAGAGGATATCACCGACAAGTCCGAGGCGAAGGTGCAGGTGGTCGGCCACGACCACACCGGCATGCTGGTTCGCTTCCTGGCGCCGGCTCCGGACCCTGCCAAGGGCTGGGACATGCAATGCCGCATGCGCGAGCGTGTCCTGTCCTATGCCGCGAAGCTGGAAGACAAGGTCGGCAAGGAGCCCGCGGGGCAGGCGGCCTATTTCCCCCGCGAGCGCGAGGTGCTGGTGGGCGAGTTCGACCAGGCGAAATCGGAAAACGCCTGATCGAAAGCACGGCATACCGAAGGGATAGGATGGTTATCGGATGCCGCGCCGTGTTCTATCGCGCAATGCGCAGGGAGGAGATTTCCTCGGTGATCTTTCCGAAGGCGGCCAGCAGCTCGGTTTTGTTCTTGGCGTCGAAATAGAGCTTCTTCGTTGGATCGTTGAGGCTGTTCGAGGCGCATCCTTTCAAGAGCGATTTCACAGGGGAGTTGTCATCGACGTCGAAAGCGATCGTCACGAGCAGGATTCCGTCATTGCCGTTCGGCTTGCGGTTTTCGGTCTTGACGTTCGTGCAGAGCCTCTTTGTTGAGGTATCCATCGCGTTGACGAGGCCTTGGCCGCTCTTGTCGGAGGTTCCGGCAGTTTGGAGCAATCGCCCGTTCTTCAAGCTGTTGGGCCCGTTCTGGACAGAAGCATAGCCGAACGTGCCGAAAATCGAGTCGTTCTCGTTGCTGACGTCGACCGCCGCGCCGCTGCTGATGTAGGACGGATTGTAGGTATTGGCGCCATCGGTCATCAGGATGATGGCTTTGAGGTTGGACGCGTCGGAATAGGCGGTGCCTTCCGTGAACGGTTCGCCCGGCGAAAGAACTCGCCAGCCCCAGGCGAGGCCTTCGGCGATATTCGTCGCGCCTTCGGCAACGAGTTCGTCGATCTTCGTCTTGACCGTGTCGTAGTCGCTGGTCAGCTGCGTGACCGGCCGGGTACTGCAGCCCTTGTTCGGTCCCTTGTCGGCCGCCGAATAGATATTGGACCGAGTGCTCATCAGATATTTGTTGACGTCTCCCTGACCGCCGCGCCGGATCGAGTCCCGCGAATAGCCTTGGCCGGTCGGTTGGTCGCCGGATGCGTCCCATTCGCTCGATGACACTTCGTCCGGCTCCTGGTAAGCGCCGCCGAACATGCCGGAGACATAGTCGTTGTCCATCGAAGAATTCCAGGACCGTTCGTCTGGGGCGAAGGATGGCACGAAGTAGGTGTCGGGATCGCTCGAGGAGGGGGGGGCATCCGAGATCGCCAGACTGCCCGGACGTGACTCCACGCAGCCTCTCCAGCCCTCGGGAAACCGCTTGGAGCCGTCCATGTAGGTTTTGGAGGGGTTTGGCTTGCAAGTCCGATTCCAAAAAGAGCCGCTGCAACTCTCATTGCCGGAAACGACCCTGGCGTTGTCAAAGATCCACTGGCGGGTCAGGACCTGACCATCGGACTTGCGGATCCATCGCCGGCTTCCCTGCTTTTGGGCGAGCTTTTTTCCGTCGTAATCGACCCAACGTTGCCAGTCGAGATTTTCGTGATGGATGGACGACTCGCCGTAGCGATCCATCCAGCTCGCGTTCTGATTGGCCTTTCCGACATTGACCATGGTGGAGAACGGCACGATCCCGACCTTGACCCTCTTGGTTGTGCTGTTGGGCTTGTTCACGGACATCAGGTTTTCCGCAAGGCTGGTCGCCGCATCTTTCAGCGTGTCGAGCTTCGAGAGCCCAGGGGGCGCTGTGACATTTGGAATACCCTCCTTCCAGCGCATCGAGCCCGAATTGTCGAGAACGAACGCAAGTTCGAGAGAGCGAACTTCGTACGCGATGTCGCTGGTGGTCTTGATCTCGAAGGTTTCCCAGTCGAGTTTGCCGTTGCTGAGCGTTTTCAGAGCCGAACCAAAGACGGGCTTGTAATCGCGCGTCGCCGAGAATTGCAACAAGCGGTTTCCATTGTTATCCACTGTGCCGTGATAGTCGATCTTTGTATCTCCGCGGCGTTCATCTCCCATATTGGCGAAGAAAGAGACGCTTGCGATGGTTCTGATCTTGCTTGAATCTTCCGTCATTGCGCCGCGGGCCGCCGTCAGCGCGGCCTGATCGAGAGACGCCTGCATTGTCTTCTTTGCCATCTCGGCGCCGACAAGATCCAAGGCGGCGCCAGCCCCGATGAAAAGCACCGGCATGACCAATGCGGTGATCATCGCGAAATTGCCCGATCGATCCTTGCGGAAGCGGGAGAGCGATCCGGTGCCGGTTGGGCGAGCCTGGCGCCGCAGGACGATGTGAGACATCTCAGTGCTCCACTTTTTCATCCCCTTGTGTCGGAAAATTCTTTCCGAAAGCCTGAATATGCAGGCGGCCTATCGATCAGATCATCGTGATGGTTGATGATTGACTACTGACGAATGGACGATCTGATTGAAAAACGATGCGATCGCGCGGCCTCAAATCCCCGGTCTCCGGCGCAAGGCATTGCGTGCCGGCAAGGCGTTGAGCGATTTCGGAGTTGCATTTCGTTCAATCTTCCGCCGAGCGCCTGCTCAACGGGCTCTGTGAAAGAACCGGTTGGGCAAAGCGGCATCGAAATCTCTCTCATACCGCCGGACAAAGGAATTGACCCAAAGGTCAATTCTCGTCCGACGATTGGCTCAGGCGCCGCTCGGTATCACACCCGAGGGTGCTGCCTGGTAGGAGCGCGAGATCAATTCGACCTGCAGGCAGGTCCGGCGTTCTGGATGAAGCTGCAGGCGCCGCGCTATTTCGCGAGATATCGGTCGGTCCGGTGGTTTATCGCAAGGAAGCCGTTGAGACAGAGCGCGCCGAGGATCGAGTAGAGCACCGAGACCCAGTCGACGACGACGAAGGCAAGGCCGAGGATCACGAGGTCGATCGAGAGCTGGGTCAGGCCGGCACGCCAGCCGAACTTGTCCTGCAGGAAGATGGCGAGGATGCCTGCACCGCCAAGGCTTGCACGGTGGCGGAAGAGGGCGAGCAGCGCAAAGCCGATGAGAAGCCCGGCGGTGATCGCGCCGACCGTCCGGTCGATCTCGCCGAAGGTGAAATAGTCCGGCTGCACGGCCGTCGCGATGGACAAAAGCGCGATGGCGATGAAGGTCTTGATGGTGAAGGCGCGGCCCATACGCATCGCGGCGAGGATGTAGAAGGGCAGATTGATGAGGAAGAAGGCGAGGCCGACATTGAGGCCGGTCGCATAGGACGCGATGAGGGCAAGACCTGCGACGCCGCTTGTCAGAAGGCCGAGATGGGCGAGGATTGCGATGCCGAGGGTGGCGAGGACCACGCCGGTGACGATCGCCTGGGCATCTTCGAGCGGCGTGTGATTGGTCGGCGTCGCGTGCCAGTCGCCGAAGCGCCAGCGGATCGGGTGAACCGCCTCGGCAAAGCCCTCCGCGGTCTTCGGATCGAGGTGGGACTGGGTTCGGGACCTGGCTTCGTCGGCCATCTGCAAGGGCTCATGCTGCACTGCGATGATTGAGATTAAGCGCAAGGCCCTCAGAATACCAGCGGCGATCGGCCCCTGTGGCAGCGCACCGTCGCCCCTATCTGGTGGGGCATGAAACCCGACGATCTTCTTCATCCGACCCGCGCGGGGCTCTATTGCCCGCCCGGCGATTTCTACATCGATCCGGTGGGAAAGGTGGACCGCGCCCTCGTGACCCATGGGCATGCTGACCATGCGAGGCCGGGCAACGCCAAGGTGATGGCGACGCGCGAGACGCTGGACATCATGGCGATACGCTATGGCGAGGGCTTCTGCGATGAGAGACAGGCGGCCGCTCTGGGTGAGGCGACGAAAATCAACGATGTGACGGTCAGTTTCCATCCGGCCGGCCATGTCTATGGTTCGGCGCAGATCGCGGTCGAATGGAAAGGTATGCGGATCGTCGCTTCAGGCGACTATAAGCGGCGGCGCGACCCGACCTGCGCGGGCTTCGAGCCGGTGAAATGCGATGTCTTCATCACCGAGGCGACATTTGCCCTGCCGGTGTTCCGCCACCCCGATACGGCGTCGGAGGTGGACAAGCTGCTTGCCTCCATGCGGCGCTTTCCCGAGCGCGCACACATCGTCGGCGCCTATGCGCTGGGTAAGGCGCAACGTGTGATCCGACATGTACGGGAGGCCGGCTATGATCGCCCGATCTATATCCACGGGGCGCTGAAGAAGCTGTGCGACTTCTATCAAAGCGAGGGGATCGATCTTGGCGACCTCAGGCCGGCGACGATCGAGAATGGCAGGAAAGGCGATTTCGCGGGCGCCCTGATTGTCGGGACGCCCTCCGCCTTCGCCGACAAATGGGCGCGGCGGTTTCCCGATCCGGTGGCAAGCTTTGCATCGGGCTGGATGCGCGTGCGCCAGAGGGCGCGCCAGCGCGGCGTGGAACTGCCGCTCATCCTGTCGGATCACTCCGACTGGGACGAGCTGACGCAGACGATCAAGGATGTCGAGGCTCAGGAGGTCTGGGTAACCCATGGAAGGGAGGAAGCGCTGGTGCGCTGGTGTGAGCTCGAAGGCGTCGCGGCGCGCCCGCTCCATCTGGTGGGATATGAGGACGAGGCGGAGTAGCAAGCCTCCGCCCTCCTGATGAAATGGCGGCTATCGCTGGTTCCTGCACGGTGCTGGCGATCACCTGTCATCAGACGAACGGTTCAAGCGCCGCTCGGGCTCCCGGCAGCCTTATGAAACCGTTGGTTTCAAAGGCCCCTCGGACTTATTCGGGAACTTTCACGCCATCGTTCTGCATGGGCTCGCTCCCCTCCGGCGTCACGATATCGCTCGCAGCATTCGTCGCGTTTTCCGGCGCGTCCAGCGTTTCGGTCTGCTCGAGACTACCGTCCGGCGAGGTTGCGATTCCGATGCCGGCAACGAGGACGTATCCGAAAACGATGAGAGCAACGCCGACGATGAGAACGATCAGGACCGATCGACCCGAACGTCCCTGCTTGGCGTCGGTTTCCTTGAGATTTTTAGCCATTACCTATGGTTTTCCAACATTCGTTTGTGCCCGCGTTCAGGCCTGCTTGGTTAGTCTGAACGATGGTGTGACGGCAATGTTTCTCAAGGTCGAAATCAAACCAATTTGAACCTGGCCGGAACGGCAAAACGCCACAGGGCCGGGCACTGAGACACCCGCGAGCGGTTTGAACGGCCGCAAGGCGTTCAAAGATAAAGACAAACACACCGAGACTGAGACGGTCCGCTTTACGGGCGTCTCTGCACCAGTCGTTCGTCCTTTTCGTCGGATTTCTTTTGGATAACGAGATTGAAGCGGTTCGCCGCGCCGATCTCGCGCTCGAAGTTGAAGGCGAGGGCGCCGGACGTGCCCTTGGCGTCTTCAAGCCTTGCAACGCTTTCGACGAAACCTGACGGCGCGGTCACCTCGCCGAGAGCGAGCGCTTCGTCGAGCTCCTTTGTCAGGACGCCGGTCGCGTCCTCGGCTGCCTTTTCGTCTTCCAGTTCGAGCTTGAAACGAATGGTATCGACTTCCGAGCCCGCCGGACCGCGTGCGATCTGGGCGATCGAGAAGCCTTCGCCCTCCTGATTGCCGTAGCACTCGTTCTCGCCGTCAAAGAGCGGGCTCTTGTCCCACTCGGCGCCCTGTCCGATGGTCTGGCAGACCGTCTCGGGCGATGCCGCGAGAATGCCGGTCTCTTCTGTCTTCTGCTGCGTGGGCTGCTTGACCGGCTCGGGCTTCGTGCGTTCGAGGGCGACGGTCTTGAGGAGGCGCGGCTTGGCGGCCGTGATCTCGGTCGCGGCCGGAGGCTGAAGATTGTTCATATTGGCAGCGCCCGCGACCTGCCGTTTCGTTTCGGCGTTGATGGCGGCGAACTGGACGGTCTGAAAGGCGTCGCTCGTTCGTACCGCGAAGGCGACGCCCGTTATGGCGACTGCGAGAAGCATGAAGCGGAAGGTCGTCGTGCCGAGGAACTGGAGAACGATTTCGCCGGGCGTTCGGTGATCGCCCAGAATGCGTTTCAGGGCAAGGAAGCGCTCTCTTCCATTCCATCGATTCACGGTCGAAGTCCTCCTTGCGAATGATCCGGCGCATGGCTCCGGTGGAACCAGACGCGAAAGGTGCTTCTTGCAGGAAGTTAAAGAAGCGTTGACGGTGAGAGTCCAATCGTCAGGGCCTTTTCAGACCCGATCCGACGTTTCCTCCAGGGTGCTGTGACCGATAGGCAACGAATTCGTCCAGAAGAGGGCGAAGGGCGCAAACGCCGAGGCCGCATGTCATCGGCGCAAGCTTCGCACCGGTTTGGTCTTGCCGGGACAGATGTTTCGACGCGGGACCACCCGAAAGGCCGGGCGGTTCAACGACGATCGATCACGAAATCCAGGAGGTGGTTCGCATAATAGACGTAGCCGTCGGCGGAGGCATGGAAGCCATCTCGCGAAAAGCCCAGCGGCTCGACGCGGGGAAGCGTCGTCGAAACGATCGCGCCTCGTTCGAAACAGAGCGCGGTGCCCATGCGGCGAATGATGCGGGCGCGAAGTTCGAGAACATGGGCGAGCGCGCGGGGGAGCGCCGGAACGCGCTTCATGTCGACCGGCGGCGACCACACGATACGGGCCTCCGGCCACTTCGCCTTCAGCGCATAGAGAAGCGTGCCGAATCCCTTCTTGAAGCGCCGCGCGCCGTGAAAGTTCTTGGCATCGTTGGTGCCGATCATCAGGACGATGTGGGTGAAGGCCTCGCGAGCGAGATTTGGCACCACGTGGTCTCTGACATCGGCGGAAACGGCGGAATTGGAGCCGGCGGTGCGCCAGAACACCGAGCGGCCGGTGATGGCGAAGATGCGCTCGGCAAGCTTCGGGCCGAGCGAATCCTCGATCCGGTCGACGCCAACGCCGGCAGCGCTGGAATCGCCGATCACGAGAAGACGGACCGCTGCATCCTTGACGGTCTCAGCGCCGACGAGCCCGGTGAGGGGACCGCGGGGCGGACCCATGCGCATGATGCGCTTTCGTGCGCGCAGGCCCTGCCAGATATAGACTGGCAGCATCAGCCAGGAGATGAGGGCCGTCTTGCCGGAGGCCGCGATGCCGCCGGCAGCAAATCCATCGAAAGGAGGGACGACCTCCTCGAAGCCCACTTGGCTCATCCCTTCAAAACCTCCACTCCGGGGAGGGCCTTGCCTTCCATCCATTCGAGGAAGGCGCCGCCCGCCGTCGAGATGTAACTGAAATCGTCGCTGACGCCGGCCTGATTGAGCGCTGCCACCGTGTCACCGCCGCCCGCGATGGAAACCAGTTTTCCGGCCCGCGTCAATTCGGCGGCGTGTCGCGCCGCGCCCATCGTCGCCTCGTCGAAGGGTTCGATCTCGAAGGCGCCGAGGGGACCGTTCCAGACGAGGGTCCTGGCGCTGTCGAGCCGGGCGTTCACGGCCTTGAGGGATTCGGGGCCGGCGTCGAGGATCATCATGTCCTCGGGCGTTTCCTCCACCGGGACCGTTTCCGGAGAGCCACCGGAGCGCAATTCGCGGGCAACGACCGCATCGGTCGGAAGCAGGATCTCGCAGCCCTTTTCCTCCGCCCGTTTCATGATCGAACGCGCAGTGTCGGCAAGGTCATGCTCGCAAAGGGACTTTCCGACATCGATGCCCTTGGCTGCAAGGAAGGTGTTCGCCATGCCGCCACCGATAACGAGGCAGTCGACCCGATCGATGAGATTGGTGAGGACGTCGATCTTGGTCGACACCTTCGAGCCGCCGACGATCGCGACGACCGGCTTTTCCGGTGCTTCGAGACCGGCCTGCAGGGCCTCGATTTCCGCCTGCATGGTGCGACCGGCATAGGAGGGCAGATGATGGGCAACGCCCTCCGTCGAGCCATGGGCGCGGTGGGCTGCCGAGAACGCGTCGTTGACGTAGATGTCGCCGAGGGAGGCAAGGCTCTCCGCAAACTCCGGCTCGTTCGCCTCTTCACCGGCATGGAAGCGGGTGTTTTCGAGAAGAAGCACATCGCCGTCCTTCAGCATCTCCACGATGCCGGCGGCGACCGGTCCGATGCAATCGTCGGCGAACCCCACCGGTTTGCCAAGACGCTCCGACAGAACCTCGGCGATCGGCTTCAGGGAGCTGTCGGGATCGGGCTTGCCCTTCGGGCGTCCGAAATGGGCGAGCAGGATGACGCGGGCGCCTTTTTCGGAAAGTTCGGAGATGGTGGGCAGCACGCGATCGATGCGGGTCGCATCCGTGACCTTCCCGTCTTTCATGGGCAAATTGAAATCGACGCGCACGAGGACGCGCTTGCCCGTCACATCCGCGTCGTCGATGGTTCTGAACTGGAAGGTCATCTGAAGGTCGAACTCAATTCTTAAGGGTTTGCTTGGGGCCTCGGTGGGGAGGCGCGTTTCGGTGTGTGGCTTCTTTTTACGGTTTTGCCCGCGCGTGCGGCAAGCGAAGATATCGTATCGGGGCGAGCCGGACATGGGGAAGTCCGTGCGATCAACCCGATCACCGCTTTTTGCCCGGCGCCTCGTCGTCCGACTTCGGTGACTTGAAGAAACGCCGGATCTTCGACCGAGCGTCTTTCATGCGCTTGATGGCCGGCAGGAGCTTGTCGTCCGGCGGGGAGAGCGAAAGGCCTGCGCTGACGACCGCATTCTCGGAGCCGGTTTCGCGGACGATGAGCTCCACCGATCCGATCGGCACGCGGTCGCCATAGGACGGAAGCCCGCCCAGCCGGCGGGACATCAACTCCGCGACGGTCAATTCGCTTTCGTCCTTGGTGAGCGTGAGTTCATAGGCATCCGCGAGCGAGACAGCCGAGGAGGACGGATTGATGGTGAACTCGCCATAGAATTCCTTGTCGTCCTCCGCGACCGGCGCCCGGCTTGCAAAGAGTCGATCGAGGAGTGGCGAAAAGCGCGGCGAAATGAACAGATAGACGTAGTCGCCCTGCTGGAGGCGCCCGGCATACTGATAGCGCATGGAGCGTCCATTGCGGATGACCAGGGAAGGCCTCGCCCAGCGGGGCACGCGCGCGCCGGTCGCGACGGGACTGCCCTCCACCACGCGGTAGGAGAGAAGTTCGTGATCCGCCGAGCCGGGAAGTTCGAGCTCGAACTTTTCGAGCGGACCGATGCGCGGCGGAACGGTGAGCTGAAGCCATTTCGCGACGCTGGCGAGCGTCCAGCCCTGCAGAAGGAGGGAGATCAGGACGATGACGAAGGCGATGTTGAAGAAGTCGCTCGAGGCTTCGAGCCCCGAAAGAATGGGCAGGATGGCCAGAAGGATCGAGACAGCGCCGCGCAGTCCCACCCAGGATACGAACAGCTTTTCACGTTTGCGGAAATCGAACGGGATGAGACAGAGCCAGACGGCGATCGGCCGTGCGAGGAAGATCAGGAAGAGGGCGAGCGCCACGCCGGGCACGAGGATCGCATCGAAGTTGCGAGGGGTCGCGAGCAGGCCGAGAAGGAGGAACATGATGATCTGGGCAAGCCATGTCATCCCGTCCTGAAACCGCTTGATCGAGGGCGCGCGCTTCAGATCGGCGTTTCCGGCGTAAAGGCCGGCCACGTAGACGGCAAGAAAGCCGGAGCCGCCGAGCGCACCCGTCAGCGCGAAGACGGCGAGAGCCAGCGCCATGATGAGGATCGGCAGGAGCGCGCGGTCGATCGTGAGTTTGGCGATGAAGAACTCGATGCCTCTGCCCCCGATCAGGCCGGCGATGATGCCGAGGCCCATCTGCTGGACAAAACCCAAGAGAACGCTGAACCCGAGCTGTTCGAAGCCGCCGCCCTGTCTGAGCAGTTCGACGATCGCGATCGTCAGGAAGATCGCCATTGGATCGTTCGTGCCGGATTCGATCTCGAGAAGCGAGCGAACCCTGTCGCGAAGCGTGATGCCGCTGGTCTTCAGAAGGAAGAACACGGCGGCGGCGTCCGTCGAACCCACGATCGCCCCCAGCAACATGCCCTCCAGAAGACCAAAGCCCATTATGTAGTCTGCAGCGAGACCGAAGATGACGGAGGTGACAAGGACGCCGATCGTTGCGAGCGTGATCGCGGGCGCAGCAGCCTGCCGGAACGTCGAGAACGGCGTCTGGAAGCCGGAATCGAAAAGAATGATGGCAAGCGCCAGGGTTCCGATGAAGTAGGCGAGACCCGCATCGTCGAATTCGAGGCCGAGACCGTCGGTCCCGGCAATCAGGCCGACCGAGAGGAATAGCAGAAGCAGCGGTGCGCCTATGCGAGAGGCGATGAGGCTCGAAAAGGCCGCCAGAAGCACGAGCACCGTGCCGACGAGAATGAGGAGATAGAGGTTTTCGAGCATCGGCAATCAATGATGCCGCCAGATCGGCGGCGGTCGTGGTGGGGTGGGGCCGCTTCTTGTCGACGGGTATCAACACGATATGCGCTTTCGCCCCGATGAGGCCAACGACTTTTTGCATTGCAAATGGGAAAACGGGCCGCTGGTGAGCGACCCGTTGATATTCAGTCGATTTGCGCGGGGGCCGAGCCCGGATGATCGGATTCTAGAACTTGAAGCCGACGGAGACGCGGCCTTCGTGACTGTTGTCGATTTCGTCGCCGAAGCCGAAGGAATAGGCGGCCGAAACATTGGTGTTTTCGCTGAGCTGGCTCATGGCGCGTGCGCCGAGCACGACGCCGCGTCCCGGCAGTTCGTCGAAACCTGCGGACCGGACCCTGTTGGGGCTGCCGACGATGCTGGATCTGATGGAATCGTCGTTGCCGAAAAGCTCGTCCTCATAGGCGATCGAGGCGGTGAGTGTCGCGGCGCGGCCAGCGACCATTGCGTCATAGGACAGATCGACGCCGACGTTTCCGTAAAGCGCGTCCCGATCATAGTCCTGATAGGCGATGCGGGCGCCGATGCCGGTCTCGGTGAAGCCGTCCACGTCGAAGTGAGCATAGGTGAGCGCAGCGTTCGGCGTGACGGTGAGCTGGCCCATCGCGATGTCGTAGCCGGCCGCAAGGCCGATATTGGCAACTGCAGCGTTCGTATCGCCCGCCGCGTTGACGACGGTGGGGATCAGCGTTCCGCGCTCGATATTGTCGAAGTCGACATGGGCGATGCCCGCCGAGGCCGTGACATAGGCCGCGCCCATGACCGCCGTGCCGTAGATGTCGGCGGCGAAGGTCATCGTGTCGAAGGCGAAGCTCGAATCGTCGATATCGCCAGCGCCGAAGGAGACCTTCGTGCCGACCATGAAGCTCTCGCCGAGGGGACGCTCATAGCCGAGCGAGATGCCGGCGGAGGCATAGTCGTAGGAGCGGATGGCCGAGCCGCTATCCCGGTCGTAGACCAGCCCGTTGACCTCGCCGTAGAGGCCGCTGAAGGTGGTGCCGTTCCGCGATGCCAGCGCGAAGTCGTGGCCCCGGTCATAGCTCGCATTGGCGCTCTGGAGACGGTCGGCGAACGCGGTCTCCGACATGGCCCCGGCCGAGGCGGCCTGGCTGGAGGCCGTCACATAGTCGAGGACGAGGGCGGAATAGAGCTGGTGTCCCGCTGCGGTCGGGTGGACGTCGTCGAAGTAAAGATAGGTGTTTTGAACTTGAGGACTGGTCGAACAGAGCCGGCCGGTTGTCCGCTGGAAACAGGCGTCGGTGACGTTCGAGAAGCCGAATCGGCCGGGATCGGCGGTGATCGCATCCGACAGCCGGCGAACGTCGACATAGTAATAGTCGCTGCCGGGATTTGCGGCGGCCGTTGCGAAGATGCCGTTCTGGAGCTGCGAGTTGAAAGCGTCCGTTGCCGTCGAGCCGAGGAAGCTGGCGCCCGGATTGCTGTTGAGAAGCGGGATGCCGCCGAGATTCGGCAGGTTGAGAACGACGACGCGCGGCGCGTTGAGGCGCCCGAGAAGTGCCGCGGCTCCGCTCACATCCTGCGCCGCCTGGCGCGAGCCCGCGCTCACGCTGGCGAAACTTGCGTTCGGCGCGCCGACTGCCGCGAAGATGTCGTTCGCGCCGGCATAGAGCGTCACGAGGTCATTGGCGGCGAAGACGCCGTCCTGGGCCGCGAAGAAGCCGATCTGGGTGTAGATATTGGGCGGCGAGGAGACGCGGGGCGACGCGGTTGCGCCGCCGAAGGCATAGTTCTGGTTGGCGTTCGGATTGACGGGCCGCCGGGCGACGGAGGCGGCACCGGCTTTCTGCATCGCGCCATCGAGGCGCTCGGTGAAGACCGGACCGTTCGAAAAGCGACCGTCGAAATAGGGTGGGGAAGGCGGGGCAGGGGGGACGCCAGCGACCGCTGCGAGATTGCCGTTGTCGCTCAGGCTGTCGCCGAACGAGATCACCGAGCCGATGTCCTGCGCGTTCGCGAGAGACATCCCGAGTGCGAGCGTCGCAGCGCCGGCGAGTGCCCATGTTCTGACGTGATGCATGTTCCCAACTCCTCCCAAAGTCCTTGAGGAGACGGAACAGCTCTTTCAGCGATCGGGCAAGCGTCAAAACGCGTCTTGCGAGCGCGGAGCATGCGAATGGAAGGCCTATGTTGCGCGCACTCCACATCTGTTGCGCGTGAGCCATAGACCGCTTTTGAGATGCTGAGGTTAACGGGGCGCATGACGCGAAAACGGCGCCGCTCTTTCGAACGGCGCCGTTTTTGAAATGCTCCGTGACGTCGATTAGCCGGCGTTGTGCATCGCGATCGCGGTGTCCGACATGCGGTTCGAGAAGCCCCATTCGTTGTCATACCAGGACAGGACCGAAACGAGCGTTCCTTCCATGACCTTGGTCTGATCCATGTGGAAGATCGAGGAATGGGGATCGTGGTTGAAGTCGATCGAGACGTTCTTGTCGTTGGTGTAGCCGAGAATGCCCTTCAGCGGACCGTCAGCGGCGGTCTTGATGGCGTTCTTGATCTCGTCGACGCTGGTCTCGCGCTTGGCGATGAACTTGAGGTCGACGACCGAAACGTTCGGGGTCGGAACGCGCATGGCGAAGCCGTCGAGCTTGCCGTTGAGTTCCGGCAGGACGAGGCCGACGGCCTTGGCGGCACCGGTGGACGTCGGGATCATCGAAAGGGCGGCTGCGCGGCCCCGGTAGAGATCCTTGTGCATGGTGTCGAGCGTCGGCTGGTCACCCGTATACGAATGGATCGTGGTCATCATGCCCTTCTCGATGCCGATGGCCTCGTTGAGGACCATGGCGACCGGCGACAGGCAGTTCGTGGTGCAGGACGCGTTGGAGACGACCTTGTGCTCGCTCGTCAGCTTCTCGTGGTTGACGCCGTAGACGACAGTGAGGTCGGACTCGGTGCCCGGGGCAGAAATCAGGACCTTCTTTGCTCCGGCTTCGAGATGGGCGGCAGCCTTGTCGCGCGCGGTGAAGAGACCGGTGCATTCGAGCGCGACGTCGACGCCGAGATCGCCCCAGGGCAGGTTCTTCGGGTCACGCTCGGAGGTGACGCGGATCGGGCCGCGACCGACATCGATCATATCGCCGTCGACCTTCACCTCGCCGGGGAAGCGGCCATGGACCGAATCGTAGCGGATGAGGTGGGCGTTGGTCTCGACCGGACCCAGATCGTTGATGCCGACGACTTCGATATCGGTGCGTCCCGACTCGATGATGGCGCGAAGAATATTACGGCCGATGCGGCCAAAGCCATTGATTGCGACGCGAACTGCCATTGGTAGAGGTCTCCCCGGATTGTCAAAAGTCTTCAACACTGCCGGGCTTGCGACCGGACGTTGGTAGTCCACGTAATGCCAAGCCCTCTCGCGATCAATGCGCAAATGCCATCAGCTTTCCTGATGGTATGACCGTGTTTCGCTGATGGTGAGGGTTCGCCGGGTGAGAAAGGGAACGGCCTCGCATGCAGACCATCCTCAGTCTCTTCAAGGCGGCCATCATCGGATGGTGGAACGACCGGGCGCTCAGCCTTGGGGCGGCGATCTCGTTCTACGCGCTGTTCTCGCTCGGGCCGGTGCTGCTCGCAAGCGTCACGATCGCCGGACTTTTCTTCGGCCACGATGCGACGCGGCTCGCGGTCGTCGGCGAGGCCGGGTCGCTGATCGGGAAGGATGCGGCGAACTCGATCGATTCGATGTTGAGCGCCGCGATCCAGTTCGGCCCGGACACGTTCTCGATCCTGTTCGGCGTGGTGATGTTCTTCGTTCTGGCGACGGGCGCGATCGTCGAACTGCAGGACGACCTCAACATCATCTTCAAGGCTCAGCCGTCAGGCGGAAATTTCTGGGGCATCGTGCGCGGGCGCCTGATCAGCCTTGCCCTGGTGTTGACCCTTGGCTTCCTGCTTCTGATTTCGCTGGTGATCGATGCCGGGCTGACCGCGCTGTCGAGCTATATCCTCGCCCGCTTTCAGGACCTGACCGTGCTGGTCGTCGGCCTCAACGTCCTGTTCAGCTGGGCGGCCGCGACGTCGCTGTTCGCCCTGATCTTCCGGCTCCTGCCGGACAAGCGGCTGGAATGGCTGACGGTGATCGTGGGGGCCGCCCTGACGGGCCTGCTCCTGGAGATCGGGAAGTTCGCCATCGGGCTTTATATCGGCGAGAGCGGAATCACCACCACCTACGGCTCGGCGGCTTCGCTGGTGACGATCCTCCTTTGGATCTTCTACACCTGCCAGATCCTGCTCTTCGGCGCCGAATTCACCTGGGCCTATTCGGTGAAGCGCGGCACGTCCGCGGGCGAACCGGAGCCGAAAAAGAGCTGACCGATCACGCCTCGCCCGCTTCGCCTTCGCCTTCGCGGTCCTCAGGCTCCGGCTTCAGGCGCTCGCGCACCTGACGAACGACCTCGTCCGCCGTGATGCCGAAATGCGCATAAAGTTCGCCGGCCTTGCCGCTGGCACCGAAGCCCGACATGCCGAAGAACAGGCCTTGGCGGCCGATGATGGCGTCCCAGCCCTGCCGGACCCCTGCCTCGATCGCAATCTTGAGGGACGGATCGTCGAGGAAGGCAGCGCGGTACTGCTCGTTCTGAGCCTCGAACAGTTCGAGGCAGGGCACCGAGACGACACGTGTCGGATAACCGTCCTGTTCCAGCGTCTTCTGGGCCGCGACCGCGATCTGCACTTCCGTGCCCGTCGCAAAAAGTGTGACCTTCGCCTCGCCATGGGCCGAGACCAGCTCATAGGCCCCGCGCACAGATTTGTTCTCGTCGTGCTCGTCCGTGCGCAGAGCCGGCACCGCTTGGCGAGAGAGCGCGAGAACCGTCGGCCGGTTCTTCGAGTGAAGCGCGAGAGACCAGCATTCCAGAGTCTCGACGAGATCGGCGGGCCGCATAACCGCGAGATTGGGGATCGCACGCAGGGAGGCGAGGTGTTCGACCGGCTGGTGGGTCGGGCCATCTTCGCCGAGCCCGATCGAATCATGGGTCAGCACGTAGACGACGCGCAGTCCCATGAGCGCAGTCAGCCGGATCGCGCCCCGCGCGTAATCGGAGAAGACGAGGAAGGTGCCACCATAGGGGATGACGCCGCCATGCAGCGCCATGCCGTTCATGATGCCTGCCATCGCGTGCTCGCGAATGCCGTAATGGATGTAGCGGCCGCTGAAATCCTCCGAGGTCAGGATTTTGAGCTCTTCGTTGAGCGTGTTGTTCGATCCGGTGAGGTCTGCCGACCCGCCAAGGGTTTCCGGTACGATCGCGTTGACGACTTCGAGCGCCATTTCCGAAGCCTTGCGGGTCGCAAGAGACGGTCGCGTCTCATTGGCGCTGCGCTTGGCGCGCTCGATCCGCTGCTGGAGGCCGCTCGGAAGATCGCCGCGATGGGAGCGATCGAATTCGCCGCGCTCTTCGGCAGACAGGGCGGCGTGCCGCTCTTCCCATTTGCGGCGGGCCGCCGCCGATCGGAGGCCAGCGATGCGCCACTGGTCGATGATGTTGGCGGGCACTTCGAACGGCTCGTGCGGCCAATCGAGGGTCTCGCGCATCGTCTTCAGCTCATCCTCGCCGAGCGGCGAGCCATGGGCTTTCGCGGTGCCTGCCTTGCCGCTCGCACCGAAACCGATGGTCGTGCGACAATCGACGAGGCTTGGTTTGTCGGAAGCGTTGGCTGATTTGATGGCGGCGGCGATCTCTTCCTGATCGTGACCATCGCAGGAGAAAGTGTCCCATCCGCAGGCCTGAAAGCGCGCGTGCTGATCGGTCGAGTCGGCGAGGGAGACCTTGCCGTCGATCGTGATGCCGTTGTTGTCCCAGATCATCGTGAGCTTGGAGAGCTTCAGGTGACCGGCAAGCGAGATCGCTTCCTGGGAAATGCCCTCCATCAGGCAGCCGTCGCCGACAAAGGCGTAGGTGCGGTGATCGACCATCTCGTTGCCGAAGCGCGCGGCGAGGTGGCGTTCCGCGATCGCCATGCCGACGGCGTTCGCGATGCCCTGCCCGAGCGGGCCGGTCGTGGTTTCGATGCCGGCGGCATGGCCGTATTCGGGATGGCCGGCGGCTTTCGAGCCGAGCTGTCGGAAGCTGCGGATCTCATCGATCCCGATGTCCTTGTAGCCGAGCAGAAAGAGCAGGCTGTAGAGCAACATCGAGCCGTGCCCGGCCGAAAACACGAAACGATCGCGGTTCGGCCAGTCCGGCATGGTCGGATCGAACCGCATGAAGCGCGTAAAGAGAACGGTCGCGATGTCGGCGGCGCCAAGGGGCAGACCGGGATGGCCGGACCCTGCGTTCTCAACGGCATCGGCACTGAGGAAGCGGATGGCATTTGCCATGTCGCGCGCGTTTTCAGGACTGGTCATGGAAGCGCTCTTATAGCTCGACGGCTCAAACGATCATCGTGGACGGCCATCTTTTCGGCGTTGACGGGGAGACATCACAGGCCCGAGAGGCTGTCAACGTCGCCCGCAATCTCGCGTGGAGGGTTCAATACAGCGATCGGGCTGGAAAATCGAACCCCGACCAGATCGCCGGGTCTGGGGTTCGCAGATGCGGCTTTGCGAAGGGTCAGGTCGCGGTCATGGGCGCGATCAGCTCGCCGTCCTCGAATTCAAGGACCGTTTCGGCGGCGCCGGGTTCCTGCTTCAAGGCGGCCAGGACATCTGCGTAGGACGGGTCTTGCCCGAAACAGAGGACCGTCAACTCCGGAATCCGCGCGGCGAAGATCGGCTCGATCGCGTCCGGGAGATTTTCTCTCGGCACCACCCAGCCGAGGCCCTGATGGGGAAGCTCGATCACCCGGGCGCCGGCTTTCGACGCGATCGCGGCGGCTGTCGATCCGCGGGGCGAGGGAACGGGGACGAAGACCAAAGACTGCGCATCTTTGGCGAGCGCCATGAATTTGGCGTCGAACGCTCGCCTCAGGGCCGTATCGCCATCATTTTCGGGCCATTCGAGCAGCTCTATCATGCCTCAGAGGCCCTTGATGAAACCGTGACGCGCCAGCTTGAGGAGGCCTTTCAGCATCTCCTTGCCGGCTGGCGTATGCCTCAGGATCTTCTCGACGCCGACAATCCGGCCATTGGCCTGAAGCTGGCCGCTATGGGTGACGAAGCGCAGGATGCTCTGTCCGGCATTGTTGTTGATGTTGATGATCGTCATGCCGTCTCCGGCGCGGCTGGACGGATAGGCCATGTTGAGGCGGCCGATCGTCGCGCCGCCGCTGGTGCCTTTGACGGTGCGCGTGGCGAATTGCGTGACGCTCGTCCCGGGTATGTGCAGGATCCGCACGGATCCAAGCGAGCCGACGGCGACCGATGACACGAGAAAAATGCCCTTGCCGATGGCCTCGCCCACCGTGGGATCGGCACCTGCAAGGCGGGCGCCAGCTGCTCCGATCACGCCGGCCCCTTCGCCGAGGATATTGATACCCCGGCCGCGATTGGCCCCTGAGAGCTGCGTGATGCCGTCGGTGATCGTATTGACGCCGAGTGCGGTGACGACGACGCCCGCGGTCGTCGTGCCGGGTTCGGGTACGATGATGCCGATGACGCCGACGCCGGT
Source organism: Fulvimarina fulva (assembly GCF_039652615.1). Classification (NCBI taxonomy): domain Bacteria; kingdom Pseudomonadati; phylum Pseudomonadota; class Alphaproteobacteria; order Hyphomicrobiales; family Aurantimonadaceae; genus Fulvimarina; species Fulvimarina fulva. The sequence goes on from NZ_JBDJAC010000004.1 coordinate 165,436, forward strand.
CTCGATGACGCCGAAAATAACCTTGCCGCTTCCCCATGCGATCCGCGAAACGAGGCCCTCGCGGACTTTCGTGATCTTCGTCTCGATCGCCTCGTTGAGATTCTTCGCAAGGTTCGAGGTGCTGAGCGCTTTGCCCCAGAAGGTTGAATCGAGCTTGATGAGCCGGCGGGCCTCGTCGACCTCCCAGCCGTCCAGATCGATAAAGGGGTGGATCTCGATGGAATAGCCGAGGCCGCCGGCGTTCCGATCCGCAATGGTTTGCAGCAGGATGAGGCCCGCATTCTCTCCATAACGATCGACATAGGCGTCGAGAACGCTGTCAATGTGTGCAGCCATACCGAACTGTACCAATCTTCGTTCAGCAAGACGGAGCCTTGCCGACTTCTTGTCCCTTTACCGAGGCGCGCCGGGCCTCACGCATACTCGGCGCGGCCGGCCTCGATATCCCTTGCGTGCACTCCGGCACTGGAGATCAAGTATCGGGCGTTTCCGACGTCGGCGCAATTCCTCGCTGACGCCAGGGTAAAGGCCGGAACTTTGGCCGGATGATGGGCCCTGAATCCGTTTTGCCGCATCGTGAGCTTCGCCCCGGCTTTCCCGCGGCCTTTCGGCGGGTTAAACCGAAAGGCAAGTGGGACACTTCAGCGAATCAAACGGACCGGAACATGGCGGCGGACGGTGATTTCGAGCGTAGCGAGGCGCGATTGAAGGCAGCCGTCGACGCGCTGTCGGCGGCGATCGACACACGGATCGCCCGTGAATCTGTGCTGGTCGACACGGAGGCCGCCATGCAGCGCATGACCGCCGACCGGGGACGCCTTGCGCGCGAACTCGATAATGCGCTCGCCCGTAGCGAAAGGCTGGAAAAGGCAAACCGGGAGGTGTCGCATCGGCTCGTCGATGCGATGGAGCGGGTGCGCGAGGTGATCGCACCAAGCGAGGAATAAAGCGCTGGCCGGTAAGATCCGGCCTGAACGAGACCAGACGAGGGAAGAGTTGGACCGCGATGCCGCAGGTGGTCGTAACGATCGACGGGAAGACCTATCGCATGGCTTGCGGGCCGGGCGAGGAGGACCATCTGCACGATCTTGCCTCGGGGATCGAGGAAAAGATCCAGGGTCTGAAGGACGGCGTCGGCCAGATCGGTGACCAGCGGCTGACGATCATGGCGGCGATCATGACGGCGGACGAGTTGGCGGATGCCCAAAAGCGCTTACATAAGCTGGAAGACGAAAATCGGGCCCTGAAGGGCAGTATCGCTTCGCTTGAAGAGCGGATGGCCGACCTGCGCGCCCGCTTCGTCAGAGCGATGGACAAGGCCTCCCATCTGATGGAAACGCTGACGAGCCGCATCTCCTGACGCGTCATCGGCGTATGTTCGCAAGTCGGATCGTCCGCATTCGCTGCGGCGTTTCGAGCGCGATCTGAATTCTATGGCAGCGAGATGAGACCATGAGCGTAGCGGACAAAGACGGGTCCCTGAAAACCAGAGCCTTCAAGGGGATCACCCCCATCATCTGTTCGCTTTATGCCCTGATGCTGGCCGGCTGCGCCAGCGCGCTGAACGCGGTGACGAGCGGCGCTGGGTACAGTGTCGTCGAGAATGTGCGCTACATGTCGGGCGCGCGGGGCACCCTCGATCTCTACGTTCCGGAGAGCGCCGGCCCGAACGCGCCCGTGGTCGTCTTCGTTCATGGCGGAAGCTGGGATACGGGCTCGAAAGACATCTATCTCTTCGTCGGACAGTCGCTGGCGAGCGAGGGGATCATCGTCGCGGTGCCGAATTACAGGCTTTACCCCGAGGTCCAATTTCCCGGCTTCGTCGATGACGCGGCCAAGGCCACCGTTTCGGTCGGTCAGTGGGCGAAGCGCGGCGAAAACGGCATCCCGGCTGGAAACCACCCGCTTTTCCTGATGGGCCATTCGGCCGGGGCCGAGATCGCCGGTCTGCTCGCGACAGACGGGCGCTATCTCGCCCGCCAAGGCAGCTCCATCAATGGGCTCGCCGGGTTCATCGGCCTGTCCGGCCCATACGACTTCCTGCCGCTGACCGACGAGCGCTATATGCGCATCTTTCCCGAAGCGACGCGGCAGGCGAGCCAGCCGGTGAATTTCGTGAACGGCGACGAGCCGCCGATGCTGCTGATCCATGGCGCGGCAGATACCGTGGTCGATCCGAAGAACACCCGGTCGCTGGCGGCCAAGACGCGGTCGACCGGTGTCGCGGTCTCCGACCGGATCGTGCCCGGCGTCGACCATACCGGCACGATCAAGGCCTTTGCGACGGCCCTCAAGCTGGGCGATCGGTCGATCCGCTCCGAGGTGATCCAATTCGTCAAGCAAAGATCCCGATGACCGACGTGTCGATCAAGACCGCGGCCGATCTTTCCACCTACTCGCCGCCTGATTTTCCGCCTGCCGAGACGCTTGTCGGCCGAACCGTGCGCCTTGAGCCGATCAACGACGACAGGCGGTTTGGAGAACTCTGGGACGCCTATTCAGCCGATGAAGCCGGCGCCTTGTGGCGATGGCTGCCGAGCGGGCCGTTTGAGACGGAAGCGGACTATCGGGACTACGCGTCGACGACCTATTTCAAGGATGGGCACCGCTTCTATGCGTTCGTGCCCGAAGAAACCGGCCGCGCGGCCGGCGCCTGCGCCCTGTTTCGCGCCGATCTGCCGAACGGCGTGATCGAGATCGGGCATGTCTGTCTGGCGCCTTCCATGCAGCGGACGATCGCCGCGACAGAGGGCTTCTTCCTGTTGGCAAGGCTCGTGCTCGGCACGCTCGGCTATCGCCGGTACGAATGGAAGTGCAACGACAACAACGGGCCGTCGAAGCGGGCCGCCGAGCGTCTCGGGTTCAGTTACGAGGGCCTGTTTCGTCAGCACCAGATCGTCAAGGGCGAGAACCGGGATACGGCCTGGTATTCCATGCTCGACCGGGAATGGCCGGCGCTGGAGCCGGCCTATGAGCGCTGGCTCGATGCTGCGAACTTCAACGCGGACGCCAAGCAGTTGACGCCTCTCGGCGTGTTGACCGCCGAGGCGCTCGGCAAGGCTTGAACGGTGTCCGGTCCCCGGCGCACCATTTAAGGATTTGATCGGTGATGGAGCGGCTCGTTCGCCTGGACGGCTCTTGTCAGCCGTTGGCCGAGACGATCGTGACCAGGGCTTCCGACGGGTAGATGCTCTCGTAGAGAACGCCATCGCCCGGCATGAAACGAAGCACGGGCTGTTCCCGGTCATCGGCCATTTCAAGCGTGCCGTCGGCCATCTTGCGCCATTTGGCGACCCGGCCGATCGCCGGCGAGCTCTGGCAATCGGGGCCGATGGGAGCAGCCTTGAACTCTTCGGAAAGGCCGTCCGGATTGACGATCCGGCAGCTTGCGCCGCTTCTGAGATCGATCATCCGCATGCCGGAGGCGGGCTGTTGAACGCTCGGTACCGGCACGCTCGAGGTCGTGCGCGGATCGATGAGGGTTGCGCCGGCCCGGGTCGTTTCGGCCGGAAGCGGCGCGCCCTGAAGATTGGCGACGAGAACGACGGCGGCAATACCTGCACCGGCAGCGGTCGCGACGAAGTTCATCATATTGGCCTCTCAAAATACGCTGTACCTGTTTGAGCGCCATTATCGACCTGCAATCCTTAAGCGAAGGTTGAGACAGGGAATACTTTGTTAGGAATGTTCGGTGCCGGGGCGTAATCCTGCCGGCGACGGCCCTCGTCAAAGGGCTGGCAAAGGCAGATTTGCCGGGGCAAAATATCTCACTTTAGTGGATTATTCTGCCGCTCGCCTCATGCGCGGGGCGCAAGCTGTGCAAAAGCGCAGTCCCTAAATTTCTATTCTTTATTTTTGAAACGATTTAATTTGGCCTCTAACCGTTTGAATTGCTCGGGGTGCAAATAAAATCGATTGAAGATCTGGTTTTTCTTCGCGTTTCTCCGTAATACTGTTGTCACAATCGATCCCCTGCGCTAGCCTTTTGCTCGAGAGGCGGCTCGTTTTCAAACGAGCCGTATGCGTTTTACGAGCGGGATGGACGTCATGAACGAGATCGGGATACGGAATGCCGACGCGGGGATTGAGACGACGGGGCTTTCGAACCTCAAGTCGATCCGCTGGAACTTGTCAGAGGCCGAGCTGGTCGAAATCGCCGTTCGCCGCGGCGAGGGCCAGCTGACAGCGCACGGCGCGCTGAACGTGACGACCGGCAAGCACACCGGCCGCTCCGCCAAGGACAAGTTCGTCGTCCGCGACGAGGCAACCGAGAACGTTGTCTGGTGGGACAACAACAAGCCCATGTCCCCCGAAGCGTTTGGCCGGCTCCATGACGACTTCAAGTCCCATTCGGAAGGCAAGGATCTCTTCGTTCAGGACCTAATCGGCGGCGCCGATCCTGCGAACGCCATCAAGGTTCGTGTCGTCACCGAATTTGCCTGGCATGCCCTGTTCATCCGCAATCTCCTGATCCGTCCGAGTGCGGAAGAGCTGAAAAGCTTCGTGCCGGAGATGACGATCATCGATCTGCCGTCCTTCACGGCTGACCCCGAGCGTCACGAATGCCGGACCGAGACGGTCATCGGCTGCGATCTGGAAAACCTCACGGTCCTCATCGGCGGCACCTCCTATGGCGGCGAGATGAAGAAGAGCGTCTTCACCGCGCTCAACTATCGCCTGCCGAAGACCGGCGTGATGCCGATGCATTGCTCCGCCAATGTCGCAGACGACGGCTCGTCCGCGGTCTTCTTCGGCCTGTCGGGCACCGGCAAGACCACGCTTTCGGCCGATCCCGAGCGCACGCTGATCGGCGATGACGAGCACGGCTGGGGCGAAGACGGCATCTTCAACTTCGAAGGTGGCTGCTACGCGAAGACGATCCGTTTGTCCGAAGAGAGCGAGCCGGAAATCTTCAGCACGACGCGCCGTTTTGCGACCGTTCTCGAAAACGTCGTCCTCGATGAAACCCGCGTGCCGGACTTCAACGACGGGTCCCTCACCGAAAACACCCGCGCGGCCTACCCGCTGCATTACATTCCGAACGCTTCGAAGACCGGCCGAGACGGCCATCCGTCCTCGATCGTGATGCTGACGGCGGATGCCTTCGGCGTTCTGCCGCCGATCGCCCGTTTGACGCCTTCGGAAGCGATGTACCACTTCCTCTCCGGCTACACGGCGAAGGTCGCGGGCACGGAAAAGGGCGTGACGGAGCCTGAGGCGACGTTTTCGACCTGCTTCGGTGCACCGTTCATGCCGCGCCATCCATCGGAATACGGCAATCTCCTGCGCGATCTCATCGCCAGACATGATGTGGACTGCTGGCTCGTCAATACGGGCTGGACGGGCGGCGCCTACGGAACCGGCAATCGCATGCCTATCAAGGCAACCCGCCGGCTTCTCGCCGCCGCGCTCGACGGCTCCCTCAAAGGCGCACAGTTCCGCACGGACCCCTATTTCGGCTTTGCCGTGCCGGTCTCGGTCGATGGTGTCGAGGATCGCATCCTCGATCCACGTGCGACCTGGAGCGATCCGGCAGCCTATGATGCCCAGGCAAAGCGCCTCGTCGAGATGTTCCAAGAGAACTTCCACCGGTTCGAGGACTCGGTCGACGGTTCGGTTCTCGAAGCCTCGCCAAATTTTAAGATGGCGGCTGAGTAAGGTCGCCTCCTTAAATTCCACCTCCCTTCCGAAGCGGCCCGCGCGTGATGCGCGGGCCGTTTTCGTTCGTGCTTCTTGAAAGCTGCGATGAAGCGCGGACTCCACGCGCCGGCCGCGCGGCCTATAACCTGAAGGGCGCTCCCGATCACCGCCCGGATACCCATGAATGCCCGATCCCCTCGAAATCACGCGTCGGATCACGATTCCCGATTATGAGCTTTCAGAGCAGTTCCTGACCGCCGGCGGGCCGGGTGGCCAGAACGTCAACAAGGTGGCGAGCGCGGTGCAGCTGCGGTTCTATGCGGCCCGGTCCGGCGCGATCAGTGCGGATGCCAAGCAACGACTGATGCGGATCGCCGGGCGGCGGGCGACCAAGGATGGCGAAGTGCTGATCGAGGCTTCGCGCCACCGCACCCAGGAGCGAAATCGCGAGGATGCGCGCGATCGATTGCGCGACCTGATCCTCGAAGCGCTGAAACCACCCCCGCCACCGCGCAAGAAGACGCGTCCCTCGCGCGGCGCGATGGAGCGACGGCTGAAGGCGAAGAAGGGGCGAGGGCAGATCAAGGCCATGCGGGGCCGGGTCGACGACGGCTGAGCGGAGCGCGCTGATGGAGATGGCGTACACCGTTCCCTGCGCACGGCGTTGAGCCAATAGCTCGGTCTGCACGCGAACCGTTGCATGGGACTGGAGAAGCCGTTCGCTCGAGCGAGCGACAGTCGAGCGGCTGCACCAATCCGCCGCGACCTCTCAAAAATACGCGATTTGCGCTGGCCCGTTTTTGTTACGGAGTAGAGTTACGAAGCCGATTACGACAGTCGTATGTCGAGTTTGAACGTTTTCGTGAAGAAATATTCTGAAACCATTACTCTCGGTTTCGCGTATCTTCCATAATCCTTCAACGCGAAGGGTGCCTGACATCTTCGCGACCCGAAGAGCAGGAAACAAGAATTCAGGCCGAGGAGGTCAATTATTATGTTGAAGACCCTGATCCGCACCACCGCAATCGCATCGCTCGTCATTGGCGGAGCCGCATTCGCGCAGGACGCCAATTCCGGTTCTTCGTCGAGCGGGTCCAGCTCGATGTCCAGTGACACCGGTTCGAATGACATGCCGATGGTCGGCGGCGCTCCGATGGATCCGCAGAAGACCATCGTGGAGAACGCGTCTGAGGCATCGAATCTGACGACGCTCGTCGCAGCGGTCAAAGAGGCCGGCCTTGTAGACGCGCTGTCCGGCGAAGGCCCGCTTACGGTGTTCGCGCCGACGAACGAAGCCTTTGAGAAGCTTCCGGAGGGCACCGTCGAGGAACTCCTGAAGCCGGAGAACAAGCAGCGCCTCACGAAGATCCTCACCTATCACGTGGTGCCGGCCGAAGCGACGTCCGAGGCCGCAATGCAGATGATCCAGGACGATGGCGGAGAGCATCCGGCCAAGACCCTCGAAGGCACCGACATCACGCTTTCGATGGACGGTGATACGATCGTTGTGACCGACGCCGAGGGCAACAAGGCCAACGTCGTTCAGGCCGATGTCATGCAGTCGAATGGCGTCGTACACGTCATCGACACGGTTCTGATGCCGAGCGAATAACTCTCTTAAGGAACCGTTATTATTCGGTTCTCTGTCGCCCGCGCGGGTCAACCGCGCGGGCGAATCTGTGTCCGTGCAGGGATTTGGTGTCGACGCCGCGTCTCAGCGGCTTTCCTCGGAGCGTCGCTGCTGTCGCCTTTCGAAAAGGGCGGCGGGTGCGACTGCGTGAAACTTTTCGCTCGCTCCGCGCGAACCTATCTTAGACGCAACAAGGATTTTCGTCGCCGCCGGACCACCGCGGTGGCAACCTTTCAGGAGACGAACGATGCCCATGCCACGACGCAGCTTTCTTGCCTCTGCCACAGCCCTTGCCGGGGCGGCCGCAGTCGGCCTCTTCACGCGAAACGGGGCGAATGCCGCCGAGGAGACATTCCCCGTCCAGATGTCGGAGAAGCAATGGCGTGAACGCCTGACGCCCGGCCAGTTCGCTGTCTTGCGCGAAGAGGCGACCGAACCGCCGTTCTCCAGCCCTCTCAACGACAACAAGAAGCAGGGTATCTATGCCTGCGCGGGATGCGACAACCCGATCTATTCTTCCGAGACGAAGTTCGATTCGGGCACGGGCTGGCCGAGCTTCTGGGCACCGCTGAGCGAACAGGCCGTTGGTACGCAGACCGACTACAAGCTGATCTATCCGCGCACCGAGGTTCATTGCGCCCGCTGCGGCGGTCATCTGGGCCACATCTTCAACGATGGTCCCAAGCCGACCGGCAAGCGTCACTGCCTCAACGGCGTCGCGCTGAATTTCAAGCCGGGACCGACCAGCGTCGGCTGATGGGCCGAGAGGCCCGATAGAGCGAGACGTTTCGCCGCGTTCTTCTATGAACGCGGCGTTTTTGTTGGAAATCGCGACAGACGTGCCGATTGAAGGTGCGATGGAAGAACCCCATATTCGTGAAGACGGCGGCGGTGCCTCAATGGGCCGAAGCCATCAAGGTCGCTTCACGAAGGATCTGAACTCGAACATCATGAGCCGAACCACCCTATTTTCCAGCCCGTTGCTTCTCGGATTCGACGGCATCGAGCGGACCCTGGAGCGGTTCGCGAAAGGCGGCGACGGTTATCCGCCCTATAATATCGAACGTATCCAGTCCGAAGTGGCTTCAGGATATGTTCAGATGATCCGGATTACACTCGCGGTCGCCGGGTTCCGGCCCGAAGATCTCGAAGTGCTGACGGAGGAAAACCAGCTGATCATTCGCGGCCGTCAGGCCGAGGAAGGCGAGCGGGTCTACCTTCATCGAGGGATCGCCGCGCGACAGTTTCAGAAAGGCTTCTTGCTTGCCGATGGCATGGAAATCATCGGCGCCCAGTTGAAGAACGGCCTCTTGTCCATCGATCTGGCGAAGCCTGAACCGGAACGGATCGTCAGACGAATTGAAATCGCGGTCGAGGAATGATTTTCGATTTCGCGCGTTTGCCTTCCGAGGAGACGAACATGACTGATATGAACATCAACGACGTTACAGAATACGATCTCGCTTCGATCGGTGAGGGCAACATCGCCTATATGCGGCGCATGTCTTCCGACGAGATGATCAAGCGCTTTCCGGTCGGCAACCAGATCGAGCCGGGCCTTGAACTCTGGGCGCTGTTTGGCGCCGACGGTACGCCGCTCGCCGTTTCGGACGATGCGGGATCGATCCTGCAGAGCGCGAGCCAGAACGAGCTTGAGACCGTCAGCATTCACTGACGGTGCTGACGGCGGCATCCGTACCCGAACCAATGAAACAGAACGAAGCGCTTCCGCCTAGCTGGGGGCGCTTTTTTCTTGGGCGATCGAGCGGTGGAAGCATCGCTCAGCGCGCCGTCCAGGCATTCGGGATATGGACCGGCCATCGCCGCGGCACGACGGCGACGATATCGAAGCGCGAAGAAAGCCGTGCGTGGTCGGCCTGATGGCGAAGCCAGTGATCGGCCGCGTTCTCGATGCGGCGCTGAGCATGCGGGCCGACCGCCTCCATCGCCGCCTGGACACTGCTTCGCGCCTTGACCTCGACGAATGCGACGAGATCGCCCTTGCGAGCGATGAGATCGATTTCGCCGCCCTTGACCTTGTAGCGACGGGCGGAAATGCGAAAGCCCTTGAGCATGAGCGCGAGAGCGGCCCTGAATTCCGCAATGTGACCGCGGCGAAACCGCGATCGGCGCTCGGCTTTGCCCGGTCGCTGGCCGCTCCGCCCCGGTCCGCTCATCCCTTGTCCTTCAGAGACAGTGCGCGCTGGTAGAGCTCGCGCCGGGGAAGGCCGGTCAATCGGGCCGCTTCCTGGGAAGCCTTGGCGGGCTTCATTTCGGACAAAAGCCCTGAAAGAATCCCGTCGATGTCCGCTTCGTCTGGGCGCTCCTCCTCGACGGGCGGCCCAACACAGACGACGATTTCGCCCTTGACCGTCTCCATCGCGGCAAATTCGTCGGCAAGCGTCGAAAGTGGGCCGCGATAGATCGTTTCATGCATTTTCGTCAGCTCACGGCAGACGGCCGCCGGGCGATCGCCCAGGGCCGAATGCATCGCCGCGAGGCTGGTGGCGATTCGGTGCGGTGCCTCGTAGAAGACGAGCGTGCCGGGAATGCGGATGAGAGCTTCGAGCCTGTCGGCCCGCGCTTTTTCCTTGGACGGCAGAAATCCTGCGAAAAAGAAGGAATCCGACGGCAGGCCCGAGACCGCCAGAGCCGTGAGCATCGCTGAGGCGCCGGGGATTGCGAAGACCGGAACATCTGCCTCGATTGCGATCCGCACGAGTTCGTAACCTGGATCGGATACCAGCGGCGTTCCGGCATCGGAGACGAGGGCCAGCGATCCGCCGTTTCGCACGGTCTCGATCAGCGCGTCGCCGGCCTTCTCGCCGGAATGCTCATGATAGGCGGTCATCCGCCGCTCGATGCCGTAGCGCTTCAGCAGTTTGCCCGTGACACGTGTATCCTCGCAGGCCAGAAGATCGGCCCCCGCGAGGGTATCGAGTGCACGCAGGCTGGTGTCGTCGAGATGCCCGATCGGCGTTGCGACGAGGTAGAGGCCGGGCTCGGGCCGCCGCGCTTCGTGGGTGGCGTCCCTGATCCTGTAGGTCCGGCTGGTATTCGATTGGGTCATGGGCGCAAGGATTATACGGGCCGGGCAAAGACCGCCAGCGGTCAGTCTTCGCGAATTTCACGACCGTCTTGGAAGGCTTTCCCCGGCTGCTAGAACATGATGCCGAAAAGTTGCATGACTTTTCGGATCACATCATGCGACAAAACAAAAGCTTGGAGCGAAGTGCCGAGCCAGAGTTATCGCATTTCGCTCTATCGCAGCCAGCCTGCAGTCAGGGTCATTTCCGCACGGAAGACATAGGCGCCGGCTTCGTCGCGAACAAGAATCGCGATCGTGTGCGCACTGGCCTCTAGGACTCTCTCCGATGCGATGGTTGGCAGGGCCTCGATCGCAAATTTCTGAATGGCATCGCTGCTGTCGCACTCGATGCCTGTTTCATCGCGGTGTAGCGTCCTGTCGTCCTCTACATCGAAATAGAAGGTCGGCATCGTGCGTGTCGATTGCGAAGTGCGAGCTGTTGTAGCCATTACTCTTCAACAACTTAGCGAGAAAAGATTTCCGCAGGCGTCGCGCTTTATCTCCGTAGCCGGGTGTCGACCAAAGGCTATTCACAACGTCGTTCACGAATTTCTTGGTGCCGCGCCGCGCGGCTCAGGCGAGATCGGCGACCACCGCGTCGAGAACCATCATGCCGGCCGGCGTGCAGCGGAGGCGATCAGGGCCGAGCCGCTCGATCATGCCGTTGTCGATCAGGTCGCGTTCGGCGCGCGGATCGATGGCGCGACCGGACAGTTTTCGCCACCGGGCGAGGTCGACGCCCTCGGTGAGCCGAAGGCCCATGAGAAGAAGCTCATCCGCCTGCTCGGCGGTGTTGAGGGCTTCTTCCACGATCATGCCGTGGTCCCAGTCCTCGACCATCTGCAGCCAGGTTTCCGGCAGGGGCTCGTTGGCCGTGGCGTAGCGGTAGCCATCCCATGACAGGCGCCCATGGGCGCCGGGCCCGACGCCGGCATAGTGGCCGTAGCGCCAATAGGTGAGGTTGTGGCGGCTTTCAGCCCCCGGCACGGCATGGTTTGAGATCTCGTAGGCCGGCAGACCCCTGGCAGCGGTGAGCGTCTGGGTCGCCTCGTAGAGGTCCGCCGAAAGATCGCCGTCCGGGACGATCAGCTTGCCGGCCTTGTGGAGGGCGTGGAAGGCCGTGCCTTCCTCGATCGTCAGCTGGTAGAGCGAGAGATGATCGGCCGCGAGATCGATGGCGCGGGAGAGTTCTGCCTCCCACGCGGTAACCGTCTGGTCCGGCCGGGCATAGATGAGATCGAAGGAGAGGCGGGGGAAGATGTCGCGGGCAAGCCCGATGGCGCGAAGCGCCTCCTCGACGTTGTGCAGGCGGCCGAGGCGCTTCAGATCACGATCGTTGAGCGCCTGCACGCCGAGGGACACCCGGTTGACGCCGGCCGAGCGATAGCCCCGGAACCGGCTCGCCTCGACGCTCGACGGATTGGCTTCGAGGGTGATCTCGGCATCCGGCGCGATGGTCCAGATATTGGCGATCGCGTTGAGGATGATGCCGACCGTCGCCGGCTCCATGAGCGAGGGCGTTCCGCCACCGAGGAAAATGGAGGTGACGCGTTCGCCTTTGGACCGCCGGCCCATCTCCGCCAGCTCGCGCTCGAAGGCCGCCGCATAGCGCGCCTGATCGATCGGCTTCATCCGAACATGGCTGTTGAAGTCGCAATAGGGGCATTTGGCGGCGCAGAAAGGCCAATGGACATAGACGCCGAAGCCGGGGTCCGTGGGGACCGGCTTGAAAGGAAGGACATTCGTCCTCGGCGCTTCGAGAAGGCTCGTGCTCATCGGCCTGAAACTATCCGCTCAATCTGTCCCGAGGGCTTCCCGGGCGAATTTCTGAAAAGCGCGGGCGCGATGGGAGAGGGCATCGGGCTGGCCCGGCTTCCAGGCATGCTTTTCCGCCGACATCATCTCGCCGAAGGTCTTTTCGAGGCCGTCCGGCAGAAAGATCGGGTCGTAGCCGAAGCCGAGCTCTCCGCGCGGCGGCCAGACGATCTGGCCGTGAACCTCGCCGCGATAAAGATGGGTTTCGCCCGACGGCATGGCGAGGCAAAGAACGGCGACGAAGGTCGCACGGCGCTTTTCGGGCGTCGTCGCTCCGGCGGCCTGCATCTTTTCCTCGACATTGCGCATCGCCATGGCGAAATCGCGGTCCGGCCCCGCCCAGCGGGCCGAATAGATGCCCGGATCGCCATTCAGCGCGTCGATCGAGAGACCGGAATCGTCCGACAGGCAGGCAAGGCCGGTCGCCTTGTGCGAGGCGAGGGCCTTGATCTCGGCATTCGCCTCGTAGGTGGTGCCGGTTTCCTCGGGGTCTTCGAGATTCTTCTCCTTGGCGGAGGTGATCTCGAAGCCGAAGGGCTCCATCAGCTCGCGGATTTCCCAGATCTTGCCGCGGTTGTGGCTGGCAACGAGAAGGGGGCCGTCTTCGGGTTTGAGAAGGGGCATGGTCTTTACGCGTCTCCGAGCGCCGTGGTCTGAGCGTCCACCAGTTCGCCGATGCCTTTGCGGGCAAGCGCCATCAGCTGCATGAACTCGTCTTCGGAGAAGGGCGCGCCTTCGGCGGTGCCCTGGATCTCGACGATGCCGCCAGCGCCGGTCATCACGAAATTGGCGTCGGTTTCGGCGACCGAATCCTCCGCATAGTCGAGATCGAGAACCGGCTCGTTCTTGTAGATGCCGCAGGAAACGGCCGCGACATGGCCTTTCAGCACGTCCTTGCGTTGGCACATGCCGCGCGTTTCCATCCACTTCAGACATTCGGCGAGCGCCACGAAGCCGCCGGTGATGGAGGCGGTGCGGGTGCCGCCATCGGCCTGGATCACGTCGCAGTCCACCGTGATCTGACGTTCGCCAAGGGCGCCGAGATCGACGACGGCGCGCAAACTGCGGCCGATGAGACGCTGGATTTCCACCGTACGGCCGCCCTGCTTGCCGGCGGATGCCTCGCGGCGCATGCGGTCTCCCGTCGCGCGGGGCAGCATGCCGTATTCGGCGGTGACCCAGCCCTTGCCGGAGTTCTTCAGCCAGGGCGGAATGCGTTCCTCGAGGCTCGCGGTGCACAGGACATGGGTTTCGCCGAACTTGACGAGGCATGAGCCTTCCGCGTGGCGGTTGACGCCGGTTGTGAGCGAAACCTCGCGCATGGCGTCGGCGGGGCGTTTGGATGGGCGCATGATGGCTCCCGAATAGAAGTGGTTAATGGATCGTTGCCGGCTTCTAACGGGGATGGGCGGCTGAGGGAAGGCGTTGCCGTTCGCGATCAGAGCGGCCCGGCGAAGATGAAGTATGCGCCGAGCGCGATGAAGGCGAAGCCGACCAGATGATTGAGGGTCGGCAGCTCGTTCAGATAGAGCCAGGAGAAGATCACGAAGACCGTCAGCGTGATGACCTCCTGGATCGCCTTGAGGGATGCCGGCGAATAGACCGTGTAGCCGATGCGATTGGCGGGTACGGCGAGACAATATTCGAAAAAGGCGATCGACCAGCTGACGACGATGACGAGGAAGAGGTTCCGGTTCTCGAACTTGAGATGGCCATACCAGGCGAACGTCATGAAAACGTTGGAGGCCATGAGCATCACGATCGGCAGGACATAGGTGGTTGTCGGGTTCATGCGTCAAGTATTCCCACAAGTGACGATGGCCGGGATTTTATCGTGCCGCGTCAAGCCTTTCGGAGGCCGGACGATCTCCCCATATGGCGGAGTGAAAGGATCTCAGCCATGTCCATACCTTATTCCGTTCTCGATCTTTCGCCGATTCCCGACGGTTTCGAGGCGCGCGACGCGCTTGCCAACTCCGCCGACCTCGCAGCCCATGCCGAGACGCTGGGCTATACGCGCTTCTGGATGGCCGAGCACCACAATATGGTGGGCATCGCCAGCGCCGCGACGGCCGTCGCGCTGGGCCATGTGGGCGCGAACACGACGACGATCCGCATCGGCTCCGGCGGCATCATGCTGCCGAACCACTCGCCGCTGATGGTGGCGGAGGCCTTCGGCACGCTGGCAACGCTTTATCCCGGACGTGTCGATCTGGGCCTCGGGCGCGCGCCGGGCACCGACCAGAAGACGGCGATGGCGCTGCGCCGCGCGATGAACGGCGGGGACAGTTTCCCGCAGGACGTGATCGAGCTGATGGGTTATCTCGCGAAGGACGACGACGCGCCCGGCAAGGTTCGTGCGGTGCCGGGCGTCGGCACGGAAGTTCCGATCTTCATTCTGGGTTCGAGCCTTTATGGCGCGCAGCTGGCGGCCTATCTCGGCCTGCCTTATGCCTTTGCCTCCCATTTCGCGCCGGGCGCTCTAGCCGAGGCGGTGACGGCCTATCGGGGGAGCTATCGCCCGTCCGAGCGGCATCCCGACCCGCACTTCATCCTCGCCGCGAACGTCTTCGGCGCGGAAACGGACGAGGAGGGCGCGTTTCTTAAAAGCTCCATGCAGCAGGCCTTCGCCAATCTGCGCTCGGGCAATCCCGGCAAGCTTCCCCGTCCCATCGAGAATTTCGACGAGACCGTCCATCCGGCGATCAAGGCCGGGGTGGACGAGGCCTTGCGGATTTCCGCGGTCGGCTCGCCTGCAAGCGTCAGGGCCACGATCGAGGGCTGGATCGAGCGCTACCGGCCCGACGAAATCATCTTTGCGAGCCAGATCCACGACCATGCGAAGCGCAAGGAAAGCCATCGTATTGCCGCCGAGGCCATGCGGTCGATCGGCGCGGTCCGTCAGGCGGCTTGAGGAGACCTGCTCCGCTCTCTCGTCATGCTCGGGCGCCATACGGGGCTCCTGGGGGATGTGCTCCGCACCTCCTCCTTCGTCATCCCGGCTCGGAGGCCGGGATGACGAGAGTCCAGGAGGACTGGCTGGGATGACGGGTGTTCGAAGCAAGAGAAAGCGCTTGCGAGAGCTCTGAGACAGACACTCTCTTGCCTTGTCCCTCCGAAACGCATCCGGTAGAGCGACCGGGAACGTGCGGCGTGCACATATGCGCGCCTCGATGCACGAACTGAACACGACAAGACAGGACCCTCGCGAGAATGGCCAAGGACAAGAAGCCGAAGCGTGTCACTCCACGTCTGCCGCGCGGCTTTGTCGATCGCGAGGCGCAGGATCTGCGCGCGCAGGAGCAGATGCTCGCGACCATACGCCGGGTGTATGAATCCTATGGATTCGAGCCGGTGGAAACCCCGGTGTTCGAATTCACCGATGCGCTGGGCAAGTTCCTGCCCGATAGCGACCGGCCGAACGAGGGCGTCTTTTCGCTTCAGGACGACGACGAGCAGTGGATGAGCCTGCGCTACGATCTCACTGCGCCGCTCGCCCGCTTCGTCGCCGAGAACTACGAGAGTCTGCCGAAACCCTATCGCAGCTACCGCGCGGGCTACGTCTTCCGAAACGAGAAGCCGGGGCCGGGCCGCTTCCGCCAGTTCATGCAGTTCGACGCCGACATCGTCGGCGCGCCGAATGTCTCGGCCGATGCCGAGATGGCGATGATGATGGCGGACACGATGGAGGCGCTGGGCATTCCGCGCGGCCAGTATGTCATCCGGGTGAACAATCGGAAGGTGCTGGACGGGGTGCTGGAGGCGATCGGCCTCGGCGGTGTGGAGAATGCGGGCCGGCGCCTGACGGTGCTTCGGGCTTTGGATAAATACGACAAGTTCGGTCGTGAAGGAGTTTTGGCGCTTCTAATGAGCGGTCGTACCGATGAGAGCGGAGACCGTACCGACGGCGCACATCTGAACGAGGAGACTGCGCGACAACTGGTCCGCGTCCTCACGCTAAGAACCAATAAATGGGCGCAGGAACAGGGTACACTCTACGACCCGAATCCAAAGATTAATTTCCTGCCCGACAGCGGCGGAGAGCCATACATCACCGACATGCTTTCGGCGATGAGCAAGGTGTACGGAGATTTCAAAAATTTCGAAGAGGGGATTGCGGAATTACGAGTGATCGGAGAGATGGCTGCAGCGGCTGGTTACGGCGATGGTAGAATTCAGATCGACCCCTCCGTCGTCCGCGGCCTCGAATACTACACCGGCCCGGTCTTCGAAGCCGAGCTTCTCTTCGATGTCGTCAACGAGAAGGGCCAGAAGGTGCAGTTCGGCTCGGTCGGCGGCGGCGGGCGCTATGACGGGCTGGTCTCGCGCTTCATGAGCCAGCCGGTCCCGGCAACCGGGTTTTCCATCGGCGTCTCGCGCCTGATGACCGCGCTGAAAAACCTCGGCCGGCTGGAAACCACCGAGCGTACCGGTCCCGTGGTCGTGACCGTGATGGATCGCGACCGCATGGCCGATTATCAGGCGATGGCGACGAAGCTGCGCACTGCGCTCAACGCCGATCCCTCCAAGCCGCCGGTGCCGGTCGAGGTCTTCCAGGGCAATCCGAAGAAGTTCGGCAATCAGCTGCAATATGCCGACCGGCGCAATTCCCCCTGCGTCGTCATTCAGGGCGGCGACGAGAAGGCGGCCGGCAAGGTGCAGGTGAAGGATCTGGCGCTCGGCAAGGAGATGTCGGCGGACATCACCGACAATGCCGAATGGCGCGAGGCGCGGGCCGGACAGGAAATGGTGGACGAGAGCGAACTGGTCTCAGCCGTCACCGCGATCCTCGACCGGCAGGCAAAGAGCCCGTCTGCATGAGTGCGCAGCCTGCGAACGCCGAGTCGCTGGCCGCGCTCTTCGAGTTGCGCGGGGCGAGCGCCATCACGATGGACCTCCTCCAGCCGGCCGAGCCCTATCTCGACACGGCGGGCGAAGCGCTGCGCCGGCGCATCTATCTGACGCGCGGCGAGGCGAGCGTTAATCTGTGCCTGAGGCCGGATTTCACGATCCCCGTCTGCCTGCATCATATCGAGCGGCGCGAGCCGCTGCCCTGCCGCTATTCCTATCGTGGTCTCGTCTTTCGCCAGCCGCGCGAGGCGGAGGGCGAACGCGAACTGGAACAGGCGGGCATCGAGGATCTGGGCGAGCCGAACCTTGCGACGGCCGATGCGCGGGCGGTGGCCGATGCGCTTGCCTCCTGCGAGACGCTCGGCGTGGGCATCAGCGGTGTCGATGTGGTGCTCGGCGATCAGGGACTGTTCGAGGCCTTTCTTTCGGCGCTCGGCCTGCCGGACGGCTGGCAGCGCCGGCTGATCCGCACCTTCGGCGAGGACAAGCAGCTCGTGCAGGTGATGGAGGCTCTCGCCAATCCCGGCGCGGCCTCCCTCGACAATGTGCCGGAAGCGCTGCTGGAGCTTGCCCGCGAGCGGGAAGAGGGCGCGCTGATCCGCGCGATCCGCGATCGCATGGAGGAGGCGGGTCTGCCGCCCCATTCCGGCCGGACGCCCCAGGAAGTGGCCCAGCGGCTGATTGAAAAGGTGGCAACGGCCGAAGGTCGGCTGAGCCATGCCTCGATCGATCTCTTGAAACGGTTTCTTGCCATCGACTGCCCGTTGGACGAGGCGGGACAAGCTGTCCGCGCGCTCGCCGATGGGGCGGGGCTCGTGCTCGACCGGGCGATCGGCTTTTTCGAAACGCGCAATCTCGCGCTGCAGGCGGCGGGCGTCGATCTGTCGTCCATCACCTATCGCGCGGCCTTCGGGCGGCCGATCGATTATTACACCGGCATGGTCTTCGAGGTGATGCCGAAGGGCGGCGGCATGACGCTGGCTGGCGGCGGTCGCTATGACCGGCTTATGACCCTGCTTGGCGCCGAGGAGCGGATACCGGCCGTTGGCTTTTCGCTCTGGCTTGCCCGGCTGGAAGAGCATGGCCGCTTCATCAGCGAGAAAGTGGCCCCATGACGATCACGCTCGGCATTCCCTCCAAGGGCAGGCTCAAGGACAAGACGGTCGAGACGCTGGCCGGTGCCGGCATCACGGTGGAATCGGCCGCCAACGAGCGCTCCTATCGCACCAGCGTGACGGGCTTCGACGGGCTGGAAGTGCTGCTTCTGTCGGCCTCCGAGATTGCGCGGGAGCTGCGCGACGGAGCAATCGATTTCGGCGTGACCGGCGAGGATCTGATCCGCGAGACGATCCCCGAACCGGAGAGTGTGGTGGAGATCGTTGCTCGTCTCGGCTTCGGCCATGCCGATGTCGTGGTCGCGGTGCCCGAAAGCTGGATCGATGTGGAGACGATGGACGATCTCGGCGATGTGGCCGGCGCGTTCCGCGCGCGCCACGGCCGCCGTCTGAGGATCGCGACGAAATACTGGCGCCTGACCCAGAGCCACTTTACTCGGCTGCACGGCATCCAGAGCTACCGGATCGTCGAAAGCCTCGGTGCGACCGAGGGCGCGCCTGCTGCGGGGTCCGCCGACGTGATAGTCGACATCACTTCCACCGGCTCGACCCTGACGGCGAACCATCTGAAGGTTCTCGCCGACGAGCCGATTCTGAAATCGGAAGCCTGTCTCGTGAAGTCGAAGACCCGGCGCCGCTCCGAGAGTGACGAGGCCGAGGCCGCCGAATTTGCCGCACGGTTTGGCAGCGGAGCTTCGGGCACGTAAGCTTTCGACCTTATCTGGACCGATGCGCGTGGGCGCGCGTCGGATGTCAGGCGAAACGGAAACCGCAAGTCTATGCTCGACCGGGAGAGACTGAACGAGGCGCTGACTTTGCTGGGGCGGGATCTTGCCCGGCGCGGCCTGCTCGTCGAGCTCGCGGTCTATGGCGGCAGCGCCCTTATCCTGCAATTTGATTGGCGGCGCGTCACGCAGGATGTGGATGCGGTGGTTCGCGATGGCCATGACCAGGAGAAGCTGGCACCGTCGCTCGCTCATGTCGCGCGCGAAATGGGCCTTCAGGCCGATTGGCTGAACAATGCCGTCGGCATGTTCACGCCGCTGGAGGAGCCCGACGAGTTTTTCGAGTTTTCCGGAAATTATCCGCCGGACGATCAGCCGGGCCTCAGGGTCGTCGTCGCCAATCCGCGCTACATGCTGGCCATGAAGCTTCTGGCGCTGAAGAGCCTCGACAGGGGCGACCGCGATCTCGAAGATGCAAGGAGACTGGCGGCGCATCTCAACATTCGCGACGAGGACGAGCTTCGGACGATCTACGTTTCGATCCACGACGAGGAACCGCCCTTTGAGATTGTGTTGCGGTTCTCCCAAGTGCTCGGAGGCTGACGCGATGCGGCCACAAAGCCTGCGGGAGGTTGCGGAGCGCACGCGCGGTGATCCCGATTGGGACCATCATCTGAGGGAGTTTCTCGATCAGTTCTATGGAGCAGACGGAGAGATCAAGCGGCAATACGAGATGATCGCGGAGGATCCGGGTTTCGTGGAGAATACCCGCTGCGATGCCTTTCTGGGCGGCGTCGGCGAGCATCTGGCCCGGCGCTGGCGGTTGCCGGGGATTCCCCGTTGGGTGCGCCACGAGCGGCGTTATCTCGATATCCCGATGTTTTATCCCGACGATCCGACCGTGCGGCGGTTTCTAATCGCCGTCGCCCCCGCCGCCTTCCGGGTACGGCTGATTTTTACAGGGCCCGATCCCTTGCAGCGGGCGCGCTTTCCCTACCATCGCGGCGTGATCGAGTTTCCGGTCCGATAGTGGTCCGGTCCGCTGGCATTCGCGTTGAGCTTTCGTTGAACGAGACGTGAACGCAAACCGCGCGTTTCATCGAAAAACCCGAATTTCGCGGCCGTTCTTTAGCCTTCGCTCAACGCTTCGCTGCCATGCTTGCCGAAAGAACTCTCGTCTCCAACGGGTTCGAAGGGCAAGGCCATGCATCTTCTCGCGATCGTCTCCATCCTGCCGGACGGCAATGCGTCGACCGGCTACGAGATTGCCAATCAGGCGATTCTGGACGCCTATCGGCGTCAGGGCGTGAAGCTGACCCTGATGGGATATCGGCGACCGGGTGCGGCATTGCCGGAGGATGCGATCTGCCTCGGCGAGGTCGGTATCGAAAACGCGACCGCCTCCGGTTTCCAGAAAGCGGCATGGGTCGCGACCGCCGTCCGGCGCAAGCTGCCGATCACGGCCGCGAAGGTTGCACGATATTCGAGCGCCGAGCTCCTGACCCGGATCAAGAGCGCAGGGAAAATTGACGGCATCGTCTTCTCCTCGATCGCGATGGCGGCGGCCTATCCCTTTCTCTTTGCGGAATATCCGACGATCTTCGTCGCCCATAACGTCGAGAATCGTTCGGCCATCGAGAACGCCGCCAATGCCCAGAGCGCGATCGACCGGGTGCTCTACAAGCGCGAGGCCCAGCTTCTGGAGCGGGCCGAAATGCATGCCTGCGCACGGGCCCGCGTGATCCACACGCTGGCCGAGGAGGACAAGGTCGGCCTCGATCTGGCGCGCGACGAGCGCGCGATCAACCTGCCGCTGGTCGTCGGTCGCGCGCCGGTCGTCGATACGGGACGACGCACGCAGGATATCGGCATGATCGGCACCTGGAGCTGGGCGCCAAATCGTGTCGGTCTCGACTGGTTCCTGAACGATGTCGTGCCTCTTCTGCCGCTCGACTTCGAGATCGCCATCGCCGGTCGCTTCGATGGCGAGCCGCCGAAGACAGCGAGGAATGTCCGTTTTCCGGGCCGTGTCGACAGCGCGCAAGCCTTCGTCCACGGATCACGCGTTCTGGCGCTTGCCACAAAGGCGGGGACGGGGGTCCAGCTGAAGACGCTTGAGACCTTCGAGGAGGGGATGCCGGCGGTTGCGACGAGCCTGGCGCTGCGGGGCGTCTCTCATATTCCGGGCAATGTGCGGCGAGCCGATCGAGCCGCCGACTTCGCCCGTGCCCTGATCGATCTCGTCGAAAAGGAGCGGGCCGGAACAATCGGCCGCGTGGATGGCGGTGCGTTCGCGAAAGCCCAGAAATCGCAGCTCGACGCTGCGATCGCGTCGGGTCTTGAACGGCTCGGCGCCACGAACGGCACCTTCCGCCCGAAGATCGTGGCGGGGACCTCTCACGCAGCCAGTTTGAAGGCGAGCGCATGATGAGGGCCGGTTACGACGATATTGAAGGCGGCGGCCCGGTTTTCGGCGAGCCGACCACTGCTGCGACCGGCACGATGATGCTGGCCGGTGTGCAGATCGAAGACAGAAGCGGCGAGGATATCATCGCGCGTCTCGTTCAATGCCTTAGCGGCGAGGGCTTTCTGCGTATCGCCTTTCTGAACGCCCATTGCGTCAATCTCGCGCGGCGCAACGACGCCTATCGCCAGGCGCTTCAGGAATGCGTCGTGCTGCCTGACGGGATCGGTGTCGATCTCGGTGCGCGGCTGCTCTACGGGCGCAAGTTCACGGAAAATCTCAACGGCACGGATTTCGTGCCGCGCTTCTTCAGGCAGGCCAAGACCCCGCTGAAGGTTGGTCTGGTGGGCGGTGCTCCGGGCGTTGCCGAAAAGGCCGCCGAGACGCTGCGCCGGTTGACGCCGGTCCATCGGTTCGTCGCCGTCTCCGATGGCTTCTTCGGCGATGCCGGGCGCGGCCCGGTGCTTTCGCAGCTGCAAGAGGGGCGTTTCGATGTCGTGCTCGTGGCGATGGGCGTTCCCGCGCAGGAGCGTTTCATGGTGGAGCATCTGGGCGCCGCTCACGGCCGCATCCTGATTGGCGTCGGGGCGCTTTTCGATTTTCTGGCCGGAGAGGTCGTCAGGGCGCCGCGTGCTGTGCGCAAACTTCGGCTGGAATGGGCATGGCGGCTGGGTCTGGAGCCGTCGCGGCTCTGGCGGCGCTATGTGATCGGCAATCCGCTCTTCATCGCCGAGATTCTGCGTGATCGTCTGGCGCCGCGCGCGATCCGGTAGCGCTTGACAGGGACGCCGGGAACAATCCTTAACCCGTGCATGTCGTTTCAGCGGGAAAGCCAATATCCGTGTCCCAAGCCATCGTCACGTCGAGCTACCGCGGAGATTTCGAGCGTTGCCGCCTTCTCTGCGATTCCATCGATGCGCGGGTCAGTGGGCATACGCGGCATATCCTGGCGGTCGAAGCCCGCGACGTCCCGCTGTTCAGGGCGCTTGAGGGCCCGAAGCGCGAGGTCGTCGACGAGCGCGATCTCTTCCCCTGGTGGTTGCGAGCATTTCCCGATCCGACGCATTTCGGCAAGCGGCGGATCTGGCTGACGCCGAAGGGCCCGCCATTGCGCGGCTGGCACACCCAGCAGCTTCGCCGAATCATGCTTGCTGCCAAACTGGAAGAATCCGCAATGATCACCGTCGATTCCGACGTGGTGTTCTTGCGGGACTTCGATACCGGTCACTTCGAGGACGAGGCGGGCCGGATCGCGTTCTACCGCAAGCCCGGCGGCGTTCGTGCTGCCATGGAGAAATACCAGAAGGAGCATTACGACTGGTCGCGAAAGGCCGGCGAGTTTCTGGGTATCGCCGAACCCGAAACCACCGATACCGGCTATATCGCGACGCTGATCGCCTGGAATACCGACAGCGTTCGGGACATGAGTGCGCGGATCGAAAGCGTCACCGGGCAGTCTGCGATCAGCGCGCTTTCGCGCACGCGGGCGCTCTCGGAATGCACGATCTACGGCCGCTATGTGGACGAGGTCGAGAACCGGCCGGACCGGCATTTCACCACCAACGACCAGCTCTGTACCATGTACTGGGACGGCGAGGCGATGAGCGAAAAGGCGCTGGAACAATTCTTCCAGTCCCTTGAGCCGCAGCATGTCGCGGTCGGCATCCAGTCCTTCACGGGAACGGACAGCGCGCTGGTGCGCAAGGTTGCGGGCCTCGCCTGAGCTGCGCCCGGCGATACGAGGCTCAGGAGACGGCGTGAACGCCGCGGCCGCTTCGATCCCGCTGCATGACCGGCCAGCCGCGCCAGTCGAGGGCCGTGTAGCTGGCAAAGGCCGACATGAGCCAGAGAAGGGCGAAGACCCCGTTCAGCATCACGATCCAGGTTGCCTCATCCGCGAAAGACAGGAGGAGGACGGCGAGAAGGCCAGCCTTGAGAAGCGCGGCGGTTGCGAGGATCGCGACGCGGATGGTCGTCTTGCCGCGCGCATAGAGAAGATCGGCCTGATATTCGACGAGGTTGCGGAAGGCCGGCACCATCAGGGGCAGAAGCACGAGGGGCGCGGCGTCGGCGACGTTCTGGCCGAGAGCGGTCGGGAAGAGCCATAGAAAACCGCCAAGCGCCACGAGCCCGCCCGTCGATACGAAAGCGATGGCGGCTTCGATGCCGACCCGCCGCTTCCAGCTGTCGAGGAAGGAAGGCGCCTTCATGATCTTCTGGACGATCAGCGTGTTGAAGGAGCGCATGGGAATGGCCGTCAGATCCACGAGCCGCATGATGATGGCATAGATACCGGCAGCGGCCGGACCGCCGACGGCGAGCACCAGGAGCTTGTCGAGATCGGACTGGAGGTAGAAGACCATGTCGGCGCCCGAAACCGAGATGCTGTCGCGCCAGCGCGCCAGATAGAGCTCCGGTCGAAAGCGCAGGCGCTGACGTGGATAGGTGACGGCGATCGCGATGACGGCGGCCAGGGTGTTGGCGGTGAAGTAGCACACCGCCCAGGTGAAGAGGTCGCCGCCGGCCAGGAACCAGAAGCCGACCGCCGCCACCGCTTTGACCGCCGATCCGAAGATCGTGAAGATGGCGCCGCGTCCGAACCGGCCGATGCCGTTGTTGACGATGATGACGATCTCGAGCGAGCGCCAGCCGATGACTTCCGCCGCAAGAACGAGTGCAAAGGCGGCGATGCCCATCTCGCCGGCGAAGGCGACGAGATAGAAGATCGCCGCGATGATCGCGACCAGTGGCAGTGACAGAACGGAAGCGGCGATATAGCCGGCGGTATAGGTCCCGATGAGGTTCGGCTTGACGGTCGCAGCCCTGTAGAGCGGAGAATAAAAGCCGAGGCCGCAGACCCGTGAAAGCATGACGCCGGTGGCCGAGGCGGTTGCGAACAGGCCGAAATCGCCGATCGAAAGCGCATTGGCGATACAGACGAAATAGCCGAGCGACAGGACGAGGCGGCCCATCGATCCCGAGATCAGGGAGACGTAATCGCGAAAAACGCTTAGGTTCCCTTTAAGGGTTTGACGCAACACTGCGATCGGGCTCATGGGGCGTTTCGCTCCGGCGTTTTCGGGAGACTGATCGTTGTCAGCGGATGCAGGAAGTCTCAAGCGATCCGGCGCGACCAGCCACATGCGTTGCGCGCAGTCTAGCGCTCAGCCGTTAACGCGTCGTTCCGTTCTGAAGGCCGGGGCGGGCATGGCTGCGGCCGCCAGCCTGTGGCATCCCTCGAAAGCCGGCGCGCAAGCGATCCAGACACCGCTGGGTGGGGCGATCCAGACCGAATATCTCGACAGCGATCCGAACTACGTTCCTGCCTTCCTTGAACATTATGACCTCGTCATGCCGATGAACGAGCTGAAATTCGACCTGATCCATCCCGGACCCGATCAATGGAATTTCGAGCCGGCCGACCGGATCGTCGATCTGGCGCTCTCAAATGGCAAGTTGACCCGTGGAACCTGCCATGTCTGGTGGGGCGCGACGCCGGGCTGGGTCGAGCAAATCGACAGCCGCCGCGAGGCCGAGCGGGTGCTGATCGAGCATATCGAGAGGGTGAGCGATCGCTATCGCGGCAAGCTGACGGGCTGGGACGTCGTCAACGAGGTGATCGCCTACGATCCGCGCGAAGACGGGCCGCTGCGCGATACCTACTGGCTGAGAATGCTTGGGCCCCGGCATATTCCGCTTGCCTTTCAGGCAGTAGCGCGGACCGATCCGGCCGCGCGGCTCGTCATCAACGACTTCGATCTCGAATGGAAGGGCGAACTCTACGCTGCCCGCCGCGGGGTGATGCTGGATCTGGTGCGTCAGATGCAGGACGGCGGCATCGATGTCGGCGGCGTCGGCATTCAGGGGCACCTCTATGTGGGTCGCGAGATCGACAAGGAGGGGCTGGAGCGATTTCACCGGGATCTCGACCGGCTGGGCGTCTCGCTCCTCGTCACGGAACTCGACGTGATCGACTTCGAAAGCCCGGCTGAACCGGAGGTCATGGACCGGGCTGCCTATGCCATTGTGAGGGATTTTCTCGACGGTATCTTTGCCTGGAAGCGGCCGGAGATGATCGTCGTCTGGGGTATTACCGACAGCTACAGCTGGATTCCGGATGTGATGCCCCGCGACGATGGAGCGCCGCACCGGCCGCTGCCGCTGACGCGCGATTATCGGGAAAAGGAATGGATGAGGCTTCTCAAGCAGCGTGTCTCGACACAAAGCTAATCGGCGTCGAAACAATGTCCGGTCCGGATTTGCCGCGCCTGCTTTCCGCGCGGCACCGAACAAGGCGCATCACGGTCCGTTCGATGCGCATCGTTCTGGTTGTCCGACGCTGTCCGTGTCGAGAGACGACGCAATTCGACGCGAACGAGCGAAACGATCGCCGCGTGGAGGTTTCGCGCGTCATGGGCGATCTCACGATCCGCGACGCGATCGGCTTTTTCAGCCAGCTCTCTCGCCTGGGCTTCGATCAACTGAAGCATGCCGCACTCCTCCCGTAAGTACATCACGACACAGTAACGGTTCCGTGATGTGGGCGCAAGGTGCAACGGTGTCGCAGCCGATGGACGAACGCTTCAAGGTCCGAGCCTATCGCGTTTCGCACGGGCCGATGATAGGGCGCCACCATGCTGCGTAATGTGTCGGAACCTCGGTGGTCGCCGCAACCTTCATGGAGATCGAAGCCTTATGAGAGCCGTGCTGTTCGAACAGTTCGCGAAGCCGCCGAAGGTTGTCGAGGTCGATGATCCCGCCCCGACTGCAAACGGTTGCGTCATCAAGGTCGAAGCGACCGGGATTTGCAGAAGCGACTGGCATGGCTGGATGGGGCACGACACCGATGTCGTGCTTCCCCATGTGCCCGGTCACGAACTCGCGGGCCTCGTCTCGGCTGTCGGCAGGAATGTCCGGCGCTGGAAGGTCGGCGACCGCGTCACGGTGCCGTTCGTCGGCGGATGCGGATCCTGCCCGGAATGCCATGCCGGCCAACAGCAGGTCTGCCACAACCAGTTTCAGCCAGGCTTCACCCATTGGGGCTCCTTTGCCGAATATGTCGCCATCGAAAACGCCGATCTCAATCTCATCAGCCTTCCTGACGAGATGGATTTTGCGACATCCGCAAGCCTCGGTTGTCGCTTCGCGACATCATTTCGCGCGGTCGTCGATCAGGGGCGCGTATCGGCGGGACAATGGGTCGCTGTCCATGGATGCGGCGGCGTCGGGCTGTCGGCGATCATGATCGCCAGTGCAATCGGCGCGAATGTGGTCGCCATCGACATCTCCGAGGACAAACTGGCGCTTGCGCGTGACCTGGGGGCGGCGGTGACCATTAATGGCGCCGGCGAGCCCAATATCGTGGAAGCCGTGATGGACGCCACGGGCGGCGGCGCTCATGTCTCCCTCGACGCGCTTGGGCATTCCAGTACCTGCGTCAATTCGATCCAGAACCTGCGCCGACGGGGCAGGCATGTGCAGGTCGGCCTAATGCTCGGGGCTCATGCAAGGCCGGAAATCCCGATGGGCAAGATCATCGCGCAGGAACTGGAAATCTATGGCAGCCACGGGATGCAGGCTTATCGCTATGACGCCATGCTGGAGATGGTCCGTTCGGGAAAGCTGAGCCCGCAGCGACTGGTCGGTGAAACCATCACTCTTGATCGAGCACCTGCCGTCCTCATGGAAATGGATCGCTTTCAAACCGTCGGTGCGACGGTCATCACGGATTTCGCGGCCTGACGTCGACAGGCATAGAGCCGAATGCCTTGGAACGCGACGGCACCCGTACGAAGATCGGTTAACCCTTTCCGGCACCGCAGGAATTCCGGCATTTCATAAATTGTTTTCCAACGTCGCATGACGCCCCGGGCGGCGCAGCGATTCCGATAATTTTAATTCGCCCTTGTTACCATCGGGAAGCATCGCCAATGTTCGGATTTCACAATGCCAGACGCAATGACCCGACTTGCCGGAGACGATCCGCGATCGGCCAAATGCCGGGACACGCGCGACAAGGTTCGTCTCGACCAGATCGATCTCGCGATGCGTCTTGCGCCTTTCACGCTGGCGACCGGTGTGAGCGTGTCCGAGATCGTCTGCCTCTATTTCTGGCAGGATGCGCCGTTTTCCTACATCCTCGCGCTGCAGGCGACGATCGTCACTCTGGCTTATATAGGGTTCAACGCCTGCCTCGACTGGCAAAAAAAGCATGGCGATGCTTCGGCCGCAGCAATCGGATCGATGCAGCAACGCTTGATCCTCGTTTCCGGCATCGGAGGCCTTACCCTGGCTACCATTCCGGTAACGCTGTTCGTCGATGCTGATCCGAATGGAAGGCTGCTCATCGCTTCGACATGCGCGGGGCTGATCGCGACAGGGATCTGCATCGGCTTTGTCCCGGCGGCTGGCCTTCTCTTCTCCGGGTGCATCATTGCCGGATCGTTCATCACTCTCATGTCGGTGGGCGAGAGCTTTTATGCGGTGATCGCGATCCTTCTTGCGATCTATTCCTGCTTCATCTTCGCGACCATCGTCCAAATCAGCAGACTGGCCAGCCTGCGCGCAACGGCGCAGATCGATCTCGATCACCAAAGGGAGGTCAGCAGCCTTCTGTTGAAGGAGTTCGAACAGAACTCGAGCGACTGGCTCTGGGAAATCGATGCCAAAGGCCTGATCAGGTCGCCTTCGAAGCGCTTCGCGGAGGTTCTGAGAACCGATCGAGATGCACTCGCTTCGTCCTCCTTCGAAGCGATCATCGCGCCGGAAGCGGGTGATCTGTCCGCAAACGAGGCTGGCCAGATCATTGCGGCCATCAAGGCGCGCAGGGCATTCAATCAGG
This sequence comes from Fulvimarina fulva, assembly GCF_039652615.1. NCBI lineage: Bacteria > Pseudomonadati > Pseudomonadota > Alphaproteobacteria > Hyphomicrobiales > Aurantimonadaceae > Fulvimarina > Fulvimarina fulva. The sequence continues at coordinate 193,605 of NZ_JBDJAC010000004.1, forward strand.
TGAGGATCCCCATGCGGATCGGTGCGCAGACCCGTTGGTGGTCTCTGACCGGCAAGCCAATTTTCAACAGAGAAGACCGCTTTCTCGGTTTTCGCGGGATGGGGTCCGACATCACGCTCCAGACCGAATATGTGACCGCGCTCGACAAGCTTGCAAACCACGACGCATTGACGAAACTTCCCAACCGGCATCGCTTCGAGGCGCTGGTTTCCAAAGCGCGGCTCGGCTCTCTCGAAGGGAGCAATCGGTCTGGATACGCGGTTTTTCTCCTTGATCTCGACCGTTTCAAGCAGATCAACGACACCTTCGGCCACGCGGTCGGCGACGAGCTCCTGAAGGAGATTGGCGCTCGTCTCGATAAGCTCTCAGGGCCCGACCTGATCGTATCACGGTTTGCGGGGGATGAGTTCGCCCTTCTCAGCATGACCACGGATCGCGCCAGAAACAGTGAGATCGCCAAGGATATCCTCGATCGGCTCCAGGAGCCGTTTGCATGCAACGGTCTCTATCTCGATGTCGGCGTCAGCATCGGGATCGCGACGGCTCAGAATGAAAACACATCGGATGAAATTCTGCGAAAGGCCGATGTCGCGCTTTACAAAGTCAAGGACGAGGGTGGCAGACATTTCCTTTTCTACGCGCCGTCGATGGATGCGCAGAGGGAAGAGCGGGCTGTCCTGATCGGCGAGCTGAAAGTCGCACTCGAACGGGACGAATTCTGGCTGACCTACCAACCCCTCGTCGCGGCGACGGGCACCCTTTGCGGCTTCGAAGCCCTGATGCGCTGGAAGCACCCGCAACATGGAAATATTCCGCCCTCGACCTTCATCCCGCTGGCGGAGGAAACGGGAACCATCCTCGCTCTCGGCGAATGGGGACTGCGCAAGGCATGCGCGTTCGCCGCGACCTGGCCCGATCCGAACCTGTTGATCGCGGTGAACATATCCACGGTCCAGATCCTGCATTCCGACCTTGTTTCCATCGTATCGAAAGCGTTGTCCGATTTCGATCTCGAGCCCAGCCGGCTGGAACTCGAAATCACCGAAACCGCCTTCCTCGAAACGACAAGCGATACGATGGACATTCTCGCAAAGCTCCGGGATCTGGGCGTGAAGCTCGCGCTCGACGATTTCGGCACTGGTTATTCGAGCCTGTCCTATCTGAAGAAGTTGCCGGTCGATAAGATTAAGATCGACCGGAGCTTCATCTGCGATCTGCCGGGCGTCGAAAGCGATGTGAGCATCGTCAGAACCATCGTCGAACTCGGTCGCACACTCGGCATGGTGACGATCGCGGAGGGCGTGGAGACTGCCGAGCAATATGAGTGCCTCAAACGGATCGGCTGCTCACAGATTCAGGGCTATTTCTTCGGCAAGCCCGCGAGCGAGACGGCAACGCTCGAGCTTATCGAAAACAGGCAGCAGCTACCCCCGAAACGCGCCGTCGCCTGATTGCCCGAGCGTTTTGTGCCTCAGCCTGCCTTCAGGACGGCTTCGCGTTCCTCCGCCGGCTCCTGATCCGGTCTGTTGGAAGGCCAGAACGGCAGGAAGCCGCGAACGATATCCGCCGGTATGTTGAGCGGCTTGTAGGTGTTTCGATCGACGAACATCAGATCCTGTTCGCCGCGACCGATCAGATCGCCGTTCGCGCCCCGGATTTCGTGGCCAAGGGTCACGAATTTGCGATTGTGCCTCGCGATCCTGATCGACACCGTTGCCGGCTCGAATTCGGCGATCTCGCGCCGGAAATCGTGATCGAAGGATTTCGTCAGAACGAAATAGGGCGTGGTTTCGAGGTCGAACTTCGGCATGCAGGCGTTGAAGAAGAGTTCTCGCGCCTTCCCGACCCATCGCACGTAATTGGCGAAATAGACGTTCCCGACCGAATTCGTGTCGTCGTAGGTCGGAGTGACCCGCATAACGAAGCTCTGACCGTCGAACACATGCTGGGGCCAGATGTCGTTGCTCGCCATGGGAAGGGGGCGCCCGGCGACGGAAGCGCGATCTGTGTCCTCGCGCGTCTCGCCTGACAGGCTTGCATCATTCGCGGGGTAGGGGGCGGTGGCTGACGTCCGCATGCCGGAACTCAGGCTCGCACCCTTTCCTGAGAGAAGGCCGTAAAGAAGCGGCGCAGCGCCGAGACATGCGATGAGGGTGGACGAGGCGACGAGGCTTGGCGCGTCCATGCGGAAGCCGACGAAAAAGACGAGCGCGGCCACCAGACCCCAAAGATAGCCCGAAAGAGTGTCGAAGGGCGCCGACCGCCGGACCGACCAGACGACGAGGCATAGGGTGGGCCCTACGAGAAGCGTCGCGTAGGGCATCATGTAGGTGGTCTGGGAGAACCCCATCGTCGTCATCACCCCGGCAGCGGCCATGGCCGTTGCGAGCACCCAGAGTGGAGAGGCCGCCGCAGCCGCCGGCACGAAGGCGAGCGCCGGGTGGAGGCTCTTTGCGAGGAGGGACGACAGATACCAGCGGGTCGCGCAATAGAAGCTGTCGATCGTCGAGACGGCCGCGATCGCAGCCCAGAGCGCGAAGGCGGCGGCGCCGAGGCCTAAGCTTTCGGCGCCGAACCGGGCCGCGACCGAGGTCTGCGTGACGAGGGTTCCGTCCGCCGCGACCATGAAGGAAGCGCCCGCGGCCCGCGACAGACCCGCATTGGCAACAAGCAGTGCAAGAAAGATCAGGCCGCCACCGGCATAGGCGAGACCGGCCGACAGGCCGCTCCGCTTTATCTCGATAACCCGCTGCCACTGCTGGAGGTCAGCCCAGGGGCCGAGCGCAAATCCGACGAGGGTCGGAAGCAGGAGGGCCCAGACGCTTTGCGCCGGAGCAACCGGCACGGCGAGCCCGTCCTGTCCGCCTGTCGGCATCAGGAGCCATGCAACAGCGATGGCGATCGCTGAAATTGCGAGATATCCGGCATGAAGAAAGCGCAGCTTTCCGAGGGTAGCGGAATGGGCGATCGCGCAGGCAAGGGCGGTCACGAGGAGGGACAATGCGAGTGAGACAGTCTGACTGGCCCCGGGAAAGATGAAGGGCCAGAGATAGGACCCGAGCGAGAACAGCGTGATGGCGATCGCCCCGAACTGGCAGAGCAGGAAAAGCCCGACGAAACGCGGACCAATCCGGGCAAAGAGGCTTTCCGGATCGCGGCCTCCGGCGTTCAGAACCATGCCGAAACTCGCCAGGCCGGCGGCGTTGGCCAGGGCGAACACCCAGAATCCAAGCCAGCCCTGCGTCCAGACCACGTGCATCGAGTAGAAGAATCCGAGCCCCCACATCCAGGATAACGATATCGTCGGCGCCCAGCTCAGCGAGCGGTAAAGTTGTGATCGCGTCATATGTCAGCCATTCCCCAAAGGCGTAAAAGACAATTTCAGGTGATTCATATCGTAACAGATTTTAGGAATGTCATAGACGAAATCTTAGGATTTGAACGCGGCGTATCGATCGAACGCACACTCTTCCCCGCGCCATGGTTAATATGTCCGCTCCATCCAGAGCGATCGGATCGGTCATGAGGTGAGGGCGAGATGGCCCGTTTGAGGCACTGGCTCGATCCGAGCAACTCCTCGATGCCGTGCCCAGGACGTTCAGTCCCCATCGGACGATGATCAACACACCTTTTCAAGCAAGCGGCGGCCGCATCCCGTGCACGTGCAGTGGTTTTAACGATTTATTGACCATGTCGGTTCAGGCTCAGGATCCTGGAAAGCCTTCCGTTCGGGATGGCCGAGCAAATTCGACGGTCGTGCTATAAACCATGTTCACAACTCATTCTGATCATCATGAGGACGCGGCGGTGAGCCGTGAACGGTCGGCCGGCAACGAGGCGGACGTGTTTCGTGGTCCATCCCTGATCGACCCGATCTATGTGATCGGTAAGATCTGGAGGGCGAAGTGGTTCGTTCTCTTCTGTGCATTGGCAGGTGCAGGCCTCGCGGCCGGCTATTCGATGCTGACGCCCAAGCTCTATACAGCAACGACGCAGGTGCTGGTCGATCCGCGCGACATCAAGGTCGTGCAGAACGAGGTGACGCCGAACGGCCTACCGAGCGATGCGACACTCGCCCTCATCGAGAGCCAGACGGCCGTCATCGATTCCAACGAAGTTCTCATCGATGTGGTCGAGAAAGCCGATCTCCTCAACGATTCCTATTTCAACGGCAAAGGGTTCTCGATCCTCGGAACGATCAAGGACTATCTCGGGCTGACGGAGAAAGTGATGCCGTCTCCCGAAGGCGCACCGCTTTCACGGATTGAACTGGTCACGCTCGACAATCTTCGCCGCAACATGTCGGTAAGCCGCGAGCCGAAGAGCTTCGTGCTTCATCTCAGCGTTGAGACGCCTTCGCCGCAGAAATCGGCGGAGCTCGCCAATCTGATCGCCGATACCTTCATCGACGAACTCGGCCGGGTGCAGTCGTCCACCGCAAGACGGGCGAGCGACTCGCTTTCGAGCCGGCTGGAAGAGCTGCGCGCGAGTGTCAGCCAGGCCGAACGTGCAGTTGAGGAATACAAAAGGGAAAACCGCCTCGTCGGCGTGGGCGGACGGCTGGTCGACGACGATTACATCCTGCGCATCAATGATCAGCTCGCCCGCTCGCGCGGCGACGTCACGGCCTTGCGCAACAAGGCCGAGCAGATGCGCAATGCGAGCGTCGACGATGTGGTCGAAGGCTCGTTCCCGGAAGAGCTGACCTCGACTGCGCTGAACCAGCTGAGGGATTCCTACCAGAAGCTCAGTCAGCAGGAGGCGATCCTGTCTGCCTCGCTGGGGCCGCGCCATCCGCGCCGAATTGCCAACGCCCAGGCGCTCGAGGCAGCACGTTCCGGAATCCGTTCCGAGGTGAACCGGATCGTCGCGGCCGCCGAGACCGAACTCGACCGGGCCGAGAGCACGGATCAGGATCTCACCGCACAGATCGACACTTTGAAGACCAAGCAGCTCGCGACAAGCGAATCCTTCGTCCGGCTGCGCGAACTGGAGCGTGAGGTCGAAGCCTCGCGTGCCGTGTACGAAGCCTTTCTTCTGAGGGCGCGCGAGATTTCCGAGCAGGAACGCCTCAATACGGCGAATGTGCGTATCATCTCCTCTGCGACGCCGCCGCTTCTTCCATCGAGCATGTCGCGTCGTGTGGTCGTCCTGGCCGGCTTCCTCATGGGCTTTATCCTCGGTTTCGGGATTGCGACGGTCTGGGCACTCTGGCGCCCCGTGAAGACGATATTCGCCGAGAACAAGGCCGGTTACGCCCGTGGATCGGATGGCTTCTCGAACGGGCATGGTGCAGCTCGGCCGGTTTATGCGCAGCAGCCCGCAGAGCCACTTCCGGGATTGCGTGAGAGCGACACGACATTGCCGGAACGCGCCGGTACGAACGACGCCGCCTGGGCCTTGAGGGGAAGCGACACCGTGCCTGCGATTGCCCGGCCCGAGCCATCCAGGCCTGAGCTGGAGAGCACCGTTTCGGCGCGCGCCATGGACGAGGCAGGCTCCACTCACCCCGAGTCCGAAACCGTGACGCCGATTATGGCTGGATCGCAGGTGGCCGAAAAATCGGCGGACGAGGTGGGCATCGCGTCCACCTCGGAGCAGCGCACCAGCCGGCGCAAATGGAACTTTCCGAAACGGGCAGCGATGGAGCCGGAAACCGAATCGCGGCCTGCAGCGGAGCAGGTGGAGCCAGCACGCCGAAAGACCCTGTCGGAAACTGTGACGGCCCTGCGCTCGGCACAGGGTCCTGAGGCGGCTCGCTACAGCGAGCGTGTCAGGGCAGCGGCTCGGTCTCCGGAAGAGGCCGAACATATGCAAAAGGAAATCGAGACGATCCGCGAGCGCCTGTTGAAGCTGCGATCGCCGGCAGGCGGAAAGGTTTCGGGTGCGACGATGCCAGGGCCTCGCACCAGCAATGTCGTCTGAAGATCCTGGGAAGGACACCCCCCGCTGGCGGGAAATGCGTCCGGATGACCTCGCCGGGGTTTTGGGGATTGCCGATCGCATCCATCCGGACCTTAGGGAACCGGTGGAAGTGTTCGCCGATCGGATGCACCTCTGGCCCACCGGGGCTCTCGTCTGCAAGGGGAACGAAACGCTCTGCGGTTATGCGATCGGCCATCCGGTGCGCCTGCCCGATCTGCCGCCGCTCGGCAGCGTCATGGGCAACTTACCGGAGGATGCCGACGCGTTCTATATTCATGACGTCGCTCTTCTTCCCGAAGCCAGAGGGCGTTCGCTGGCGGGCGAAGCGGTGAGCCTGCTTCTCGGCGGCGCGCCTGACTTATCTCGCGCCTGTCTGATTTCGGTCTATGGAACGGCGGTCTTCTGGCGCCGTCACGGTTTTCGCGAGGCACCGGACGTTTTGCCTTCAGGGAAACTGGCGAGCTACGGGGCCGACGCAGTCTTCATGGTTCGCGCACTTTAGACAATTCTGGAGTGCGTTGCCCGGACTTGCTCTGACACTGCGCCATCTGGCATGGAATCGGTCTCGCCCCATCGAGATCATCCAGCGGAAGGCAGCGACTATGGTCACCTCCGATCCCATCCCCAACGACGGTTCGATCACCGAGGGCTCCTGCCGGTGCGGCGAGGTTCGCTTCGCGGTCAGGGGCAAGCCGGTTGCAACCATGGCCTGCCATTGTACCGGCTGCCAGAAAATGACGGGCAGCGCGTTTTCCTTGAGTTCGCTCTATCCGAGCGAGGCGTTCGAGATAAAGACCGGCGATACCGTGATCGGCGGTCTCCATGGCGATATCCGCCACCACTTCTGCGATCACTGCAAGAGCTGGCTGTTCACCTATGTCGAGCAAATCCATGGTTTCGTGAATGTGCGGGCGACCATGCTGGAGGACGCGCCGACTTACGCACCCTTCATCGAAACCTACACCAGCGAGATGCTTCCCTGGGCAAAGACGCCTGCGCTGCACAGTTTCGAGAGATTCCCGCCGCCCGATCGCCTCCCGGCTCTGATGGCTGAATATGCCCAATTGGCAGGGTAGGCGGGCGGACATGCGCGCCGGGCGCACAGTATTTGAGCGCTTGATGCCCTGAATTTCCGAGATGCGGCCATGGACGGGCGGACGAGGTGTCCATATAAAATGTGACAAACGCCTGAGCGCCTTTGATCCGTCTTCGCGCGAAGGGCCTTCCACTTGTGAGCGAACACGGGGCAGCTGTTTTATGAAACGGACTTTTCTTCTGACACTCAGCGCAGTTTTTACCGCCGGCATGATCGGATCGGCAAATGCGCAGGCTGATGTCGTCAACGTCTATAACTGGTCGGACTATATCGACGAATCGATCCTTGAGGATTTCACCAAGGAAACCGGGGTTTCCGTCAATTACGACGTCTTCGATTCCAACGAGATTCTCGAGACCAAGCTGCTTGCCGGCGGTTCGGGCTATGACGTGGTGGTCCCGACCGGCACCTTCCTGCAGCGCCAGATCCAGGCCGGCGTTTTCCAGAAGCTCGACAAGGAGCAGCTGACGAACTGGGACAATCTTGACCAGGATGTGATGGAGCGTCTGGCGCGATACGATCCCGGCAATGAGTACGCCGTCAATTACATGTGGGGCACAACGGGCCTTGGGCTGAACACGAAGATGGTGAAGGAACGGCTCGGCGAAGACCAGCCGCTGAACACCTACGATCTGCTCTTCGATCCCGAACTCGTCTCCAAGCTCGCCGATTGCGGCGTCTACATGCTGAACACCTCCGAAGAGGTCGTGCCGGCCGCGCTGAACTATCTCGGGCTCGATCCCAACTCGACCAATCCCGAAGACCTTCAGAAAGCCGAGGATCTGCTTCTCAAGATCAAGCCATATATCCGCAAGTTCAACTCGTCGGAATACATCACGGCGCTTGCCAATGGCGACATCTGCATGGCCCATGGCTGGTCTGGCGACGTTCTTCAGGCGCGTGATCGCGCCAAGGACGCAGGGCAGGGCGTCGAGATCCAGTACGTGATCCCGAAGGAAGGCGCCGTGATCTGGGTCGACAACATGGCGATTCCGGCCGATGCGCCGCATCCTGAAGCCGCGCAGAAGTTCGTGAACTACATGATGCGTCCGGAAGTCATCGCCAAGGCGACCAACGTCGTGAACTATGCGAACGGCAATGCGGCGGCCGACGAATTCGTCGATCCGGAAATCCTCAACGATCCGGGCGTTTATCCGGACGAGGAAACCCGCAAGCGTCTGTTCGCGGTGGAAAGCAAGGGGCCGCGCGAACAGCGCCTCGAAACGCGTCTCTGGACGCGGGTCGTCACCGGCCAGTAACCGGACCTCTCGTCTTCCGCATCCGTCGTTCGCGGCGGATGCGGCCTTCGCCTGGAGGATCTGGCACGTGAAATCCCAGTCACTCGGATCGGTTCGCAAGAGCTTCTCGCCCTGGACCGATCCCGCCGCAAAACCCTTCATCCGGTTCGAGGGCGTCAGCAAGATTTTCGACGGCGTCGCGGCGATCGACAATCTGTCCGCTGACGTTTTCGAGAGAGAGTTCTTCGCGCTTCTCGGTGCATCGGGTTCGGGCAAGTCGACGCTGCTGCGGCTCCTCGCGGGATTCGAATCGCCGACGAAGGGACGAATCCTGCTCGACGGCGAGGACATGACCGGGATTCCGCCGCACAAGCGGCCGATCAACATGATGTTCCAGTCCTATGCGCTCTTTCCGCATATGAGCGTCGCGAACAATATCGCCTTCGGCCTGAAGCAGGACGGCGTCGCCAAGGCGGAGCGGGAAGACAGGGTTCGTGACGTCCTCAAGCTGGTGAAGCTGGAAAATTACGGTCGGCGCAAGCCGCATCAGCTGTCCGGTGGCCAGCAGCAGCGCGTCGCGCTGGCGCGCTCCCTGGTGAAGCGCCCGAAGGTGCTTCTTCTCGACGAACCGCTCGGTGCGCTCGACAAGAAGCTGCGCGAAGAGACCCAGTTCGAACTGACCGATCTGCAATACGAGCTCGGCATCACCTTCATCATGGTCACCCATGACCAGGAAGAGGCGATGACCATGGCCGACCGGATCGCCGTCATGGGCGATGGGCGCATTCTCCAGATCGGCACGCCGCCGGAAATCTACGAGGCGCCGTCCTCGCGCTTCGTCGCCGATTTCATCGGGACGGTGAACATCTTCGACGGGACCGTGAGCACGCGCAACGGCGATCGCCTGACGCTCGAAACCGATAGCGGACATGTGCTCGAGGTCGATGCGAACACCGAAACGTCGGGATCGATCGGACCGGGCGCGAAGGCCGCCTACGCGGTGCGCCCGGAAAAGCTGAAGCTTTCGGCGGAAGAGTTGAGCGGGCCGAATGTGATCTCCGGCGAGGTCTGGGAGATCGCCTATATCGGCGACATGACCTCCTTCCACCTGAAGCTCGACGACGGCAAGATCGTCCGGGTGTCGATCATCAATGCGAACCGGAAAAGCCCGATTCAGCTCACATGGCACGACCGCGCCTGGGTCTCGTTCGACCCGGACGCCGGCTTGCTTCTGGCGAACTGAGGGCAGGAGAGCTGGATGGCGAAACCACGCGAGGGTCTGTTCCGGTCGATCACCATCGGCCTTCCCTATTTCTGGCTCGCCTGCCTCTTCCTCATTCCGTTTCTCATCGTCCTGAAGCTGTCCTTCTCGCAGATCGCGACCGCGATGCCGCCCTACACGCCGACCTTCGGCGATCCGGCGACGTGGTGGGATTCGCTGAAGCAGCTGACGATCGACAACTATCTGTGGATCGCGAACGACTCCCTCTATTTCAATTCCTACATGATCAGCCTCAGGATCGCGCTGATATCGACCGCGTTGACGTTCCTGATCGGCTATCCTCTGGCCTATGGCATGGCCCAGGCGCCCCAGAGCTGGAAGCCGCTGCTCCTGATGCTGGTGATCCTGCCGTTCTGGACGAGCTTTCTGATCCGGGTCTACGCCTGGATCGGCATTTTGAAGCCCGAGGGCCTGCTCAACCAGTTCCTGATGTTCCTCGGCTTCATCGACCAGCCGCTCATCATCACCAATACCGAGATCGCGATCTATATCGGCATCGTCTATTCCTATCTGCCGTTCATGGTGATGCCGATCTTCGCCAATCTCGACCGGATGGATAAGAGCCTTCTGGAGGCCGCAGCCGATCTCGGATCGACGCCGCTGAAGAGCTTCTGGACGATCACCTTTCCGCTCTCGTTCCGCGGCGTTCTGGCGGGTTGTTTTCTCGTCTTCATCCCGGCGGTGGGCGAATTCGTGATTCCCGATCTTCTCGGCGGCTCGTCGACCCTGATGATCGGCAAGACCCTGTGGATGGAGTTCTTCAACAATCGCGACTGGCCGGTTTCGTCCGCCGTCGCGATCATTCTTCTCCTCATTCTCGTCGTGCCGATCGTGATCTTCCAGCGCATTCAGGATCGGGAGGCGGCGCGATGAAACAGGGCTGGACGACGTTCAACATCATCTCCATCATCGTCGGCTTCTCGTTCCTCTATCTGCCGATCGTCCTCCTGGTCATCTACTCCTTCAACGCCTCGCAGCTCGTGACGGTGTGGGCGGGATTTTCCACGCGCTGGTATGTGCAGCTCTTCAACAATCAGGGCCTGCTCGACGCGGCTTGGGTGACCCTGCGTGTCGGTGTTCTATCCGCTACCACGGCAACGCTGCTCGGGACGCTCGCTGCGGTGGCGCTCACACGTTACACGCGCTTTCGCGGTCGGGTGCTGTTCACCGGAATGGTCTATGCGCCGCTCGTCATGCCTGAGGTGATCACCGGTCTTTCCCTGCTTCTTCTGTTCGTTGCAATCGACTTCGATCGCGGCTTCTGGACGGTCACGCTGGCGCACATCACCTTTTCGATGTGCTTCGTCGCGGTGGTCGTGCAGTCCAAACTCCTGTCCTTCGATCGGTCTTTGGAAGAGGCAGCGATGGATCTCGGTGCAACGCCGGCGCGGACGTTCCTCTCGATCACGCTTCCGGTGATCTGGCCTGCGGTTGCGGCGGGCTGGCTTCTCGCCTTCACGCTCTCGCTGGACGATCTGGTGGTGGCGAGTTTTACGACCGGACCTTCGGCGACGACGTTGCCGATGAAGATCTACAGCGCGGTGCGGCTGGGTGTGACGCCGGAGATCAACGCCGTCTGCACGATCCTGATCGCGATCGTCACCGTCGGTGTGCTCACCGCCACTCTCGTCAACAAGCGCCACGAAGTTCGCCGCGCGCGCGAAAGCGAAGCGGCATACGGCTGACGAAGCTCAGTCCATTCCGGCTTGCGAGAGAGGCAAACAGAAGAAATGAGCCGGCACATTGGGAGTATGCCGGCTCATTTCTCCGTTGATTCAGGAATTGCCTCGGTAATGAAATCCGTGCCTGAAAAGGTCTGAAGTATCTTGCCGAAAAGCCGCTGACCTTTCGGATGAAATCACGCTGCAAATCGAGATCCTGACGCGAAAGAGCCATATCGATTGATGGCCATCCGCTCTCGGACCTTCCGTCCCTCCCGAGGGCGTCACGTCGACAACGCCGACATCATCACAAGCCCGAGACAGTCGCCGCTTGGGGCGTTTTAGGCGCTGTCCGGTCCGTGTGATCCCCGGGAGGGAGCCCGAAGGCGAGTCCGATCAAACCGTCTTTGAGGCCGTGCCGCATCACCCAAATGCGGTATGTGCGCTGTGAATCTTTCAGATTCTGCGAGTTTTTTTGATCGAAAGTTAAAACGCGCTCAACTCACGCCGCCCGCGCCGACGAAGATGAGGGCAATCATGACGGCGCGCGTCGGCGCTCTCATACGAAATCCGTTTGATCGCTTCGCGATGACGGATTTGAAGAACGCTCATATGCCGCGCGAGCTTGGATACCGTCCCCGGCCTGATCAGCCGGAAACGGTATCAATCAATCTTCCAGCGGGAAGCTCTCGGCGAGCGCGTCCGTCCGGCGATCGCGCAGGGAGGAGACATTGTCGATCTCGTTGTACCTCAGATAGCGCAGGAGATCGGTGAGGATCGCGCTTGGCAGGCCGGGGCCGCCATAGACGAGGGCCGTATAGATCTGGACGAGATCGGCGCCAGCCTCGATCTTTTCGATGAAGCTCCCGAGATCGGACACACCGCCGACCCCGATCAGGGCCATGTCCGGGCCGAGCGCCTTGCGGAAATGGGCGAGCACGCTCGTGGCGCGCGCGCGAAGGGGTCTGCCGGAGAGGCCTCCGGTCTCGCCCGCGGCCTTGTCGTTCTCGACGCCGGCACGTGAGAGCGTGGTGTTCGAGACGATAAGACCGTCCACCTTCCGCTTCTTCGCGGTTTTCGCGATACCGGCGATCTGCGTCTTGGTGAGATCCGGCGCGACCTTGAGAAAGACCGGCACCTTGGGGCTTGCCGAGACCGCCGCTTCGCCGTTGCGGGCGGCGATGACGTGTTCCAGCAGGCGGTCCAGCTCCTCGGTCGCCTGAAGGTCGCGCAGGCCCGGCGTGTTCGGCGAGGAAATGTTGATCGTGAGATAGGAGGCGAGGGGCGCAAAGCTCGCAACGCCTTCCACATAGTCGGCAACGCGGTCTTCCGCATTCTTGTTCGCGCCGATATTGGCGCCGACGATACCTGCTTTGCGCTGGCGTTCGGCGAGTCGCTCCACCGCGTCGGCGTGGCCGCAATTGTTGAAGCCGAATCGGTTGATGACGGCCCCGTGCTGCTTCAGCCGGAACAGACGGGGTTTGGGGTTTCCGTCCTGCGGCTGGGGTGTCACCGTGCCCACCTCGACGAAACCGAAACCGAGGCTGAGCAGCCTGTCCGGCACCTCGGCGTTCTTGTCGTAGCCGGCAGCGAGACCGAGCGGATTGGGGAAGGAGAGGCCGGCGACCTTGACCCGCAGACGATCGTCCACGGGAACGCGCCCGCCCTTTGCGAGGCCGAGTCTGAGGGCCTTGATCGAAAGATCGTGCGCCTTTTCCGGGTCCATGCGGAAGATCGCCGGCCGGGCAAGGCGATAGAGCGCCGTCATGCGGTCGCTCCGGCAAGATCTTCGGGAAAGACATGACGGCCGTCGTCGTCGAGCGGCAGCGGCTTTTCCCAGATCACGGCGTCCATCGAAAGCGGCGCATAGAGATGCGGAAACAGTGCGCCCCCACGCGAGGGCTCCCAATTCAGCGCATCGCCGAGCTGTTCGGGTGCGACAGCGAGAAGATGAAGATCGTTCTTGCCTGCAAAGTGCTTCGCCGCCGTCTCGCGAACCTGTGAAGCGGTCGAGAAATGGACGTAGCCATCGGCGATATCCACCGGCGCTCCATCGAAACGCCCGGCGGCTTGGAGGCTGGCCCACTCGTCGTGGGTCAGAATTTTGTAGATTGGATCGGACATGACAGAGCCTTGGGCCGCTTCCCTTGCCGAATCAACCATGGATCGGCCGCGAAACTCGCTATCAACAGGACATCGTGGGCGGCGGCCGCTCGGCTCACTGCATTCCGGCCGGTTCGTCGACCCGTCCCCCGTCGGCGCCCTTGCCGGCCTTGTGCTCGGCGGTGCGATGCCGGGCCGTCTGCCAGATGACGTGCAGAAGACCGGCAAGACGGCTCTCGGGGCCGAGTCCTGCTTCCAGATGGGACAGGGCCGAGCGCATGTGCCGATCGATCTGCTCTTCCGTGGAAGACCGGCCGATCATCGAGACGATGGTGGACTTGCCGGCGTCCTGGCCGATGTCCTTGCCGATCGAGACCGCGGTTTGGCTGTCGTCGAGAAGATCGTCGAGAAGCTGGAAGGCCAATCCCAGCTGACGGGCGAAGGCTTCGAGCTCGCGCCGGGTTTCCTCAGGTGCGCCGCTGCCGATCATCCCGATCTCGATCGCCGCCAGAAACAGCGCGCCGGTCTTCAGCGCATTGGTGCGCGCGACATCCTCCGTCGATCCGCTGCCCCCTTTCAGGTCGGCGAACTGACCGGCCACGAGACCGCTCGTTCCAACCGCCTTGCCGAGCGCTGCGACCGAACGCGTGCGCTGTTCCGGGGTGAGCGTCGGCGCTGCCGCAAGCAGTTCGAAGGCCCGCGACACCATGGCAATGACCGCAAGAAGGGCGGTCTCCTCGCCATAGGCGACATGGGTCGGTGCACGTCCGCGCCGGAGTGTCGCATCGTCCATGCAGGGCAGATCGTCCAGCACCAGCGAGGCGGTGTGGATCAGCTCGATCGCACAGCCGCCCTCGATCGCGGCCTCGACATTTCCGTCGAGATCCATGGCCGTGAGGACTGCGAGCATCGGACGCAGCCGCTTGCCGGGCGCAAGCACGCTGGACGCCATGGCGTCCCTCAGCTTCTCCTGACCATCGAGGCACTCTGGCAGGATGTCACCGAGGCGCTGTTCGATTCGCTTCAAGAGACGGGCGGCTTCCTCTTGCCGCGTCTCACTCATACGGCGATGTCCATGATACGCAGAGACAACTTGATCTTGATCCCTTGAGCTTCCGGCGTGTTTCAATCAGATGCTAACACGGATACAGCGAAATTCGACCGGGAAATGATTGCGGCTTGAGTAACTGGCAAAACAGCAGGGCAGGCAAGATTGGCCGCTGACGAGAACCGATCGAAAACCAGCGACATCGGGTCGCGCAAGATCGATCACCTGGATATCGTGCTCGCACAGGATGGCGAGGCGCCAAGCGCGGCGACAGGCCTCGACCAGATCGTCTTCGAGCATGTCGCTTTGCCGGAACTCTCGCTCGGCGAGATCGATCTCAGCGTGCCGTTTCTCGGCAAGAGGCTCTCGGCACCGCTCCTGATCTCCTCCATGACCGGCGGGCCCGAGCGCGCGGCCGGGATCAATGCCCATCTCGCGGAAGCGGCCGAGGCGCTTGGGATCGCGTTGGCGGTCGGGTCACAGCGGGTTGCGCTGGAGGGACGCGGCGGCGGCGGGCTCGATCGCGCCTTGCGCGACAGGGCGCCCTCCGTGCCGATCCTGTCCAATATCGGTGGCGCACAGTTCGTGCTCGGCTATGGCGAGGACGAAGCGATGCGCGCGGTGGAGATGATCGGCGCCGACGCGCTGATCATTCATCTCAATCCCCTGCAGGAGGCGGTACAGACCGGAGGCGACACGGATTGGCGCGGTGTCCTTTCGGCGATCGAGCGCCTGTGCTCGAAGCTCTCTGTGCCGGTGGTCGTCAAGGAGGTCGGCGCGGGACTGTCCGGCGCGGTCGCACGGCGGCTGGTCGAGGCCGGCGTCTGCGTGATCGACGTCGCGGGGGCCGGCGGAACGAGCTGGGCGAAGGTTGAGGCGGCCAGAGCGGCCGATCCCCGGCAAAGGGCCGTCGCCGAACTCTTCGCGGATTGGGGAATTGGAACGGCTCGGGCCGTCGCCGACGTGCGGGCGACCTGCGCCAAAACGCCGATCATCGCTTCGGGGGGCATCCGCAACGGGATCGATGTCGCGAAGGCGATTCGCTGTGGCGCCAATCTCGCCGGGCAGGCCGCCGCGACACTCAAAGCTGCCGAAACCTCGGTTGACGCGGTGATCGCGCATTTCGAGGATGTGATCCGGACGCTGCGGATCGTCTGTTTCTGCACCGGATCAGGAACCGTGGAAGCCCTGAAAAAGGCATCTCTTCTCGATCCGCCGGGTTTTCTCGGCGCCCGCTAGGTCGAACCAGCTGACGCGATCGTCTGTTCGATCGGCATTTGGTCAGCCAAGTAGCGATATCCGGTGCTTGCCCTTGCACCCGCCTCGTAGTGTAAGGAGGCCTCGATCTGTTCGTGCTGACCGGGAGAGACCGCCATGCCATCGTCACTCGACGCTTACTTGAGATCCGCTCTGAGCGCGGATGAAGGCCAGCGCCGAATCGCCGAGGCGATCCGCCATCTCTGCACGGCCTCGGTGAAGGTTCGCAACACGATCATCGAAGGCGGCAATCTGGGCGATCAGCGCGGCGGCAGCAATGCCGACGGGGACATGCAGAAAGAGCTGGACGTCCTCGCGGACAAGGCGTTTCTCCAGGCGGCCAGGGATTCGGGCTTCGTGTTCTTCGGGTCGGAAGAGCAGGAAGGACCGGTCACCCTCGATGAAGAGGGTGACTTCGCCATCGCCATCGATCCGCTGGACGGTTCGTCCAACATCTCGACCAATGTTTCGATCGGCACGATCTTCTCCATTCTGCCGGTCACCGACGCCCACCGCGCCGATCTGAAGACCGTGTTCATGCAAAAGGGCGCCAATCAGCTTGCCGCCGGCTTCTTCACCTACGGGCCGCAGCTCCAGCTGGTGCTGACAGTGGGCAATGGCACGCACGTCTTCCTGTTCTCCCCGAAATTCGGCGGCTTCGTGGAGCAGGCGGCCTCGGTGACGGTCGCGGACAGGTCGAAAGAGTTCTCGATCAACATGTCGAATTATCGGCACTGGGACTCGCATATCCGCAACTACATCGACGACCTGCTGGCAGGCGAGGAAGGGCCGCGCGAGCGCGAGTTCGGAATGCGCTATGTCGGTTCGCTGGTGGCGGACGCCTATCGCATCCTGCAGCGGGGCGGTGTGTTCCTCTATCCGGGCGATGAGCGGAAAGGCTATCAGAAGGGCCGCCTGCGCCTGATGTACGAGGCAAATCCCGTGGCGATGCTGGTGGAGCAGGCCGGGGGCGCCGCGACCGACGGAACGACCCGCATCCTCGACATCGAGCCGGAAGGACTGCATGTGCGCACGCCGCTGGTCTTCGGTTCGAAGCGCGAGGTGGAGCGGATCGGGCGTTATATCGCCGATCCCGAGGCTCTGGCCGAACGCTCGCCGCTGTTCGGAAAACGCACTCTCTTCAGGCCGTAAGGCGCTGCTGCCGAGCCAGACCCATCCATGTCCGCCAAACATCCCATCATCGCGATTACAGGCTCGTCCGGGGCAGGAACGACCTCGGTCAAGGATATCTTCGACCAGATCTTTCGCCGTGAGAGCGTCGATGCTGCCTTCATCGAGGGGGACGCGTTTCATCGCTACGATCGCGATGCGATGCGGGTGAAGATGGCCACCGAGACGGCAGCCGGAAACACGACCTTCTCGCATTTCTCGCCGGAGGCCAATCTGCTCGAAGACCTGCGCGATGTCTTTGACGAATATGGTCGCAAGGGCACGGGCCGCACTCGGCATTACATCCATGACGACCGGGAGATGGAGAAATACGGCCTGCCGGAGGGCAAGTTCACCGAGTGGGAGCCGCTTCACGAAAATTCGGACCTCCTCTTTTACGAGGGGCTCCATGGCTGTGTGAAGACGGATACGATCGATCTCGCGCGTTATCCCGATCTGAAGATCGGCGTTGTGCCGGTGATCAATCTCGAATGGATCCAGAAAATCCACCGGGACAAGGCGACGCGGGGCTATTCGACGGAAGCCGTGATGGACACGATCCTGCGCCGCATGCCGGACTACGTGAAATATATTTGCCCGCAATTTGGCGAAACGCACATCAACTTCCAGCGGGTTCCGATCGTCGATACGTCGAACCCGTTCATTGCACGCTGGATTCCGACGCCCGACGAATCCATGATCGTCATTCGCTTCGCCAACCCGCGCGGCATCGACTTTCCCTATCTTTTGTCGATGATACCCCACAGCTTCATGTCGCGGGCCAATTCCATCTGCGCGCCGGGTGCAAAGCTCGATATCGCGATGCAATTGATCCTGACCCCATTGATTCTGAAGCTGATGGAGCGCAAACGACGCGCATCCTGATGACTTTTTACGCTTGCCGAGAAAGCTGACCGACATGCTGGATAAACCATCGCCGAAGACCACCGATCGCAATCCGCGGGACATGGCGAACGCCATCCGAGCGCTCGCCATGGACGCCGTGCAGAAGGCCAACTCCGGGCATCCGGGCATGCCGATGGGCATGGCGGACGTTGCGACCGTTCTGTTCCAGAAATTCATGCGGGTCGATCCGTCCAAGCCGAAATGGCCGAACCGCGACCGCTTCATCCTGTCGGCGGGTCACGGGTCGATGTTGCTTTATGCGATCCATCACCTGCTCGGCTACGAGGACATGCCGATCGAGGAGATCAAGGATTTCCGCCAGCTCGGCAGCCGTACCGCCGGCCATCCCGAATACGGCCATGCGGCGGGGATCGAGACGACGACCGGACCGCTGGGGCAGGGGATTGCCACCTCCGTCGGAATGGCCATCGGCGAGCGCCTGATGAATGCGCGCTTCGGCGACGGTCTCGTCGACCACTACACCTATGTGATCGCCGGCGATGGCTGCCTCATGGAAGGCATCAGCCATGAGGCGATCGATCTGGCCGGCACCTTGAAGCTGAACAAGCTGATCGTGCTCTGGGACGACAACGGGATCTCGATCGACGGCAAGGTGGAAATCTCCTCGAAGACGGATCAGGTCGCGCGCTTCGAGGCAGCGGGCTGGAAGACGTTCTCCGTCGACGGGCACGATAGCGAGGCCGTGGAAAAGGCGATCGAAGAGGCGCGCAAGAGCGACAAACCGGCCTTCATCGCCTGCAAGACGGTGATCGGCTACGGTTCGCCCAACAAGGCCGGCACCCACAAGGTGCATGGCGAAGCGCTGGGCGACGACGAGATCGCACTGGCCCGCAAGGAACTGGTCTGGGAATCCGAACCTTTCGAACTGCCGGACGCGGTCGTCAAAGGCTGGCGCGAGGTCTCGGCCAAGGGACGCGAGGCGCGCGAGGCATGGGAACGCAAGCTCGCCGATCATCCCGAGCGCGAGCGTTTCGAGGCCTTCTCCTCCGGAACACTGCCGGCGGGATTTGCCGGCGAGATGCAAAACTTCCGCAACGCCCTCGTTCAGGACAAGCCAAAGGTTGCGACGCGCAAGGCCTCGGAAATGACCCTCGAGGTCATCAACCGCGTGGTCGAGACCACGATCGGCGGCTCTGCCGATCTGACGGGCTCGAACAACACGAAGACCAAGGATCTGAAGCCGGTGACGGCGGAGGATTTCTCGGGCCGCTATATCCACTACGGCGTGCGCGAGCACGGCATGTCCGCCGCGATGAACGGGCTTGCGCTCTATGGCGGGCTGATCCCCTATGGTGGCACCTTCCTTGTTTTCTCCGACTATGCGCGCGGCGCGATGCGGCTTTCCGCGCTGATGGGAAACCGGGTCGTCTATGTACTGACCCATGATTCCATCGGCCTCGGCGAGGACGGTCCGACCCATCAGCCGGTCGAGCATCTCACCATGCTGCGGGCAACGCCGAACACTCTGGTCTTCCGTCCATGCGACGTGATCGAGACGGTCGAGGCCTGGGAGGCTGCGTTGCTCTCAAACGATCGTCCATCGGTGCTCGCGCTGACCCGCCAGGGCCTGCCGACCGTACGCGAGGACGTTTCGGAAAATCTCAGCCTGAAGGGCGGTTACGTTCTGAAGGAGTCGGCCGGTGAGCGGGACGTCACCCTCATGGCTTCGGGCTCGGAGGTGGAGATTGCGCTGAAGGCCGCCGAAGCCCTGAAAGGCGAGGGCCTGAATGCCGCCGTCGTCTCAATGCCCTGCATGGAACTCTTTGCCGAACAGGACGATGCCTATCGCGCTTCGGTGCTGGGCTCGGTTCCGCGCATTGCCATCGAGGCCGGCGTCGGAATGAGCTGGGACCGGTGGCTCGGCGATCGCGGCCGTTTCATCGGCATGACCGGCTTCGGCGCGTCCGGACCGGCGCCCAAGCTCTTCGAACATTTCGGCATCACGGCTGACAAGGTGGTGGAAGCCGCCAAGGCACTCACCGCCTGAGGCGCGAGACCGTAACGAAGACCGGGGCGGACGCATCACGCGTTCGTCCCTTTTTCATGGTGCCCGACAGAAGGCGAGACATGAGTGAAGTCCTGATCGCACCCTCCATCCTGTCCGCCGATTTCTCGCGGCTCGGAGAGGAAATCCGCGCCGTCGACGAGGCGGGCGCGGATTGGATCCACCTCGATGTGATGGACGGGCATTTCGTGCCGAACATCACCTTCGGCCCGCCGATCATCAAGGCGGTTCGAGGAGCCTCGAAGAAGGTGTTCGACTGTCACCTGATGATCGAGCCCTGCGATCCGTATCTGCAGGCGTTTGCCGAGGCCGGCTGCGACTTCATCACGGTTCACGCCGAGGCGACGACGCATCTGGCGCGCTCGCTCGCCGCCATTCGCGATCTCGGGGTGAAGGCGGGCGTCTCGCTCAATCCATCGACGCCTGAAAACGTCATTGAATATGTGATCGATCAGATCGATCTGGTTCTGCTGATGACCGTAAACCCGGGCTTTGGCGGGCAGAAGTTCATTCACCCAGTGGTGGAGAAGGTGCGCCGCGTGAAGACAATGATCGGCGATCGCGATATCCGCATCGAGATCGATGGCGGCGTGACGCCCGAAACGGCCCCGCTGGTGGTCGAGGCCGGGGCCGATGTGTTGGTCGCCGGCTCGGCCGTGTTCAAGGGCGGCACGCCTGAGCATTACGCCGCGAACATGAAGGCGATCCGAGAGGCGTGTCGCTGAAATTCAGGCGGCGCGGCCTTATACCGGCGGACCTTTGAAACCATCGGTTTCATGGCTCGTCGGCAGCCCGAGCGGCGTTTGAGCCGTTTGCCGGGCGTGGATTGACCCAAAGGGTCAATTCATTCGTCCGGCGGTATTATACCGAGGGGCCTTTGAAACCAACGGTTCAAAAGGCCGCCGGGAGCCCGAGCGGCGCCTGAGCCAATCGTCGGACGAGAATTGACCTTCGGGTCAATTCATTTGTCCGGCGGCCTTGTATCGCCTCAGCGCTTTCACCCAGCGAAAGCCGCCAAGCTCACAGCTTCATCGTCCGCAATCTCAGCGCGTTGCCGATGACGGAGACCGAGGAGAGGCTCATCGCCGCTGCCGCGATCATGGGTGAGAGGAGCAGGCCGAAGACCGGGTAAAGAATGCCCGCCGCGATCGGCACGCCGATGGCGTTGTAGCCGAAGGCGAAGAACAGGTTCTGCTTGATGTTGCGGATCGTCGCTTCGGCAAGGTGCCGGGCCCGGACGATGCCTCCGAGATCGCCCTTCACCAGCGTCATGCCGGCGCTTTCCACCGCGACATCGGCCCCGGTGCCCATGGCGATGCCCACATCGGCCGCCGCCAGCGCGGGCGCGTCGTTGATGCCGTCGCCGGCCACCGCGACCTTACCGCCCTTGGAACGCAGGTCTTCGACGAGTGCCTGCTTGTCTTCCGGCGAGAGCCCGGCGCGCACCTCGTCGATGCCGAGTTC
Organism: Fulvimarina fulva; assembly: GCF_039652615.1. Classification (NCBI taxonomy): domain Bacteria; kingdom Pseudomonadati; phylum Pseudomonadota; class Alphaproteobacteria; order Hyphomicrobiales; family Aurantimonadaceae; genus Fulvimarina; species Fulvimarina fulva. The sequence continues at coordinate 214,781 of NZ_JBDJAC010000004.1, forward strand.
CTTCGCAACGGCTTTTGCCGTGCGCTCGTTGTCGCCGGTTGCCATGACGATGCGGATGCCGCTGTCATGCAGCGAGCGAATCGCCTCGGCGCTGGAGGATTTCACAGGGTCCGCCACGGCGACGACGCCGGCTAGCTTTCCCCCGATTGCGACGAACATCGCGGTCTTGCCTTCCGATTGCAGGGCTTCGGCCTTTTCGGAAAGGGCGGCGATTTCGACGCCTTCCTGATCCATCATGGCCTTGTTGCCGAGCGCGATCTTTTCGCCCTCGATCAGGCCTTTCACGCCCTTGCCGGTGACGGAATCAAAATCGCTCGCGTCGGTGAGCTTTGCGTCCCGCTCTTTCGCACCGGCGACGATTGCCTCTGCGAGCGGATGCTCCGAACCGCGTTCGAGGGATGCTGCGGCGCTGAGGAACCTTGTCTCGTCGACCCCCTCGGCCGTGATCACGTCGGTCAGCTTCGGCCTGCCTTCGGTGAGCGTGCCGGTCTTGTCGATAACGAGTGTATCGATTTTCTCGAAGCGCTCCAGGGCCTCGGCATCCTTGATAAGGACGCCGGCCGATGCGCCGCGTCCGGTCGCCGTCATGATCGACATGGGCGTTGCGAGACCAAGCGCGCACGGGCAGGCGATGATAAGAACCGAGACGGCCGCGACCAGAGCATGGGCCAGCGCCGGCTGCGGGCCGACAAGCGTCCAGACGACGAAGGCGAGAACCGCGACACCGACCACGGTCGGCACGAAATAGCCCGCCACCTTGTCTGCAAGGCCCTGGATCGGCGCGCGCGAGCGCTGGGCGGTCGCGACCATCCCGACGATGCGCGAAAGGGTCGTGTCGTCACCGACCGCAAGGGCCTCCATCACGAAGGAGCCGGATTTGTTGAGCGTGCCGCCGGTGACTGTGTCACCCTTTTCCTTGGTGACCGGCATCGGTTCGCCGGTGATCATCGATTCGTCGATCGACGAGCCGCCGTCGAGGACGGTGCCATCCACCGGAATGCTCTCGCCAGGACGCACGCGCAGGCGGTCGCCTTCCTTGAGGACGGCGAGCTCGACGTCTTCCTCGGACCCATCGGATTTGATGCGGCGCGCGGTCTTCGGTGCAAGGTCCATGAGGGCGCGAATGGCCGAGCCGGTGCGCTCGCGCGCCTTGAGCTCGAGGACCTGGCCGACGAAGACCAGCGCCACGATGACGGCGGAGGCCTCGAAATAGACCGGCACGACGCCGTTCTCGCGGAAGGAGGGCGGGAAGAGGCCGGGCAGGATGGTCGCGATGACGGAATAACCGTAGGCCGCGCCGACGCCGATTGCGATCAGCGTCCACATATTGGGCGACCGATTTACGACAGAAGCCCAGCCGCGCTTGAAGAATGGGAGCGCGGCCCAGAGGACGACCGGCGTCGCAAGCGCGAATTCGATCCAGACGGCGAGGCTCTCGCCGAACCAGCCGCGCACGGGCAGGCCGATCATCGGCCCCATGGTGAGTAAGAGAAGCGGTACCGCGCAGAGGGCGGAGACCCAAAGGCGGCGCGTGAAGTCGACGAGCTCCGGGTTCGGCCCTTCGTCCGGGTCGGGAATTCCCATCGGCTCCAGCGCCATGCCGCATTTCGGGCAATCGTCGGGATGATCGCGGATCACCTCCGGGTGCATCGGACAGGTGTATTGCGTGCCCTTGGGCGCTGGCTTCGGCTTGTCCTCGGGGCTGAGATGCGCCTCCGGATCGCTCTCGAATTTCGACTGGCAGTGGCTCGAACAGAAATAGAAGCGCTGGCCCTCGTGCTTCGCCATGTTCTCTGCGCTCGCCCGGTCGACGCTCATGCCGCAGACCGGATCCCTGGCGCTGAGATAATCCTCTGGCGCGGCCTCGAACTTCTTTCGGCATCCATCGCTGCAGAAATGAAAGGTTTTTCCCTCGTGCTCTGCCGAAGGCTTTCCGACGTCAGGATCGACCGTCATGCCGCAGACAGGATCTCGGATCACCGCCGACTGGCTGCAATGATCCGAACCGCCATGCCCATGCCCGTGCCCTGGCGATGATTCTGCCTGATGATCCATTCTTCGACCCACTCGTGGTTTTCTTCTCGATAGAAACGTGGGGCTTCCACCGGCTGGAAGGTCAAGCTTCGGCTTGAAGACATTTATTTTTTCGCCGGGTGGTCCAAAGCACGGGGGCGCTTATTGCGGACGGTACCGGAGCGATTAGATACGGCTTTCGCGGATCCGCCCAGGGCGTTTGCCGCAGGCATCGCTCCCCATGGCGATCCGGTCTGCCATCTTCTTCGTCAGGGAGTATCGAATTGGAAAGTCTATCGGGCGGTTCGGGCGGCGGAGATGCCATTCCCCTGTGGATCTGGCTCTCGACCATAGCCGGAATTGCCGGACTCTTCATTTTCGACTTCATGACCCATGTGCGGAAGGCGCACGAGCCGAGCTTCAAGGAAGCGGCGATCTGGTCGACGGTTTATGTGAGCCTGGCCCTGATTTTCGGCGGTGCGCTGTGGCTCGTCTGGGACCACAAGCACGGTTTGGAATTCTTTGCCGGCTTCATCACGGAAAAGAGCCTGTCGGTGGACAATCTCTTCGTATTCGTGATCATCATGAAGAGCTTCCAGGTGCCGCGCGAAGACCAGCAGAAGGCGCTTCTGATCGGCATCGTGCTCGCGCTCATCATGCGCGGCATCTTCATCGCGCTCGGCGCTGCGGCCATCAACCAGTTTTCCTGGATCTTCTATCTCTTCGGCCTGTTCCTGCTCGCGACGGCGGTCAAGCTCGCCTTTGACAGTTTCGCCCATCAGAAGACGACGGACGAGGAATACGAGCCGAACTTTATCGTCAAATGGTTCGACCGGACCTTCCCTTCGACGTCCGAATTCCACGGCAACGCGCTGTTCATCGTCGAAAACGGCAAGCGCCTGATGACGCCGATGATGGTCGTCATCGTCGCCCTCGGCATGACGGATCTGCTGTTCGCCCTCGATTCGATCCCGGCGATCTACGGTCTGACCAATTCGCCCTATATCGTCTTCACGACGAACGCCTTCGCGCTGCTCGGCCTTCTCCAGCTCTACTTCCTGCTTGGCGGACTGCTGGACAGGCTGGTCTATCTCGGCTTCGGCCTTGCGCTCATACTCGGCTTCATCGGCGTGAAGCTCGTGTTCCACGCGATGGAAAAGAACACGCTGTCCTTCCTCAACGATGGCCAGCCAATCGAATGGGTGCCCCACATCACGACGGGACTGTCGCTGATCGTCATCCTCGGTATTCTGGTGGTGACGACGGTCGCGAGCTTGATGCGGACCGGTTTCTCTGGTTTTGCCGACAAGAAGAGCGACAAGTCCGCGCACTGACAGGCGCCGAGATCCGGAGAGCGAAGTTGAGCCCCGCGAGCGACGACGAGACCAGACCGAATCGCGATAATGTGCATGAACTGCCGACGGTGACGCGAACACCCGAGGAATGGGCGGAAAAGCGCAGCGCGCTCGAGAAGAAGCTCGCCGCCCATTCGGCAGCGCGCGCGAAGGAGGTGGAGCGGCAAAGCACCGCCGGCTCCAGCATGAAAGGCATTGCGGAAGGCCTGAAGCTCGCCAGCGAATTCGCCGCCGGCATCATCGTCGGCGGGGCCATCGGCTATGGCATCGACATGTTTGCCGGAACGAGCCCATTTGGTCTGATCGTCTTTCTGATGCTGGGTTTCGCCGCCGGGATTCGCAATGTGTTGCGGTCGGCCAGCCCGAAGCCGGCAGACCCTGTGCAGCGCAGCGAAAATTCCGATCGCGCGCGGGAAAACCTGAATGATTCCTAGATAACGGGCCGCTTCCTCCCAGATGGGGTGTTGCGAAGACGAATTTCAGCGGCTATTGCGATGGCCGGCTCGCAAGGACGCGAAAAGACGTTTCGACAAGGACTCCAGAGTTTGGCAACCAACCCGACCGATCCGATTCATCAGTTCGAAATCTATCCGCTCGTGCCGATCGATATCGGCGGTCTGGATTTCTCGTTCACGAATTCGGCGCTCTTCATGGTGCTGACCGCAGCACTGACGGCTGGCTTCCTGTATTATTCGACGCGCGGACGCGGGCTTGTTCCGGGCCGCCTGCAGTCGATGACGGAGCTCACCTACGAATTTACCGCGAACATGCTGCGCGACGCCGCCGGAACGGCCGGCATGCGCTTCTTTCCCTTCGTGTTCTCGATCTTCACCTTCGTGCTGGTCGCGAACCTCATCGGGATGTTCCCCTACTTTTTCACCGTCACCAGTCATATCATCGTGACGTTCGCACTCGCGATGCTCGTGATGGCGGTGGTCGTCGGCTACGGCATCACGAAGCACGGCCTGTCCTGGTTCAAGCTTTTCGTGCCCTCGGGCGTGCCGGGTTACATTCTGCCCTTCGTCGTCTTGATCGAGGTCATCTCGTTCCTGTCCCGGCCGGTTTCCCTGTCGGTTCGTCTCTTCGCCAACATGCTGGCGGGGCATATCACGCTCAAGGTCTTTGCCGGATTCGTCGTCACGTTGTCCTCGCTCGGCGCGGTCGGCGTGATCGGTTCGATCCTGCCACTGATCATGACAGTTGCCATCACGGCTCTCGAGTTCCTCGTCGCGGCTCTGCAGGCCTATGTCTTCGCGATCCTGACCTGCATGTACCTGAACGACGCGGTTCACCCGCATCACTGATCCTTCCCCTTGCCGGGCGGAAGGCGCGGCAAATCCACTACGATCCATAAAGGAGAATTTCCATGGAAGCTGAAGCTGCACGTTACATCGGTGCTGGTCTTGCCTGTTTCGGTATGGGCATGACCGCTCTCGGTCTCGGCAACATGTTCGCCAACTACCTCGAAGGCGCGCTGCGCAACCCATCGGCAGCCGATGGACAGTTCGGTCGCCTGATCTTCGGCTTCGCCGTGACGGAAGCGCTGGGCATTTTCTCGCTCCTCATCGCGCTGCTTCTGCTCTTCGTCTAAGCCGTAACATTCGAAATGGATCGTTGGTCTGGCCGGACGCATCCCGCGTTCGGCCGGAACGATGTACAGGAGGCAAGGCGTGTTGTTCGATATCGCCGCTCAAGCACAAGAAACCGGTGAAACATCCGGAGGTTCGGCCGATGTCTCGCCCTTCGGAGGTGAGGAGGTCGTGTTGCACGGTGAAGTAACCACGTCGGGCGAAGAGGCGGGGGGTCACTTCCCGCCCATGAACACGGAATTCTATCCGTCTCAGCTTCTTTGGCTCGCGATTACGTTCGGCATCTTCTACTGGGTGCTCAAGAACGTTCTCGTGCCGCGCATCGGCGGCGTCCTTGAAAATCGGCGCGATCGGATCGCGATCGATCTGGAAGCGGCCGAACGGGCGCGCCAGGATGCCAATGAGGCCCAGGCTGCCTATGAGCAGGAGCTGGCGGAGGCCCGCGAGCGGGCGCACAATATTGGGCAGACTGCCCGTAACGAAGCCCGCGAAGAGGCCGACGAACAGCGCCGCAAGCTCGAAGCCGAGCTGGACCAGCGTCTGGAAGAGGCCCGCGAGCGTATCGCGACCGCCAAGGCAAGCGCGATGGATGACATGAATTCGCTGGCGACTGACGTTGCCGAGACGATCCTGAGGGATGTGGTCAAGCTCGACGTTTCGCGCGACGAGGTCTCGTCCGCCGTCGCCGAAACCCGCTCGTAAGGAGGCAGCCTTGGATAATTCATTCTGGGCCTTCATCGGCCTCATCATCTTCTTCGCCATCGTTGTCTATTTCAGGGGCTTCCGGCGTCTTAACAGCTCCCTCGACGAGCGCTCCAAGCGCATCCAGTCGGAGCTCGAAGAGGCGCGTGAGCTGAAGGAAGAGGCCAAGCAGCAGCTGGCGGAATATCAGCGCCGCCGCCGGGAAGCCGAGCAGGAGGCGCAGGAGATCATCGAAAGCGCCAAGCGCGACGCACGGCAGATGCTGGCGGAGACGGCGAAGAAGAACAAGGAATTCGTCGAACGCCGGACGGCGATGGCGGAAGACCAGATCGCCCAGGCTGAATCCGATGCGCGAAAGGACGTCCGCACGACGGCCGTGGATATCGCCGTCGCAGCCGCAGCCAAGGTGATCTCGCAGCGGGACGGCGCGGGCCAGTCGGTGTCCGATTCCATCGCAGCGGTGCGCCAGCGCCTGAACTGAGCGGCGTCTGCCTCTCCTCTCATTCAAATGGGCTCGGGCGTTTCGTCCGGGCCCATTTTCTTTTGTCTGTGTCGGTCGGACTGTGCTGATGCCCGCAGTGATAGGCTATCGTCGGCCGTAATGGTTCCTGCATCGGATCTCGCGGTTTGAAAAAGCAGACACTTCGCTTGACCAGGATCGCTCATGCTCGTCCTCGACAACATCATCTCGGACCGTGGCTCGAAGTATGCGGCCTCGGGGGCTCCCTGTTCGAGCGAGGCCGAAGCGAAGGCGTTCGTCGAAGCGTTGAAGCGCAAGAAGAAGTTCGCGAAGGCGACCCATCACTCCTGGGCTTTCGTTACGGAGGATGGACCCGCCAAGAACGATGACGGGGAATCGGGTGCTGGCATGGTGATCGTCCGTATGCTGGAGCGGGCCGAACTTATGAACCATGTGGTGGTCGTCACCCGGTGGTATGGGGGCAAGCATCTTGGCGGCGACCGATTCCGTCATGTGCAGGACGCGGTGCGCATCTATCTCGACCGTCTTGCCAGCGAGAGCGGCTGAGGGTCGTGGATTTCTGAGCGGGCGAAACTGCCTGCTGGGGTGTCGACGACGACCGGTGTTGAATTCAAAGCAACCGTCAGCGCCGCAAGCACCGCATGCGCAATCCGGCCTGTTTCGATGGAGCCATCTCCTCGACCTGTCGATGAACTGATCTTCGAGGGGTAGGGTGCATTCAGCATACGCAAAGCAAACTATTTTGCGTTCAACCGCGCTGGTGATCGTATCCGGCTACCGAAGGGGGCTGAAACTCATGCGGTGGATCGGCGTCGGCCCGTGCTTGGCGATGGCCGCCAGATGGACTGCACTACCGTATCCGACATTGATGGCAAAGCCGTAGCCCGGATAGAGCACATCAGCGTTTTGCATCATGCGGTCTCGCTGGACCTTTGCGATGATCGAGGCCGCCGCGATCGAGACGCTGATTGCGTCACCCTTGACGATGGCAGTGCCGCGTCCCGACCATGAGGGTGGAACGTCGCGACCGTCGAAGAGGGCATGGGACGGACGGATCGCAAGCTGATCGAGCGCCCGGGTCATCGCTCTCAGGGTTGCCTGTCGGATGTTGACCCTATCGATTTCCCGCGCCGAGACCGAAGCGATCGCGACAGAGGCAGATAGCAGGATCTCGTCGAACAGCCGGTCGCGTGTCCTTGCCGTGAGTTTCTTGCTATCGTTGATGCCATCAGGGACTCTTGCCGGATCCTCGAAGACCACGGCCGCAGCGACGACAGGTCCCGCCAGCGGACCGCGTCCAACCTCATCGACACCCGCGACCCACTGGGCACCGGTCCGGATCAATTCGACTTCGCGGGAAATGTCCGGCCTTGACCGTTCGGAGCGGCTCTTCCTCGCGCGTGCGGCTTCAGGCGGCTGGACGGGTTTCGTTCGGACGCCGTCAGGTCGGGAAATGGGCGGAGAATCGGAAGGAGAGCGGGCCATGATGCGGCAATGACTCGCTCAAAATCCGATTCTCCTCAAGGTCGCGCGAGCATCCTGGCAAAACGGCGCACAACCTTGTTTCACGATAGCGGCATATCGTGATCCTGTTTTGTTCTTTAGATTAGCGACAGCTGTACACCGGCGCCGCGCGGAGCGGTGAAGAGGTCGGTCCGCAGAGACTGGCGGTTCTGGTTGAGGCCGAGTCGCTTGGCGGTGAGATCGAAGCGGCGCTTGATCTGGTGGGCGTAAGGACCCGTGCCGCGCATGCGCTTGCCCCATTCGGCGTCATAGTCCTTGCCGTCGCGCATGGATCGCAGCAGCGAGAGCACATGGCGGTAGCGGTCCGGATAGTGCCTCAGCAGCCAGTCCTTGAAGATCTGTGAGACTTCCAGAGGCAGACGCAGGAGAACGTAGCCGGCTTCCTTGGCTCCCGCAGTCGCCGCAGCTTCCAGAAGGCGCTCGATTTCCGAATCGGTGAGACCTGGAATGATCGGCGCGGTCATCACCATGGTGGGAATGCCCGCTTCGTTCAGCGTGCGGATCGCATCGAGCCGCTTCTGCGGCGTCGAGGCGCGGGGCTCCATGGTGCGGGCAAGCTTCCGGTCCATCGTGGTGAGGGACAGAGCGACGCGGGCGAGACCCTTGTCAGCCATGCGGGAGAGAATATCGATATCGCGCAGAACGAGCGCCGACTTGGTGACAATCCCCACCGGATGGTTCGCCGCTTCGAGCACCTCCAGGATCTCGCGCATGATGCCGTAGCGCTTCTCGATCGGCTGGTATGGATCGGTGTTCGTTCCGATCGCGATCGAGCGAACCTCGTAACCGGGCCGAGACAGTTCGCGTTCCAGAAGCTGCGCGGCGTTTGGCTTGACGAAGAGCTTTGACTCGAAGTCGACGCCTGCGGACAGGCCCATATAGGAATGGCTCGGACGGGCGAAGCAGTAGACGCAGCCGTGTTCGCAGCCGCGATAGGGATTGACCGAGCGATCGAAGGAAATGTCGGGCGAGGTGTTGCGCGTGATGATCGTACGCGGTTTTTCCACCTGCACGTCCGTCTTGAAGGCCGGCAGGTTTTCCAGCGTATCCCAGCCGTCGTCGAACGTGTCGCGGGCAAAGGGCTCGAAGCGTCCGCTCGGATTGATGCCGGCACCCCGGCCACGGCGCCGGGCCGGACCGATCCGCCCGCCACCCTCGTCGATGATTCGATTGGCTATGTCGACACCGAGCGTCGGGTCGAATGCCGCGCGATCCGCGGCTGCGATATCAAACATGACAAGTCCTCGAACAATACGTGAACACGTAAAAAATACGTTTACAGCATGAATGAGAACAAGACAAGAACATTCGAGCGGGCTTGCCTATGACGGGCTCGCGACCCTACAACTCGCGGCATGTTGACCATCTACATGGACTGCGGTTCCAACGACCGACATCTCGCGCTGACGCTCACCGAGCTGGTTTCCGGCTCGATCGAGGGCGTGGTCAAGAACGTGGTTCTGATTGATCGCGGCATGTCGGAGGGGACACGTTCCGTCGCCGATCAATGCGGTTGCCGCGTTATCATGCCAGGCGAACTCCGCGCGACGATCGAGCAGGATCGGGCCGACTGGCAGCTCTGGCTGGAAAAGGGCAGTCGCCCGGCGGCTGGATGGACGAATGAGATCATCGAGCATATCGGGACCGGAAATGGTCCGCCTGGTGGCCCGCAGGCGGCGCGCTTTCGCACGGCGAAGCGCGATAGACCAAGGCTCTTGTCTCGATTGACCCAGCGCCGAAGCGCACTCGCCGACGGTCTGCTGCTGAAGAAGGCGCAAGCCATCGGTCTCGTCCGGCAGCACGGCGAGGCGCCCTTGTCGGTCCTGGCGAAAGGGCTGGCGTCCAAGCGTCTCGACGCCGAGCTTCGGCCCGCGACGGCGCTTTAGACCGAGCGACCACCGCGGCGCAGGTGTTCGTCGAGACGCGGCATGATCTCCACGAAATTGCAAGGCTTGTGCCGGTAATCGAGCTGTCGCTCCAGAATATGGTCCCAGGCGTCGTCACAGGCCCCCGGAGAGCCCGGCAGGACGAAGACGAAGGTCTTGCCGATCAGCCCGGCCGTCGCGCGGGACTGGACGGTAGAGACGCCGATCTTGTCGAACGAGATGCGATGAAAAACGATCGAGAAGCCATCCATCCGCTTGTCGAACAGCGGCTCCAGCGCATCGGGCGTGACATCGCGCCCGGTAAAGCCCGTGCCGCCCGTCGTGATGACGATGTCGACGCCTTCGTCCGCGACCCATGCCTTGACGGCTTCGGCGATGGCGGCCTTGTCATCGCGGACGATCTTGCGGTCGGCAAGCTTGTGGCCCGCATCATCGATTCGGGAAGCGAGATGGTCTCCGGATTTGTCCTCGGCCTCCGTGCGCGTGTCGGACACGGTGAGAAGTGCGATCGACAACGCGATAAAGGGGCGTTCGGAATCCAATCGTTCAATGGTCGATGGCATGGCTCGGTTCTCTCCGCGGTTCTGCGCAAGCGCCTTATGATATCCGAACTTTTGACGACGAGGCGTGTTCCGCCATGTATGCGATCGGTTGATCGTTGTCAGGCGCTGGCAACCCACCAGTCCGGTCGCGTTCGTGCGAGAGCTGCCGCGCCGCGCTGCGCCGACTCCTCATCTTTATAGAGAGCGAAGACCGTCGATCCGGACCCCGACATTCGTACGATGTCGGCGCCGGTGGCCGTGAGCTTGGCGACGGCATCACCGACTGCCGGCTCTATGGCAGTGGCCGTTTCCTGTAGGTCGTTGCGGGTCCCGTCCAGCCAGGCGATGAGGTCGCCTGTCTTCCAGAAGCCACCCTGCGGCAAGGGCGGTAGAGGCGCATTTTCACGGTTTCTGAGGGCCTTGAACACCGTTGGGGTCGAGATGGGCCGTTGCGGGTTGACGAGAACCATCGACGGCATGGCACCAAGATCGATTTCGTCCAGCTCTTCGCCGATGCCGCGCGCGATAACGGGCTTAGCGATCATGCACATTGGAACGTCCGCCCCGAGCTCTGTGCAACGCCGCGCCTGCGCTGCAGCCAGATCTGGCGATAGCGAGCCGAGCTTGCGCAAGAGTGCTGCGGCATCGGACGACCCCCCGCCGATCCCCGCGCCATGGGGCAAAGCCTTTGTGAGCCGGATGAGAAGGGGCGGAACGTCAAGGCCAAGACGCAGTGCTTCCTCGCGAGTGAGGTCGAGCGCCTTGTGAACGATATTGCGATGATCTGTCGGAACGCCGACCGCGAAGGGTCCGTCGACGACAAGCCGGTCTTTATGTGCCGGCTCGATCGACAGACGATCCGCGATGCGAGCGGCAAAGACCGCGACGCTTTCGAGCAGATGATAGCCGTCTTCACGACGGCCAACGATATGGAGGGCGAGATTGATCTTGGCAGGCGCCAGGACTTCGCCTTCGAAGGGAGTATCGCTCAAGGTTCGATCAGTTGGTCTTGGTCTGCTCGCCTTCAGCCGAAGTCGGCTTTATGTCGGATGGCTCGGAGCCCTTGTCCCCGGAAATTTCCAAAGCGGTCGTATCCGATTGAGATGTGTCCGTCTTCGCGCCGGTCTGCTTCGGCTGATCCTCGCCTGCGGTTCCGCCCTCGTCGTCGACGGCGTTCAGCCCGCCTTCGAGCTTGGCCTTGATTCGCTCGATCACGTCCGGCTCCGGCTTGGGATCGCCGTTGAGCGCACGCTCCCACTGGAAACGGGCTTCGCGTTTGCGGTCCACATGCCAATAGGCATCGCCAAGGTGATCGTTGATCGTCGGATCGGTCGGGGTCAGAAGGATTGCCCGCTCGAGTTCTTCAACCGCGTCGTCGTAACGGCCAAGACGGTAATAAGCCCAGCCTAGGGAATCGATGATGTAACCGTCGTTCGGGCGCAGCTCCACGGCCCTGCGGATCATGTCGAGCCCTTCTTCCAGGTGCTCGTTCTTGTCGACCCACGAATAGCCGAGATAGTTCAGGACCTGCGGCTGGTCGGGCGACAGTTCGAGCGCTTTCTTGAAGTCGGCTTCGGCCTTGTCCCACATGTCGCGGCGCTCGTAGGAAATCCCGCGCTGATAAAAGAGGTTCCAGTCCCGATCGTCGATCGGCTCGGCAAGCTCGATGGCGGAATTGAGCGCGGTGGTGACCTCTTCATATTGCTTGTCGGCTGCAAGAACATCTGCGAGCGCGTTAAAGGCCTGGATATCGTCCGGATAGGTCTCGGTCGCGCGGCGCAGATGGTCGATCGCTTCACTCTTGCGGTCGGCATACCAGTAGTCGAGGCCGATCTGCAGGTCGGCGGTGCGGCGATAGGCCGAGCTTTCCGGAATTTCGCGGTAATAGGCGATCGCGCGGTCGTATTGCTCGGAGGTTTCGGAAATGCCGGCGAGAGCCGTGAGAATGCCCGGATTGCGCGGTGCGAGAACGCGGGCGAGCTGGAAATAGAGAAGCGCGACATCCCGGCCATCGCCACGATTGATCGTCTGGCCGAGAATGCGCAGCGCCTCGGCGCCGCCTTCCTGGACGCTCGCGACCGAAGGCTCGATCGTCTCATCGCGTTCGATCCGCTCCTTCAAACCGCGAAGGGGATCGTAACTCGGGGCAAGTTCCAGCCCTTTATCGAGCGCTGCGAGCGCTTCCTTCTTTTTCCCGGCACGGGCCTCGACACGGGCAAGGCTTTCGGCGGCCGAGAGATAGGCATCCGGCGATGAGCGGGCGAGGGCGGGCTCATCGACAAGCTCCCCATATGTTCGTCGCGCCACCTTGTCGCGACCGGCGACCTCCGCCATCAGACCCTTCTGGTAGAGATTGAACGTCTCGAACCACGGCGCATTGTCGAGATCATCGATGCGCAGAAGTGCCTCGTTGACACGGCCCGCGCCGATTTCGGCCCAGGCGATCAGTTCTCCGAGGAGAAGCTGGTCGAGATCGGACGGATCGACGATATCGAATTCCTCGATCGCACGGTCGAACTGACCCTTGCGCAGCGCGTCGATACCGAGGGCGATCCGGGCAATCTTGCCGCTTGTGGGACTGTCGCGAAGATCGATCGCGAGATCGATCGCATCGTCGAAGCGGCCGCCGGCGAGATAGGCGAGCATCGCATCTTGGCGCAAAAGCTCCGACTGGCGATCGAGGCGCAGGGCCTGATCGAAGAAGATCGTCGCTTCCTCCAGCTCCCCGGCCTGCTGGGCCTGCTTTGCCGCGAGATAGGCGCCGGAAAGCGACTGGGCGACGAGCGGCGGAACCCCCGGCAGCTCCTTATCGGATTGCTCCTGGGCCGCCGACGGCAACACGAAGAGACCGAGCGTGACGGCTGCGGTGGCAGACAGATAGGAAAGGCGTCTCAAGAACACGGGGGGTAGTCCCTTTTCTTCCGGCCCCTGATGTCTTTGCATCCAATGGGATGCCTGAACGGGCCGCTTCAGGCGGCGACAGGACGACAGGCAGGGCGAAAATGCAAGTTCATATCGTTCGGGCGCATATGCACCGCGACCGTGACCGTATTGGGACGAACGTCGTCATCATCGGTAAACGGTCGAGCGTGGCATCGCGCAGGGTCAGCGGATGCGGGAGATGCAGAATTCCACGACATCGAGCAGGGCATCACGGGCAGGGGACGGTGGCAGACCTTCAGCCGCGTCATAGGCCCGCGATCCGAAATCCCTTGCCCGGTCGATGGTCGCCTTCAGGGTCCCGTGGCGGTCGATGAGCTCGACGGCCCTGGCGAGGGCAACATCGTCGTTCTGACCCTCCTCCATGGCGGATCGCCAGAACGCCTTTTCCTCGTCGTCACCGGCCTGATAGGCGAGGATGACGGGGAGGGTGATCTTGCCTTCGCGGAAATCGTCGCCGGTGTTCTTGCCGAGATCGGCCGCGACACCCCCATAATCGAGAACGTCGTCGATCAGCTGGAAGGAGATCCCGAGGCTGCGGCCATACCGTCGCATGGCTTCGCGCTCCTGCTCGCTCCGACCGGCGATCACCGGCCCCACCTCGGCGGCTGCGGCGAAAAGCGCGGCCGTCTTGGCATCGACGACTGCGAGATAGTCTTCTTCGCTCGTCGTCATGCGTTTTGCCGCGGCAAGTTGCCATACCTCGCCCTCGGCGATGATCGCCGAGGCATCCGAAAGGATCGAAAGCGCCGTCATGGAGCCGACATCGACCATCATCTTGAAGGCCTGGCCGAGAAGATAGTCGCCGACGAGGACGCTTGCCTGATTGCCCCAGATCGTGCGGGCCGTGCTTTTGCCGCGCCGCAGATCGCTTTCGTCCACCACATCGTCGTGGAGAAGCGTCGCGGTGTGCATGAATTCGACGCTGGCCGCGAGTTTGACGTGGGAAATGCCGTCTTCATAGCCATGCGCGAGGGCCGACGCGATCGTCAGCATCGGGCGCAGGCGCTTTCCGCCGGACGAAATCAGATGGTTCGCGATCTCTGGAATGAGCTCGACCCGCGAGCCAGCCATGGAAAGGATCAGCTCGTTGACGCGTTCCATGTCGCGCTGGGTAACCGAAACGATCGTATCGATCGTCGGGCGGGCTTGCGTGTGCTCGACGCGGTTCGCAGCAACCACTCTCTCACTCCAATCGATCGCAGGATTCGTGGTGGATCATGTGCCACCCTTCGAAGCTCTGATATTCATCCTAGTGCGAAACCATCGTTAAGCCAGTCCGGCCGATGGATTTACAGGTTCAGCGCGCACTTGCATTTCCCCGCGCTTGCCCGTCAACATGGATATCGCTTGCCAAGCAAAAAACCGGTAGGGGCGGTATCGGCGCTTTTCAGGCGCGAGGTAGATGGGGCGACATTTTATGCAGGAACTGATGCGATCCAACGACGCGGTCCTCATTTCGTTCGTCGATGCGCTTCTGAAGGACGCCGACATCCCGCATTTCGTTGCCGATCAGCATATGAGCATTCTCGACGGGTCGATCGGCGTGCTGCCGCGCAGGATCATGGTCGAGGAGGAGGATCTGGAAAAAGCCCGGCGGCTGATGCGCGATTCCGAGCTCGGCCATGAACTCTCGACAAGAACCTGACGGCGAAGCGGACCGTCGGCGCGCACCCGAAACCTCTGTCGACGCATTCTATAGCGGCCGCTTCCATCTCGTTCAGCCACGGCGGACCGGCTATCGCTCCGGGCTCGACGCCTTGCTTCTTGCCGCGACGGTGGGTGAGGGGGCGATCGGCGAATTGCTGGACATCGGGTCTGGCGCCGGTGCGGTCGGGTTCGCGGCGGCGACTCGGGCGCCGGATTTGCGGGTCGCCCTGATCGAGAGCCAGCCCGTCATGGCTTCGTGTGCGCGCGCCGGCCTCGACGAGGGTCGCAATGCCGGATTTGCCGATCGTGTTTCCGTCGTGGAGACGGATCTCTTTTCGCTCAAGCCGCGAGAACTTCATGCGGCACGAGGCGTCCGGCTCGCCGATTTCGTCGTCACCAACCCGCCATTCTATCTGCCGGGCCAGCGCCCATCGCCCGATCCGATTCGCGCCGCTGCCCTCAGCGCGCCGAGCGCGGATTTTCTCATGCGGTGGATGGAGGCGAGCCTCGCACTTCTCAAGGATGGCGGACGATTTGCCTCGGTCCTGCCGCCCGCTGCCCTGGCTGTTTGCCTGCCAGTCCTGTCCGGTCGTATCGGCGGGCCGGCGATCACGCCGATCCACGGTCATCCGGGCGAGGCGGCGAGGCGGCTCATCCTCAGCGGACGCAAGGGATATCGCGACAGCCTGACTTTTCTCCCCGCGCATTTTCTGTTCGATCCGGGCGGAGGAAAAACCGATTTTTCTCATCGCATTTCCGAGGGGCTTATCCATATCGGCTGGCCGCAGCCATCGGGATCTCGCACGAACTCCGTCTGATACCGCCGGACGAATGAATTGACCCGCTGGGTCAATCCACGCCCGGCAAACGGCTCAAACGCCGCTCGGGCTGCCGACGACCCATGAAACCGATGGTTTCAAAGGTCCGCCGGTATGAGCGCTTCGCGTGAGGGGACTGCAAAGCGGCTCGAGCAAGGCTCAGTCCTCGAAATCAATCTGACCGGCGATGACAGCGCGACAATGTCAGGCGGTGGCGATCAGCGAGAGGATGAAGGCCTCATGGGGGTCGAGCCTGGAGCCTTTCGGCTGACCCTGCCGATCGGGCCCGTACGAGCGTTTTCGCATTCAATTGCGATGCAAGGATCCTGACGTCGACGCCCCGATCGCAAACCGGCGGCCCGCGGCTCGCGTCGACAACCCGCTTGCGAAGATCGACCCCGTATGATCGCGCCATGACCTCAACCTCCCTTATCCATCTGGATCAGGGAATCACGCTTTGAGGCCAAGCGCAGACCAGCGATTCCGCGTACGGTGAAATCACTTTGTTTACTCGGGGGTGCATTCAGGATGGACCCGAGCGTCCGCCCGACGCAAATCAGTCAGTCTCATCGTATCGTATTTCAGTATTCCCCGGTCCGCAGCTGCTCCCCGCCCGGCATCATGCTGCCGGTCTCGCCGGCCGGGTTCGCGAACGGGATCGGTGGAGCGCCGGCTTCAGCCTCCGCATCGTGCCCCAGCGCCCAGTGAACGGAGGGAAAGGCGAGCTCGTCATAGGGGATATCGTCAGGCGAAAAGAGCTTCACCTCAAGACTTTCCGGGCCGGGCGAATAGTCGGGCTTTGCCAGCCGCGCGCGGTAGATCAGCTGCACCTGACTGATGCGCGGCACGGAATAGACCGCGAGCAGGCGCTCGATATCGAGGGTGATGTTGGCTTCTTCGGAGGCCTCGCGCCTCGCGCCATCTTCCGGCGTCTCGTTCAGCTCCAGATAGCCGGCGGGGATCGTCCAGAACCCTTCGCGCGGATTGATCGCCCGGCGGCAGAGCAGGATCTGGCCCTCGTGCCGCACCACCGAGCCGACTACGATCTTCGGGTTTTCGTAGAGCACAAAGCCGCAATTGTCGCAGATCTGGCGGGAGCGGTTATCGTCTTGCGGAACGGTCTGGGTGAAGGAGATCTCGGTCATAACCGTCTACATGGACTGAAACCCCCGTTCGGAAACGGGCCCCCGCGCGAATTCGCGCGGGGGATGTTCCGTCATCCCTTTCGGCTGAAGAACGCCTCGAAAGCCTGCCGCGCTTCTTTCGAGACGAGGCGTTTGGCGAAGATCCCGATTTCCCTGTCTATGCATTCGATCACCTCGGACCGATCGCCCCGTATGAGGTTTTTCGTCAGCTTCACCGCCTCCCGCGGTTTGTCCGCGATCGCTTTCGCCGCCGCAAAAGCCGAGCCGTCCACATCCGCGTCCACGATCTCCGTCACGAAGCCGCATTCGCGGGCAAATTGCGCATCGAAGGGACGGCCCATGGCGAGCATCTGGAACGCGCGCTGATTGCCCATGAGGAGTGGCGCGATGAGGCTGGAGGCCGCTTCCGGCGTCAGGCCAAGGTCTACGAATGGCGTCTTGAACTCGGATTTCGGCGTGGCCAGCACGAGATCGCAGTGGAACAGCATGGTGGTGCCGATGCCGATGGCGAGGCCGTCGACGCCCGCGACAACAGGCTTCTCGGCCTTGGCGAGAGAATGCAGGAAGTCGCGAACCTCGGTCGGGAGCCCGCCGCCCTTGGCGATTTCCATGAAGTCGACGAGATCGTTGCCCGCGCAGAACGCGCCGGGAGTGCCGACGAAGAGGATCGAGCCGATCGCCTCATCGGCCTCCGCTGTCTGAAGCGCCTCGTTCATGGCGCTGTACATCGCCCGCGAGAGCGCGTTCTTCTTGTCAGGCCGGTTCATGCGGATGGTCTGGACGCCATCTGCGAGCGTTGTTTCGATATGGTCGGTCATGCGGCCTCCAGTCCAAGGGCGATTCGACCTGCTTCGAGGCTCTCGGCGCCTTGGCAGACCTGTGCGGAAAGGCTTGGCGCTTCGGTGAGCAGGTTCTCCGCCATGAAGCGCGCGAGCGCCGTGCGTTCGCCCGCCGGATCGTCCGCGAGTGCGCTTTTGACGAGATAGACGCCACCTGCGGCAAGGCCGAAGAGGCGCAGATAGGGCGTTGCGCCGGCAAGCGCCGTCTCCGTCTCGCCCCGTGCGAGAGACTCGGACAGGAACCGCGTCGCGGTCTCCAGCTCGCGCAAAGCGGCGTCGATCATCGATGCGGACCGCCCGAAATCCGGCAGGTTGCGTGCCTCGAGCGCTTCCAGGACGGAACGCAGTTCGAGGCTGTAGCTGGAGACGGCCCCGCCGCCCGATAGCCCGATCTTGCGCGTTACCAGATCGATCGCCTGAATGCCGTTCGTGCCTTCGTAGATCGGCGCGATGCGGGCATCGCGCAGCAGCTTGGCCGCACCGGTCTCTTCCACATAGCCCATGCCGCCGTGTACCTGAATGCCCAGGCCGGCGACCTCGACGCCGACATCGGTGGAGAAGGCCTTGGCGATTGGCGTCAACAGATCGACGCGATCCTTCCAGGATTTCGCGGCGTCCGTGTCGCCGGCTGTTCCATAGTGCTTCGCCATATCGCCGGCATGGCCGCAGGCATAGGAGATTGAGCGGGCCGCTCCCGTCAGCGCCTTCATGGTCAAGAGCATGCGCGTGACATCGGGGTGGTCGACGATCGGTGCCATCTGCCCCTTCGTCTCGGCGCCCTTGGCAAGGCGCGTCGAGCGGCCCTGCCGGCGCTCGCGTGCAAATTCCAGCGCCTTCTGGGTCGCCGTTTCCGCAATGCCGACGCCCTGGATGCCGACCAGAAGCCGGGCATTGTTCATCATCGTGAACATGCAGGCGAGGCCCCGGTTCTCCTCGCCGATCAGCCAGCCGATCGCGCCGGGCTCGCCAGTCTCGCCCTTCGCATCGCCATAGATCATCGTGCAGGTCGGAGAGCCGTGAATGCCGAGTTTCTTTTCCAGCGCAGAGCAGAAAACGTCGTTGCGCGCGCCGAGGCTTCCGTCCTCGTTCACGAGGAACTTCGGAACGAGGAAAAGCGAGATGCCCTTCACCCCCTCCGGTGCACCCGGCAGGCGTGCGAGGACCAGATGGATAATGTTGTCGGTAAAGTCCTGCTCGCCATAGGTGATGTAGATCTTCTGGCCGAAGATCCGGTAGGTGCCGTCGCTGGCGGGCTCCGCGCGGGTCTTCAGCCCGGAAAGGTCAGAGCCGGCCTGGGGCTCGGTGAGGTTCATGGTGCCGGTCCACTCGCCGGAGACGAGTTTGTCGAGGTAGCGGGCCTGCAGTTCTTCCGAGCCGTGGAGATGCAGCGCCTCGACCGCGCCCACCGTCAGCGTCGGGCCGATGGCGAAGCCCATGGACGCCGAATTCCACATCTCCGCTGCGGCCACCGCGAGCGACATGGGCAGACCTTGTCCGCCGTGCTCTTCCGGCCCGGTCAATGCATTCCAGCCGCCCTCGCACCATTCGCGGTAGATGGCGGGCCAGCCCTTAGGCGTCGTCACGACGCCATCCTTGACGACGGCGCTTTCGTGTCCGTCATTGGCAAGCTCGGGTGCCATGCGTTCGGACGCGAACCGGCCTGCTTCGCCGACGATGGCATCGAGAAGGTCGGAGTCGAGATCGCCCGACGCGCCGCTCGCCATGGCCTCGTCGAGCCCGGCCACGTGCTTCAGAATATGGACGATCTCCTCCGTCGGAGCTTGATACATCGCTGTGCCTCCTCGCTGTCGCACCGGCCGTTCTTGTCGCGCCGGTCTGGTTCTTCTTTTAACTTAAGGCACCCAAAGCCCGGCTGCGATGCATGATTAACTCAAAATCTCAACGCATGGCGTGTGGATGCCCGGACATCGTGTCCGAACAACGCAACAAAAGGCGCGGCCCCATGAGGTCGCGCCTTTCTTTGTTGTTCGAGAACCGGAGTGACTTGAGACTTACTCAGCCGCCTCGAACTGGTTCATCGTGTTGTCGGCACCGCCAGCCTTGAGGGCCGCATCGCCAGCGAAGTATTCCTTATGGTCGTCGCCGATGTCGGAGCCGGCCATGTTCTGGTGCTTCACGCAGGCGATACCCTGGTGGATTTCCTCTCGCTGCACCTGCTTGACGTAGCCAAGCATCGCCTCGTCGCCGAAATAGCGCTTGGCGAGATTGTCGGTCGACAGAGCCGTCGTGTGGTAGGTCGGCAGCGTGATGAGGTGGTGGAAGATACCCGCCTCACGTGCCGCATCTGCCTGGAAGCTCTGGATCTGGCGATCGGCTTCCTGACCGAGTTCGGTGTCGTCGTACTGGCTCGACATCAGCTTGCTCGTGTCATAGGCGCTGACATCGCGGCCTTCGGCCTCCCAGGTGTCGTAGACATGCTGGCGGAACTTCAGCGTCCAGTTGAAGGACGGCGAGTTGTTGTAGACGAGCTTGGCGTTCGGCATGACCTCGCGGATCCGGCGAACCATGCCGCCGATCTGCTCCACATGGGGCTTCTCGGTCTCGATCCAGAGAAGGTCGGCGCCGTTCTGGAGCGAGGTGATGCCGTCGAGAACGCAGCGGTCTTCGCCGGTGCCTGGCTTGAACTGGTAAAGGTTCGAGGGCAGACGCTTCGGACGCATCAGCTTGCCGTCGCGCTTGATCACGACATCCGACGATCTGAGATCGTCGACCGTGACCTCCTCACAGTCGAGGAAGGCATTGTATTGATCGCCCAGATCACCGGGCTCTGCCGAATAGGCGATTTCCTTGGTGAGACCTGCGCCGAGGGAGTCCGTGCGGGCAACGATCACGCCGTCGTCGACACCCATTTCGAGGAAGGCGTAGCGCAGGGCGCGGATCTTGTGGATGAAGGCTTCGTGCGGAACCGTCACCTTGCCGTCCTGATGGCCGCACTGCTTCTCGTCGGAGACCTGGTTTTCGATCTGGAGCGCGCAGGCACCGGCCTCGATCATCTTCTTGGCCAGAAGATAGGTCGCCTCGGCATTGCCGAAGCCCGCATCGATGTCGGCGATGATCGGAACGACATGGGTCTCGTGATTGTCGATCTCGTTCTGGATCTTCTTCGCCTTCACGTCGTCGCCGGCTTCGCGAGCCTTGTCGAGATCGCGGAATAGGAGGCCCAGTTCACGGGCATCGGCCTGCCGCAGGAAGGTGTAGAGCTCCTCGATCAGCGCCGGAACGGAGGTCTTCTCGTGCATGGACTGGTCGGGCAGGGGGCCGAATTCGGACCGCAGCGCGGCGACCATCCAGCCGGACAGGTAAAGATATTTCCGCTTGGTGGTGCCGAAGTGCTTCTTGATGGAGATCATCTTCTGCTGGCCGACGAAACCATGCCAGCAGCCCAGCGACTGGGTGTATTGCGACGGATCGGCGTCGTAGGCCGCCATGTCTTCGCGCATGATCTTCGCGGTGTACTTCGCGATGTCGAGGCCGGTCTTGAACTTGTTCTGGGCCCGCATGCGCGCAACGGCCTCGGGCTCGATCTCGCCCCAAGCGTCGAACTTTCTCTTGAGGTCGATGATTTCCTGAATATCGGTCTGGTAGGCTGACATGATGGCACCTTCGGGCTTTTGTCGCAGGTCTGTAAATTTTTGACGGTGCGGTCTCGTCCCTGGTCGCTTGACCGTTGGTTCGCGACGAAACCGCCCTGCCGTGTGCCCCGATATATCCGCCGGCGCGCTTGCCATGTCCACGAAAAGGTCGGGAATGCGTTGTCAAAAGCGGTCATGATGTCGGGTGTGGATATGACAGAGGCTGCGGTATTGTAAATTTTTTTACAAAATATCTGGCGGCACGCTCGGTCTTCCAACAAGCAAAGCCAGTCCCGAGGGCCGCATTCCGGCCTCCTGCGGCTTCTGCGGTGTCCCGACGCCGATTCAGCGCTCGTCGGTGGAAGCGGTTCCTGATGATGTCCGCTCTGTGCGGCAAGCGCACCGCGTGCCGCTCTGCCCGTCCAGCGTCGCGGGCCCGGCGTGCGGGGCTGCGTACCCGCTCAGCGTCAGGCGTAGGCGAGGTACTGGCTGATCTGGTTCAGATTGCCGGCGAGTTCCTCTTGCGGCAACTCTTCCGAGAGCGAGATCGTGAAATAGGGGGTCTCGACGGTTCCGTCGCTGCGGACATGGGCGGCGATCAGGAATCCCTTGGCCGCCTTCAGGTCGATTGTTTCAGCGCCGCCGCCCGACCGGCGCTGCACGGGATCTCGCCCGCCGCCTTTTCGGTCGCTCGGCACCACCATCGCCAGTCTCATCGGCCCGGCAATGACAGCGGCTGGGCGAGGGGCGGCCGCACCTATGACGCGCTGCCGCCCGCCTGTGTCTGCGACGATGTCGTCGAGGCTTCCGGGCCTGCGGGTGGGTGAGATCACGCTTCCGGCCGGCTGGTCCTGACCGATCGTCTGGTAATCCGAAGACCGGAGCGGCTCCTTGAGCAGGAGGATATGATATCCACCGCTCAGCGCGCCGGGCGTGAAGCCGAGCGATGCCTCGATCATGCGAACCGGACGCGGGCCGATGCGATTGAGTGTCGTCAAGGTTCCAGTCAGGCGAATGCCTCGCCCGACGACGGACTCCATTGGTTCGATCGGTTCGGGATCGGTCATGCGCAAGTCTCCGCGAAAGCCATCACTCTCGAGACTAGAAGAATCCAGGCTTCAACGACAAGACACCACGCTCTTATTTCCTTCGCTCGGCAGGCTATTTCGCTTTTCTGGAAAGTGCTGCCCACGCTTTATCAGACCAAATGTCGAACCATCCTTCGTCTGCATCATAAATCTCATTGGCCGCAACGCGCTTCGCAATCTCTCCGCCAGCAGCGCCAGCGCCCGCCGTTGCTGCCGTAATCAAGATCAACCCGACCCACCCGACCGGTGTTGCCATCGCTGCGACGCCGATACCAATTCCTATGCTGGCAAGTGCTGTTCCGGCCAAGGACCCTGCTTTTTCGACAACAATGATTGTTCGTTCGTCGTCGGACTTGGCATTCGCAATCTGTGCGCCTGTCAGGCCGAGATCCACGACACTCACGATAATATTGGCTGTCTTGGCGACTTTTGCGATGCGCGCCAGCTTGTCGATCTCGGACAGATGTCGGGCTGCACGATGCGAGGCGTTTGGCTGGATGCGAAGCACTTCGCCTGGTCGCTTGCCCGGATTAACGAGGTGATGAAGCGGGCCGAGCTGATGGTTGATCGCCTTGATACTTTTGCCTCGGGCGTAGTCGTACTGTCCGACCGAGATCATCCCTGACTCTTTCCGGAAATATTGCAGAACAATGTTCTTGACCAAATCGATCGATGCGAGAGACGCTTTTCCCACTACATCGAAAAAGCCGCCAGCCGCGGTGCTGTAAGCATCGTAGAGGTTCAGATCTCCAAGGAAATTCCGCTCTTCCGGGCTGTAGCTCTCCAATTTCGTCGCGATCGCCGTACAAGAGCGGCCTGTGTCTTGATCGAATGTCGGAATACCGTTGGCGCGTTCACTGGAAATGATCGTGCCCCCGAGAGGTGGAAGCTTGATAAGCTGATTAGGGAAAATGCGATCCGGATTCTTGATGGCGGGATTGGCGCTCACGACCAGCGTCCTGACGGCCGCGCTATCATTAAGGAAAGCAGCATTCCCATAATGGGCTCGGAGAATCCGATCGAGTTGGTCCCCGGATCGAACTTGGTAAAAGCCAACGTCCATCTTCAGTCTCCTTGCGGTTCTGAATTCTCTTCATTGTAGAGGCGGAACTTATTGATATTATTTTCGAATTTTTCGAGAAAAATGGTTGTTATTCTGCGATGCGAAGATTTCGGTTGTCGACCTTTCTCGCCATGAGTGCGCGAGAATAACATCATGACCTTCGTAATCGTTTCCCTTATTCTACGCGATATTTGAATTGTCTTTCTTCCACGTCTATCCGCGCGGCCTCGATTTCCTTCTTCTCGATGATCCGCGTCAGGAACTGGCGTGACAGCTCGGGCAGCAACGTGTTCGTGATGATGTTGTCGATCATGCGCCCGCCCGACTCTGGATCGTTGCACTGGGCGACGATGTGGTCGACCACCGCATCCGTATAGGTCAGTGTCGCCTCGTGGTTCTCGCGAACCCGGCGCACGATGCGGTCGAGTTGCAGCCGCACGATGCCGCCAAGCATATCGTCGGACAGCGGGAAATAGGGGATCGTCACGACCCGGCCGATGAGAGCCGGGGGAAAAACCTCAAGCAGATAGGGCCTGAGGGCCGCGTTCAGCGTGTCGGGGGCTGGCTTCGTCTTCCCGTCCTTGGCCATCTCCATGATGACCTCCGTCCCGACATTTGAGGTGAGGATGATCAGCGTGTTCTTGAAATTGATCTGACGGCCGTTGCCGTCTTCCATCTGGCCCTTGTCGAAGACCTGAAAGAAGATCTCGTGAAGGTCCTGATGGGCCTTCTCCACCTCGTCGAGCAGAACGACGGAATAGGGCTTGCGCCGAACCGCCTCGGTCAGGCGTCCGCCTTCGCCGTAGCCGACATAGCCGGGAGGGGCGCCTTTCAGAAGCGAGACGCTGTGGGCTTCCTGAAACTCCGACATGTTGATCGTGATGACATTCTGTTCGCCGCCGTAAAGCGCTTCGGCGAGTGCCAGCGCCGTCTCGGTCTTGCCAACGCCAGACGGCCCGCAGAGCATGAAGACGCCGATCGGCTTGTTGGGGTTGTCGAGCTTGGCGCGGTTTGTCTCGATGCGCTTCGCGATCATGTCGAGGCCGTGCGTCTGGCCCAGAACGCGCTTGTTCAGGATGTCTGAGAGCTGGAGGATCGTCTCCAGTTCGTCCTTCACCATGCGGCCCACAGGGATACCGGTCCAGTCCGAGACGACGGAGGCCACGGCATCCTCGTCCACATGGGCGTAGATCATGCGGTCGTCGGGATTGATGGCGGACAGGGTCTCGATCTTCTGCGACAGATCGGAACGGACGGCCTCTGCGCTTTCGCCGTCGCCTGGGGAAGCCGCAGGATGTGCATCCTGCTCGTCCGGTTCAGTGCCACTCGCGCCGCCGTCCGCTGGCGCATCCGTTCCCACCGTGGGGGCCGCTTCCGGCGTGGGCTCTTTTTCTCCGGCCTCTTCGGCGAGCTTTTTGCGCAGGGCGAGGATATCGTCGACGATCGCCTTTTCCCGCTCCAGCGCCTTTTCCTGGTTTGCGAGCTCGGACTTTCGCTCGGCGATATCCGTATCGAGCTCCTTCAGCCGCGCCGGCTTGGTCGTGCCAAGATCGGCCTCCCGATGTAGCGCACCGAGTTCCTTCTCCAGGGCGGCGATCGCGACGTTCAGATCCGCGATCCGGGCTGGCGTCGTAGTCTGGCTGATCGCGACCCGCGCACAGGCTGTGTCGAGAAGGCTGACGGCCTTGTCCGGCAGCTGCCTTGCCGGAATGTAGCGCGCCGAAAGGGTGACGGCAGCTGCGACCGCCGCATCGGAGATACGCACGCCGTGGTGCTTTTCCATCGGCGCAAGGAGCCCGCGCAGCATATAGGTGCAGGTCTCGAGTGACGGCTCGTCCACATTCACCGGCTGGAATCGCCGGGTGAGCGCCGGATCCTTTTCGAAGTACTGGCGGTATTCCGCCCAGGTGGTCGCACCGATGGTGCGCAGGGTGCCACGGGCAAGGGCGGGTTTCAGAAGGTTCGCCGCATCGCCCGTTCCCTGGGCTCCGCCTGCCCCGATCAGTGTGTGCGCCTCGTCGATGAAGAGGATGATCGGCGTCGGCGAGGCCTGAACCTCGTCGATCACCGAGCGGAGCCGCTGCTCGAATTCGCCCTTCATCGAAGCGCCGGCCTGCATCAGGCCGATATCCAGCGCATGGAGTTTCACGCCCTTCAGCTGCGGTGGCACGTTGCCGGAGGCGAGGAGCTGGGCAAAGCCTTCGACGACGGCGGTCTTGCCGACGCCGGCATCACCCGTCAGGATCGGATTGTTCTGCCGCCGTCGCATCAGGACGTCGATGATCTGACGGATCTCGTCGTCCCGCCCGACGACAGGGTCCATATGGCCTGAGGCGGCGTTTGCTGTCATGTCGACGGAGAAGCGATCGAGAGCCGAGGTTCCGCGCCCCTTGCCCTCGCCGTCCGCAGCCGCTGATGAGCCGGAGGTGAGGCCGGAGCCGTCCATCGGCCTCAGATTTTCCTCGTCGGATTCGCCCCAGACCAGTCGCGCTTCCGCAGCCACGGTCTCCGGATTGAGGTCGCGAAAGGCGCGGGAGAGGCCGTAGATCTCGTCCTGCAGCTTCTTGTCCTGGAGGCAGGCGATGAGAATGTGGCCGGTGCGGATCTGCACTTCGCCGAAGAGCAATGTCGCATAGACCCAGCCGCGATCGAGGGCATCCGTCAGGCTTGGCGTGAAGCCCGGCATCTCGGTCACGTTAGCGCGAAATCCCTCGATGACGCGCTGGATGTCGGCAGAGACGCGCGCTCGATCGAGATTGAAGTGGTCCAGCGTGATCGACAGGTCGGACCGATCGTTGGCCAGTATTCCGGCCAGGAGATGGGCAAGCTCCACATTGCGGTGCCCGGCCTTCTTCGCCCTGAGGGTGGCCTGCCGAAAAGCTTCGAAGCCAAGCTGATTGAGCTTGCCTGCGACCGTCTCCAGACTGATATCGATCATGCTGTCCCCTTCAGTCTTTGTCGTTTGGCGGCGCTTCGTCCGCAGCGTTCATTCGGATTTCGAGCGGCGCAAAGCGCGCGTCGTAAAAATACGTCTCGCCCTTTTCGACGCGGGCTTTCGGATCGATCCAGCTCGTCAAGCCGAGCGCGCCGGACTCGCCGAGCCGCACGGGCGGCGCCTGATCGGCCTTGAGTCCCAGTTCGACATCGAATTCGAAGCGGTGGCCCATATAGAGGAAGCAGATGTCGGTCAGCCGGTCGCAGAGCTCGCCGCCCGGTAAGAGGCTTTCGTAGCTTTCAAGGGTTTCGGTCTTGAGGCGGATGCGGATTTTCTCGTTGATCGTATAGGCGCGCGAGCCGAGATAGGCATCGTCGCCAATGCGCATGCCGCTGACACCGATGGCGCTGCGTTGGATCTGGTCGAATTCGAGCCAGCTGCCGATCCGCTCGATGATCTCGACATCCGTGTGGAGCAGTCCGCGCAAAAACCGTTGCAGCTTGGTTGCCGTCTTCACCCGCCCATCGGCAAGCCCCGAATAGGGAAGCTTTATCTCATCGGGAATGCTGTCGCGATTCGAGGAAGCCTTGGTGCCGATGCCGAGGAACGATCCGAAATAGTCGACGAATCGATCGTGGTCCGGCCGGTCATGCTGGGTTATCGCCCGGGCATCGGACCAGGCCCTAAAGAAGAACTGGAGAAACCGGTTGGAGAACAGCTCGGTGAAGCGCACGAAGGAAGGATCGCGTCCTCGGCTCCACTCCATGGCATCGACGGAGGTCGTCAGCGGGAGAGCGCCCTGCGGTCCGAAAAAACCCAGGAACCGCGTATTGAGATGAGGAATACCCTCGCGCATCTCGAAGCTCTCGATGGTCGAAAGCGGAAATTCCAGAAAGGGATCCTGACCGAGACTGACCACATCGGCGCGCCTGGTTTCGCTGCGGCCGATACGGGGCTGATCGGGTGTCGCCTTTTCGATCTCCCGGAGGATCGAAAAGAGATCATGAACGGTCGGGTTGGCTTCGAGCTCGTCGCGGCGCGTCATAAGACCGGACCGGTTCCCGAGCGCGGTGGCCAACGCTTCACGAGACCGCGCTGGCGCGACGTGATCACCGTTTCGGTGAAACTGTTGATGCTGGAGTAATCGGCAAAAAAGCGATCGAGGAGCGCGCCAAGAAGCATGATTCCGGTTCCCTCGAAGGCATTCTCGTCGAGTGTGACTGTGATCTCGATTCCGCGGGCCGCGTTAAAGCCGTCGGGCTGGCGAAGGCGCCGCGAAATGGGGCGGCACGCAATGCCGACAATGCCGCGCAGGCGCCGGTCACTGGCAAGATCGTTCATGTCGGAAAAGAGGGCGAGAATCTCCCGAACCGCCCCGGCTGCATCCTTGCCGGAAAACCGGGAAATGCCATGATGGTTGAAGTTCAGGGCGTTGATCAGCCGCCACAATACGGTCCCCATGCTCCGTTCGTGCGGCTTGGACCGCTCCTGTACGACGATCGACTCGCGGGGGCGTGTCGGGCCGGAAATGCAGTCGAGGCTGATAGAGGTATCATCGACGAGATCGAGTTCCGCGCCGGTCGAGCCCATCGGCAGCTGATCTGGCAGATGACGGTTCGTACAGACCGCCCTGACCGACAATTCGCGGGCTCGCTTCGACGAATTGAGATTTGCCGGCTCGCTGTGGATGAGAAACAGATCGCTTCCAAGATATTCCGCGCGCTGGCCGAACCGACGCTCGCGTTCCGTGCGAAGCCGCGGCATCCGGCGGACGCTGTAATAATGGGCCGTTTTGAGTGGCACGGTCTCCGGGGGGGCGGCGTAGAGGGGATAGACCGGCACCTTTTCCTTCTCGCCCGGATAGATCGCCTCCACCTTTGTGACGCGATAAGGCTCGAAATCGATCCAGCGACTGACATCCGGCACCACCTGGTATTCGTGCCGGTCCTGCTTCAGCCGGATGCGGCTGCAGGTCATTTCGAACAGATTGACCGCGGGCGCTGCATTCAGCCGGAACATACCCGCGTCCACCCGCGGCGCGAGCGCCGTGTCGATCTCGTCGAACTCGAAGAGGAAGTCGGCCTGGGGCACGTCGAGGCGCTCCAAAATCCGCTTCAGGCGGGTCAGGCGAAAGCCAAGATAGGCGTTGGGAAATGCAAAGAAGCTGCGCAGCAGCGCAAAGCCGCTCGGCATCCGGTCGTCTTCGCCGAAAATCGGGCTTTCGCCGAAACCGATCTGTTCGATCGAGTGCGGTTCGAGGCGCATGAAGCGAGGATTGCCGAACGGGTCGACATATCGGACCGATATCGCCGTCAGATGGGCGAAAAGCTGCTCGTACAGATTGACCGCATCACCGAAATTACCCCACAAAAAGAACGGTAAATCATCGGTCTTCACACCGCTGAGCGGGGTCTGCCGGTTCTCGTTCGATGTCTTCGCTGTTTTATCGGACGGTGCGTTTGGCGAAGGGCGCCGGGTAATCGTCAGCCGGAGCCCGGCAAGCGTCGTGTCTCTCACTTCGAGACCAAGAGCCTGGAGGGCTGCGGGAGATGTGAGATATTCCGCCGTTTCGACCCGCAACGGCGCGACGAACAGCGGTCGGGACAGCCGGAAATGGCAAGAGACCCGGCGTTCGGACTCCACATAGACGGTATCGACGACACTCCCCTCAGGGAACCGCTTTCCGGGCGTCAGATTGTCGTCGCTGAAATTCGGACGCGCCTCGACGAGGATGGCGGAGGGCGTTGGCGCCAGATAGTCAGGCATCAAGCGCTCAAGCAGCTCTGTCGTGAATGTCGAGAACTCGCTGTCGAGCTTGAGCTGCACGCGGGCGGCCATGAAGGCGCAGCCCTCCAGGAGACCGGCAATGCCGGGGTCGACCTTTTCGCGGGTCAGACCGCCGAGGCGTTCGGCAATTCCTGGAAATTCCTCCGCGAATTCTTCGGCGCGCTCGTAAAGAATCGCCAGTTCTTGCTCGTAGAACCGCAGGAATTCGGCATTCATCTGATGCTACGCCCCTGATTCAGGTGAACCAGACCAGACGCGACATCGACCTCCGCGATGAATTCGATCGGAACATTGTAGGGACGGCATTTCATCATGCCGGCGATTTCGAAGCGGACGCGATGATTGACCTCGTCGTTTGCCCTCTTCTCGATCGACAGGTTCTCCGACGAAAGGCGCGGCTCGAACCGAAGCAGTGTGGAGGTCAGTTCGGTGGCAAGCTTATCGACGGCCCGGTCTTCGCTCGTCATCCGTCCGACATCGTCCAGTCCGTAGTTCAGCACGGATGCGCGGACACGCTTGTAGTCGTCGAGGTTGATGACGGATTGCAGGTTGATGCAGTTGGCGAGGGCCGTCAGATCATTCATGAAATCGGCGCGCAACGTCGCTTCGTCGACGCCGCGCCTGCGCAAAGTTGCTCTGTTCGAAAGGACGCGGGCGCCTTCTTGGCGTTCGTCCACCTTCGTGCGGGCATCCCCTTCTTCGTAGGCGGTTCGAAACGCATACATCAGAGGAATCTGAAAATAGTCTTGCTTTGCCAATACGCTTTTACCCAGCACTGAAGAGCATCGCGGGTCCTCGGTCCGCCGTCGAAGTTTTCGCAAATCACGCGTGACGTCAGCAAGACTGGAGCCCGGTGGCCAGCGCGGAACCGATGAGGCAAGCGAAGGTTGGCTGGGCTAAGACTGCCTCTGAACCGAAAGAGAAGCCACCTTTTGGGAATTTAAGGTCCGCTCTGCTCCCAAATCGCTTGCATCGGACAGGTCCTGGCGGTGTCTCGCATGCAAACGGCCGGGTCGACGAAGCTGCCAGCCCGGCCGTCCTTATTCAGTTCGGGCTTAGCCCGCGACGTTTTCCGCGATTTTCCACTTGAACTTGGGCTTCTTGCCCTCGCCGCCGTTCTCGAGCTGTTCGATATACTGGACTTCGACTTCCGAGAAGTTGAGCGTAACCGTTTCGGTGATGCGATCATCCCCACCAGAGCCGGAACCGCCCGTCTGGTAGGAAGAGACAAACACCTTGTCCATGGTGATGGTGAAGTAGTTGACCGGCTTCTTGCCACCCGACTTCCGCGCGACCATGACCGCTTTCGGGTAGTGAGCGCCGCTGGCGCAGCTGTTCATGAAGGACGGTGATGCCTTGTCGACATACTTCGTCACTGTGATGTCCTGGAAGTTCGCCTTGCCGGCACCGGCGCCGCCGCCGAGGTGATACGTACCGGAATTCGATACGCCCCAGGACCAAGCGAGAACGTCGATCTCTTCCTTGTGTTCGGAGTCGCGCGACTCGCCCTTCACTTCATCGATTTTGAGAAATACATCGACTGCCACTGTCTTAACTCCAAGCTATGTGCAGGTTTTCCTGCGGGGGTGGTGTGGACCGATCAGCCCTTCTGACCGGGAAGCCGAGAAACGAGACTCAATCCGATATCCATGCCTTCCAACTGGAAGTGCGGACGCAGGTAGAACCGAGCGCCATAATAACCCGGATTTTCTTCGTCGGGATATACAGTCACTTTTGCTTCAGCGAGCGGCTGCCGCGCTTTCTGGGCTGGTGTCGATATCTTCGGCGTTGGGTCGACATACTGGTTGATCCAGCTTTGAAGCCAAACCTCCAACTGTTCCTGCTCCATTGTCTCGCCGATCTTATCGCGAACCATACACTTAAGGTAGTGGCCAAAGCGCGACACTGCGAACATATAGGGAAGTCGCGAGGAGATGTTGTCCGACGCAGTGGCTTCCGCATCGTTATATTTCTTAGGCCTGTAGACGGATTGCGCACCGATAAATGCGGCCTTGTCGGTGTTCTTGCGATGGATGAGCGGAAGAAGTCCGGATTTCGAAAGTTCCGCTTCCCGCCGGTCGCTGATCGCGATTTCGGTCGGGCATTTGAGGTCCACGCTTCCATCATCGGTCGGGAAAACGTGTGTGGGAAGATTGATCACTTCACCGCCGGATTGGACACCGCGAATACGGACGGTCCAGCCATATTCCTTGTAGGCCCGGTTGATATTCGTCGCCATCGCGTAGGCGGCGTTCATCCAGGCATATTGCTTGCCGGCATGTTTGTCGGTTTCTTCCTCGAAGTTGAACTCCTCGACAGGTACCGATTTGGCGCCGTAGGGCTCGCGCGCCAGAACGCGTGGCATGCAAAGGCCCAGATATCGCGAGTTCTCCGAGTCACGCAGGGATTTCCATCCGGCATATTCCGGCGTGTCGAAAATCTTCGACAGATCACGCGGATTGGAGAGCTCCGTCCACGTATCCATGTTCATCAGCGAGGGCGCCGCGCCAGCGATGATCGGGCAGTGGGATGCCGCGCCGATCTTGGCGAGATCGCGCATCAGATGGATATCGACCGGCGAATGGTCGAAATAATAATCGCCGACCAGGGCGCCGTAGGGCTGCCCACCAAGCTGCCCGAATTCCGCTTCGTATACTTTCTTGAAAAGCGGGCTCTGGTCCCACTTCGCATCACGATAGTTGCGAAGCTCGCGGAAAAGCTCGTTCTTTGAGACGTTCATGACCTTGATCTTCAAGGTCGAGTCCGTCTCCGAATTGTTCGACAGATATTCGAGTCCGCGCCAGGCGCTTTCGATTTCCTGGAACGTCTCATTGTGGATGATTTCGTTCAGCTGATCGGAGAGCTTCCGGTCGAGCTGGGCGATCATGTCGTCGATTGTGTCGAGGACATCGTCCTTGACGAGATCGGTGTTCTCGAGCGCTTGGCTGACAAGCGTGTTGATCGCCTTGTCGACCTCGTTCTCATGAACTGTCGAACGCGGCTTGAAGGACTGCTTCAGAAGAGCGGCGAACTCGTCGACGTCCTCATAAGTCTCAGATGCACTCTCGCGTTCTTGCAGATCACTCGCCATTCGTATCAGCCTATCGCTTTGATCTCAGTGCCAACCAACGCCCGATTTACTTCGAGCCGTCGTCTTCGTTTGCGTCCGCTTCGCCGGCTTCGATCGACTTCTGACGCCGTTCCTTCAGCGCAGTCATCATCTTGGGGTCCGCGAGAAGCTTGCGAAGCTGGCCTTCGGCAGCAACGCGTCCGTCCATGTAACGCTGCAGATTGGCCAATTGCTCACGGGCTTCCAAAAGCTCCCTGAGCGGCTTGACCTGACGGGCGACCGCCGCCGGGCTGAAATCGGACAATGTCTTGAAGGTGAGTTCGACGCCCAGCTGCTCACCTTCGGTGTCCGAAAGCTTGTTGGCGCAGCGAAACCTCACCGCAGGCTCGACGCTCGTCATATACGCGTCGAAATTGTCCATATCGACGCCCGTGAAGTTCCGCTCCGCCACGGGTGGCTTCTCAACCTTGGAGGCATTGCCGGACAAGTCAGACATCACGCCCATCACAAAGGGCAATTCCACCTGTTTCTCGGCGTTATAAGGGTCTTCGTAGGAAATCTGTACGCGCGGTGGCCGGTTGCGCTTGATAAACTTCTGACCTGAATCCTGCGACATCGACCCACCTCTTCCGCATATCTTTCCTCAGGGGTACTCACGGGCTTCACCCCTGTCAATGCGATTCGACGTGGAATGAGGTGTCATCTATGCGTCATAAATTTGACTTAAGGTTGATGGTGATGATGCTTGGTTCTCCTGGCTCTATGGTATAATTAGTAAATATACGATAATACCTTGGTGTATATGAGCGAGTGAGCCGCTGAGCGACGATATGTTAACAATAATTCGATTCGTTTCTATAACGTGCGGGCTTGTGACGTAGGGGAATGGGCGCTGCTATTTGCTGCGGGCCATTGTTGGAGTGTTCGGCGTGCGATAGCCTATTGATCGGCGATCAGTCTTTTCGCCCGTTTTTGCCACTCAAAACAGTGCGCCATTCTCCTTCACGATTGTTTGCATGGCCGACTTATAGTCCTCGAAGTCCGTATCGGTTCGCGTGACGGTTTTTTGCGCTACAACCGGTTCTGAACCGGAGGGCGCTGCGGCCGCGACCTGGCTTGCCTTGGCCCCATGCATCTTTCGTTCCGCCCAGTCGATGACATAGCCCACGGAACGTCCCCTGAGAAACGGATTGGCCGCGATCACCTGATACCCAAGGACATCGACAAGTGGACGACTACTGTCGGCCGACAACACGATATGGGCACCATCCATTCCGAGGAAGTGACAGAGATACAGCCTTCCGGCGGTGATTCCGTGTCCGCGCGCCTTCAGATAGGCCTCGCCCTCGAGCGCGAGATTCTGCACCATCTCACGCGAGATCGTCGGATCATAGCGAAGGGCGAGCAGATCGTCGCGTGAAAGCGACCGGGCGAGATCGGGGCGATATGTTCGCATCATCCGCAGCCAGGTGGACTGGATGAACTGTCCAAGGCCGGTGGCCGTCGAGAGGGGGTTCTTGGCGCGGGCATTGCCGGCGCTCTCCACCCGGATGATCTTGTTCACTAGCATGCTGACGGCGCCGCGCTCGTCGCCGACACTGGCGTATTGCGTCGTGGGAGCGCCCGGCGCTGAGCCCGGCGCCAGCGGATCGACCGCCTTGTCCGCGATGTAGAGTTCGAAGTGAAGGTGCGGGCCGGTCGACAGCCCGGTCGTGCCGACATAGCCGATTACGTCACCGGCCTGAACGTGGGTTCCGACCTTTGCCTTTTCACCGAACCGGCTGAGGTGGGCATAGCGTGTCGCCCGGCCGGCCTCATGATCGATCTTGACGAGATTGCCGTAGCCCTTGCCGTCGCCGGCATAGGAAACCGTGCCGTCGAAAGCGGCAAAAACCGGCGTTCCGGTCGGCGCGGCCCAGTCGACGCCCTTGTGAATTCGGACCGTCTCGAGGATCGGATGCTTTCGCGGCCCGAAAGTGGAGGTCATGACACCCTTGACCGGCGTGACCATGCCATTGACATGTGCTCCCACCGTGACGCTGACCTGATCGGTGATCTCGCTCTCCGTCAGGCAGTCGAAATCGCGCTTGTTGGGGGCACGATAGACGAAGCATTCGATCGTTGCCTCTGCTCGACGGATCGCGGCATAGAGGACCCGCCCGCTGGTGCCGCCGGTGCTGTCGCGCGGCGCATCGCTGTAGATCAGGACGAAGCGATCCTTGGGCGATGCGAAGCCGCTGAGATCCTCCCCGCGCGCAAGCAACATCATAGCTTCTCCGACGACGCCTGAGGGCACGCCGTTTCGCATCGCGGTGCTATAGACCGCGTCCAGCAGGCGATATTGTTTCGCCGGACCCTCCTTTTGGGAGAGAGCGAACAGGTCCTTCTGAACCCAAGGGTCGGCACCCTCGACGAAATTGCCGTCATCGCTTCGGGCGAGCGTGCCGATATAGTCGCGCGCCTTGTAGATCGAGATCTGCCCGACCGACCACCGCGCAGACTGCCCGTTGAGGCGAAGGCCACGGACCGCGACGATCATCCCGGCCTCGAGCTCGTTGATCCCGAATAGCTGTTTCGCTGCCTTCTCGGCATGTTCGGCTTCGCCGTCGTCGAAGCCATCTTCCGACAAGAGGTTTTCGAGGCTTCGCTTCGCGAGCACCGAGACGAACATATCTTGCTGGACCGGTGCGCGCTGGTAGTCAGGCCGGAGCAAGGCCACGCTCGTCGTATTCTCGATCGTGGTACGCTCGAATTTGGGAAGTGCTTCTTCCCCATTGGAGATGGTTTCGCCCCAGCCTGCGGTTTCCGCGTCGGCTTCGATATCGAGCGAAATCTCCGAGACGCCCACCGGCATCGGCTCGCTATCAGGTAGATAGGGAAGCGGATCATCGGCGGTCACCGTTTGCTGGGCCCGAAAGAACGCAAATTCTTCCTGGGTCGATGGCAGATTGGCCATGAAGCGCTCGCTCGAAGACACCATGGTATCGGAAAGAAGATAGACCTTTCCTTCCGGGACGAACTTGCCGAGGTCTTCAGGCCGTTCGACCGGGCGCGCCCGAGCCGATGCCTCGCCTCCCTGTTCGAGTGTTATGCGAAGGGGATCGCCCATCAGGTCGAGTGCCTTTGGTCTGACGCTTGGCGCAGGCTGCTCGGCATCCGGAAGCGCGATCTCGACAGGCGTCAACTCTTCGTCGAGATCGGTTTCAGCCTGGGCGATCGGGGGTTGCGAAGGTGTCGGTTCGCCTCCTGCCAGGTAGACGATACCAGCACCGACGACCGCAATGACGCACAGGCCCGCCAAACAGATGCGAACGATCTGGCGTCGACGGCGATCGCGCCGACGCTTCTGCTTCGTCTCGCGAAAGGAGGGGTCAAGAACGTGCATGAAGACGACCCGCCGGTCAGGAGCTTGGCGGGCTTATTGGTTGCAGGTGAGTCCAGCATCCGCTGTCACGAGGGCGCGTGATCCAGCGCTCGTCTTCCTGAAGCGCCAGACGGTAACTGCACGTCATCGGAAGGCTCCACGCAGCATTCTTCCACGGCTGAAGCCGCTGCTCGAAGACGTTTGACGGCGCGGCGCTGCCTGCCGGACTTTCGGGGCAGGACGTGTCTGAACGGTACGACGGGCCGGGGCCGCGCGCTTCTTGACCGCCGGCTTCGTGGCGGCCGGCTTCCTTGTCGTCGTCCGTTTCTTTGCGGCGGGCTTCGGGCTCGCATTCTTCTTCACGCTCGGCGTCGATTTGCGCTGCGTCTTAGCGGCTGGCGTCGGATCGGCCTTCGGCGCGACACGCGTCACCTTGCATACAACCTCTTCTTCCTGCCGAAGATTGGAGAGAAGTGTCGGATTGGGTCGCGAGTCTTCGGGCTCCATCTTCTTGTTGGCATAATAGCGAAGCAGCGCCCGAGCGGAATTCGCCCCCCAAAGGTTGTCGACCGTGCTGCGATAACAGCCAAGGCGAGCCAACTCGGCCTGAACCGCACGTGGCAGCTGATCTTCCTCGACACCGAGAGATTCGGCCGTGATCTCCCCGGAATCATCCTCTCCTGCCGTATCTGGGATTTGGGGGAGGAGAGCTGGGTCTATATCGTTTGGCGTAAGGGCCGCGACCTGGATTTCACCCTCGCGTTTCGGAAGTTCCTTGCCGACGATGACTTCCGCTGCCAGATTGGCAGGAACGAGACGATCGATCTCGACACCGGTTTGGGTTTCTTTCGAGCCCGCCAGGTGTTCCACGGCAGCATAAGGCTTGTTCACGTTCTCGGCGGCGCTGATTGCGCCTCGTGTCGCCGATGCTGGTTCGGCGGACCGCAATTCGATTGTTCGTGTCTGGCTCTTGGGTCGCTCGCTTGCTCCATCCAAGCTTATACGTTCTGGCGCATCGCGCGGCGAGAGGACCGCTACATCGTATTCGCGGCTTTCCTCCGTGCTCGCGCCGGGGGCGTTCGGAGACAAGTCCCGAACGACCTCAATGCTGATCTGCGGTATGATCGGCTTTTCGGCCACCGAACCATTCGCGATGTCTTGCACGTCATCTGCGATAGCTCCATCGGGCGGCTCTTCGGCAGAAGCGGTCTCGATTGCCGTTTCGGACACGGTTGGGGAGTGAGCATTTGTGCCCGCAGCCTCGGAATTGAGGGTGTCTTCCAAAGGCGACGTGCCGGCGGTGTCCGAAAGCGGCTCTGGCGGCGTGACGACAGAGATCTGGATGCTCGGCTGGATCGATGCGATCTCGACGGTCTCTTCTTCATCAGGCGCGAGCGAAATTCCGAACCGCTCCTCGAACTTGGCGCGCAGGTCGGGCGGCAGGGCAGCCAGCATTTCCCGATCTTCGTCAGTCAGGCCGGATCCGGCTTCGTTCTCTGGAACGAAGTAGAACTGCGAGCGAAGCGAGGACTGATCCCACGGGGTCTGCTGATAGAGCGTGTTCTCCTGCACATCGTTTCGCACCTGGATCATCAGGTCCGAGATGCTCAGGCCCGGCTCGGTGACGTTGTCGACGAATGCGCGCGTGAAGGGGCTGTTGTCTCCCGACCCGTCCCGCGTGACATTTCCCGGCTGGGTGGCGAAAGCCACAAAGGTGCCGTTGCCGGTTTCCACCTGCGAAAGACCTTCGCCGGTTTGTCCGCGCAGGCTCGCGGGAAGCGGATTGTTGCGGCAGGCATCCAGGAAGATGAGCGTCTGGCGACGACGGTCTTCAAGCTTTGCAATGATTTCGTTGAGGCTCAGCGTCTGGGTCTCGATGCTGTTCTGTTCCGTCAAGACTGCATCGCTCGGTACGAGGTAGTTCACCCCGCCGAACTGAAAACCGTGGCCGGCATAGTAGAACAAGGCGGCATCCGCGCCGTCGGCTTTCTGCTTGAATGCATCGATCGTGTTAAGCATGTGCCGCCGATCGGAATTCTGCAGCAGCGTCACGTCGAAACCAATCTGCTCCAGGGTTCCGGCGACGGTTTCGGCGTCGCTCGCAGCATTTTCCAGGGAGTAGATCGACTCGTATTCCGAAATGCCCACGACAAGAGCGACGCGCCGATCATCGTCGGCAAGCGCAGAATCGGGACGTGACAGAACGAGCGCAGCGAGCGCAATTAAAACGAGCAAGATGTATCGTTCGATCTTGATCACGAGATCGTCGATCCGATCCAATGGGCGGTCCAATTCTGCATCGCTGATGCTAAACCCTACGTGAGGTAAAATCCACCCCTCTCTGGGTTTCTACTTGCCTTATCGGTCGGTATTCGTCCGTTCCGGAGGTATTGCCGCTGTCAGCTGACTTTAGCGATTTTGTGGCGTGAGAAAGAGTGTCCACCGGGCCATGGTTTGAGTGTCGACCTCGATGAAGCCGGCCGTGGAGAATCCGCGCACGAAGCAATCCTCCGTTCCGCGTATCGTAAAGCGCCGTTGCGCGATGCACATCTGTGTCGATCCATAGGTCACGGGCTGATCGAATACGTCGTTGGCGTAGACATAGATATAGCGGCTCGTCAGTTGCTCTCTGATCACAGTCGAGCATTGATTGGCGCCGATCGTCCACCAGCCTTCGGATTGGAAGTCGCTGTCCACCTCGCGGCCGATGGAGACGTTCACGACGTCGAGCGACTGATTGCAGACCGCGAACTGCGCTCGGGCCTGATCAATCGCGAGGCCGAGGAACACCAGCAGCGCCAGTGCCTTGCGCCGGTGCGGCCATCTTCGCTTGCCAGCGATGTCGAACGATCTTCCAGAGTCCATCAAGGCCTTCGTCGTCGGCGCGTGTTGCGGCTCGTTTACCGCTATCTGTTGTATCGACAACTTTATTTGCGGTTACGGTACCAAGCTGATATGTCGATACGTAAACGGCAGGGAGCAGTGCGATGAAAACACTGGTTGTGGCGACTTCCGTAGCGCTCGCGACAATTTCGGTTACGGTCGCGATTGCTGCTCGCTCGAATGTGACTTTCTCGGCTTCCACCGTCAAGAATGTTGTCGCTGCTGCGGGCGATGCCTCGGCTGATCTCGATGATGACGCGGTGAGGTCTTTCTCTGCGGCAGCGCTTGGCGCCAATGACGGCGCAGCCGATCGGTCGGTCGATAGCGTGATCGACGGTCTGAAGCAGACGGCTATGGTCGCGCCACATGCAAACCCCTCCGCCAGACACGCTCTCGGAGATCGGCCGGAAGTTCAGGCCCCCTCGCTCGATTCAGCACTGGTGCCGCTTCCATCGCGGCGTCCGTCTCAAGCGATCGCTTCAAGAAACACCGCTCCGGCGGTCGGTCTTGGCAGAACTGCTGAAGGGGGTGAACCGGTCCGGCAGGCCGCGGCGATCCCGGCGAGACCCCGTAACATGACGCAAAGTACTGCAACCCGGCAATCCGTGAAGCGAGCCGAACGCCAGAACGTTGCGTTTATCCGAGGCCGCGAACCCGGCTCCTCACAATTCAGGACACGCGTTCGAAGAGCTTTCGTCCTCGGCTCGTTTCGGTAAGTCCCGGCGGTTTTCGACCTTCCAGTTCACATCTCCTGCAATGCCGGCTGTATAGCAGGGAGCCGGAGTTTTTGGATGGCCGTCCGTTTTATCGCCGGTCGCACCGGCTCGGCATCTTCAGCCCCTTACGTGGACGGTTGACCGAATCCGAAGGCCGGGTCAGACTGCCTTATCACGATCGTCGGATCGGCCGATCGATCATGATTGGAGAGGACATGCAGGACATGATCAGGCGCGCCGTCACCGGGGCTGTCGTCGCCTTCGGTTTGATTGGGTCGATCCTTGGCATCGCTTGCGCCCAACAAGCCGAGAGCCCTTCATCCAATACCGCTGGTGAAAACGCCGCGCCCTCGGGTGGGATCGAGCTCGAACTGAACAACGCGACGGACGCGGACGGTGCATGCCGAATTTCCTATCTTGCATCCAATAAGACGCAGCAGGCCTTCGAACGCATTGCTTACGACTTCGTCGTGTTCGACGAGGAAAGTCGCGTGTCGAGACTGCTGGTTCTCGATTTCGGCCAGCTTCCGGTCGGCAAGACCAAGGTGGTCCAGTTCGATCTGAGCGACCAGCAATGCAGTGAGATCTCGCGTCTGCTCATCAACGATGTGTCGGAGTGCTCCATCGCGGGAGGAGATTCAGCGCTTTGCCTTCAGGGGCTGAAGACGAGCACCCGAACCGACATCGTGTTCGGGCTCTGAGGACGGAGACGATAGATGTCGGGCGGGCTCTTCGATCAGATCGGGTCGGTTGGCGGGTTGGTCCTGCTCGCTCTGGCAATTCTATCCATCGTCGGCCTGACGATCAGTCTCTTCAAGTACTTTCAGTTCATGCAACTGGGTGTGGGCCAGAGCAAGGAGGCGACGCGCATCCTCGAAGCCTATGCTTCGCGTAATCGTGAGGCGACGGGCGCGCTTGCAGGGAGCGCAAAGACCCTTCGCGGCCATGTGGTCGGTGCGGTGATCGAGGGGCTCAGCTTGCGCTCCCAGAGCGATACTTTTGCCCGGGAGAGAGGATATCAGGCAAGCACGGCGGCGATCGAACAGCTCAACAGGCATATGCGCCTTCT
Organism: Fulvimarina fulva; assembly: GCF_039652615.1. Lineage (NCBI taxonomy): Bacteria > Pseudomonadati > Pseudomonadota > Alphaproteobacteria > Hyphomicrobiales > Aurantimonadaceae > Fulvimarina > Fulvimarina fulva. The sequence goes on from NZ_JBDJAC010000004.1 coordinate 254,833, forward strand.
CGAGGCTATCGTTCAGTCGGCTCCGATGCTGGGGCTTCTCGGCACGGTCCTCGGCATGATCGACGTCTTCGAGGGGCTTGCCTCGAGTGGCGGGGCGGTGGACCCGTCCAACCTTGCCGAAGGCATATGGACGGCATTGATGACGACGGCCGCGGGGCTTGTCGTGGCAATTCCGTTTTATTTCATCACCGTTCTCCTTGAGCAGCGGATCGATCAGGAGCGATCGGCCTATGAGATCCTGATCTCACAAGGACTATGCAGCCGAACAGGCCGATTTGAGCGGGATATGGCGGCTGACGATCGCTCATCTGCCGCCAAACGCTCGCCCGGGCAGATGCCTGTCATGCCAGGAGCCTAATGCATGATGCGGAGATGTTGCATGACTTTTCGGATCAAATCATGCGGCAAGACAAAGGCCTAGAGCGGCATTCCGGCTCGTGCCTGATCGTATTTCGCTCTAGCGACGCGATCGAACTCGGTTAAAGGACACGCCACAATTGATGGGCGCGAGATGATCAGCATCGGGAAGTCGGCCGGTATGGGTGGGCTGGATGGTCGCCGAACCAGGTCCGCCCTGTTGGAGCTGGACGCGTGACAGGTCCGGCAAGACGCCTTCCGCAGCGCCGCCGGCTTCGCGGCTTTCTGTTGACGCCCCTGATCGACGTCATCTTTCTCCTGCTCGTTTTTTTCATGGTGTGTTCGCAGGTTGCTCCCTATTCCCTTGTTGAACTCGCGAGCAGCGCACAGGCTGGCGGAGCTGCCTCGGCAGCGCCCACCGAGGCGGAGCCAAGCGAGCGCCCGGATAGCGCGGATGGGACCGAGATCGTGCTCATACTCTCGCGCGGCCATATCAGGGCCGGCGCATCCACGATCACGCTCGCACAACTCCCCGAAGCGCTCGCCGTCATGAAGGAGGAAGGCGTGCGCGATGCGCTTCTTCTCACGAACCGGTCGGCGACGGTTCAGGATGTCGCGACCGCGCTGGAAGCATTCCGCGCGAGTGGTCTCGATCGTGTGCGCTTCGCCGCGCCGCAGCGCTCCCCAACCTCCGGTACCAGGGGAGGGTAGTCACCCATGAGACAGGCCCCCACCGAACGGCGCCGTCTCGATTTTTCGATGGCGACGATCAACGTCGTCTTCCTGCTGCTGCTGTTCTTCATACTCAGCGGTACGATCATCGAGCCGATCGAGGCGGAAATCGATCCGGCTGTGACCCGCTCCCTGCCGGTCGAACGTCTGCCGAGGCCCTTGCTCGTTCTTCGGGGCGAGAACGATATCGTTCTGGAAGGCGAAGCCGTTCAACGGTCCGAACTCGCGGGGGCCCTTTCGCAGATCGAGCGGGATGAGGCATTCGAAAGCGGGCGGATCTATGTGCTCTCGTCCCGAACCGTGGCCGCCTCTCTTCTTCTTGACATGGCCTCCGAGTTGAGTGGCCGTGGCTTTGCGGTCTCGCTCGTCACCTTGCGTGACAACCCCGGAGTGAGCCCATGATGACCGACGAGCGTTGGCTCTGGCTTCCGGCCATCGTGACCTCTCTTGCGGTCCACGTGGGTGGTCTCCTTCTCGGCCTCAGCCAGCCGAACGAGCCGGAGGTACCCCCGGCAGAGACTGACTTTGTGATCGATGCAATGCCGCTTGATGTAGTCGACCCCGCAGTCAGCGCCATCGCGCCGGATGCGAACGGGCCGAGCGATCAGCCTTCCACGAACATGGCCGAAGAGAGCCCGAACGCACGGGCAGCCGACGATCTCGAAACAAATGTCGCAACAGCGACAGTTGGCACAGACGTGGCGAGCGACGTCGTCGCCGATCGCGAGCCGGATGCCGCAACGCGACCTGATCGCCCGGACAACGAGACCGCGCTGCAAGCCAGCGAACGGATCGCCGCGCGTCAGGCAACCCAGTCGGCGCCCGGCTCGCGATCGGCTGGTGCGGAGGCTTTAGACGGAGTCACTGTCGTGGAGCGGGTCGGTCAGACCCGGCCTGGTCGGGCCGAAGCGCGTCAAACGCCTGTGCTGGGCGCGGAGCACTCGTCGCCTGAAACCATCGATGCGAGCGAAAGCGAGGCGGTGGTCGCCATGTCGGAGGCAATCCGTTCCGAAATCACCCGGATGATGGCGCCGTTGGCGATCATCGAGCCGATAGCGCCATCACGGGTTTCGCCGGACAGCTTGCCGCGCAACGGCGTTGAAGCGGCGCCGCAAGATGAAGAGGTCGTTCGCCAGGCCCCCGCCGCGAGCCTCCCCGTCCGTCCCAGCGACGGTACCGCCGTCGTGCCGGACGAGGCGGCCGCTGCGCCACCCGTGGAGCTTTTTCCATCCGGTGCGGACGCCATTGCGCCGGAGCGGGCCTTTCGTCTCGGATCGCTTGGAACACAGACCCTGACTCCGCTGGGGCTGCCGGAGAGCGAGGTGCTGGCGGGCGAGGAGGGCGGCGGACCGTCGGCCTCGCCGGATGCAGCCGAGGTCATCCGGTTTATCAAAGGATATGCGACGGGCCGGTGCTTTGCCGCCATGCCGAGCCGGGCAAGCAACGACCGGATCGTCATCGAAGGCCTGTCCAATTCCGCTGCCCGTCTTTCGGACTTCGAAGAACAGATCGCCGCAGCCGTCGATTTTCCACTCACGATCCAGACAGGCCAGATCACCGATGCGCAGTGCCGCGCGCTGTCGTTTCTCACCTATTCGAAGGACTATCCGGTCTCGCAGCTTCGTCTTCAGATCGACCGGCGGAACGTTGCAACCGGAGCCGAACTCTCCGGAAAGATCAGCGGGATCGACGCGCGCAAGCTCACCGTGCTGATCGTCGACGATGAAGGGATCGTCCAGCAGGTGCCTGACCGGTTCTTCTCTGAGCGGAGCGCGGACCAGGCCCGCTTCGTCGTACCGCTCTCAGCAACGGCCGGCCTTTTCGATACCGCGAATATTGCCCTTGCGATCACCACGCCGGATCCGCTGCGGACAGCGCAGGAAGCCGACGCCGCGAATGTGGAGACCTATTTCGAGCAGCTGGCCGTCGAGCTGGCCGAACCCGGCAATGCGAGCAGCGACCTTGCATTCGCGTTCTTCTATATCCGCGGCGCGGGCTTCGAGTGATCGAAGTCATGGCAGATTTGTCGCGGTTTTCGCCTGATTACAGGCAATGGACGACGTGCGGCCTTGACCTGCCGATGGCATTTTCGTTGAACTTTTACGCATGACCTCGCACTCTCCCCGGTGACAGTCCGGGCCGCATTGAGCCGAGACCGATTGGGAAGACCGCATGAAGATCGAACTTCGGATCGACAACTACGATCAGCTGCCGGACGGCGGTCCTGTAACCTTCGTCGCCGAAGACAGAACGTTCGAGATAGGACGCGACGCCTATCGCGACTGGACGCTGCCGGACGACGAGCGCTACATCTCGGGCCGGCATTGCGAGGTGCAGTTCGAAGACGGACAGTACTATCTCGTGGATGTTTCCCGTAACGGAACTTACGTCAACGGCGCGCATCACCGGATGAAGGGTCGCCATCTGCTCGGAGACGGCGACCGGGTGCAGATCGGTCCTTATGTCGTGGCCGTCTTTCTCATGGAGACCGAAGATTACGGCAGGCAATCATCTGCCGCCGCCTCGCCCTTTGCCGGTGACGGCATCTGGGATTTCGGCGGCCCGACGCCCGCTGCCGTCGACCGGCGCGACTTTTTGCCGGCGCGCGAGCGCTCTGCGCGCAATGCCGACCGGGATCACATCGACCTGCCTGTCTACCGGGAGCCGAAGCCCGCTGCACCGGCTCGCAGCTTCGATGGACCCGAGAGCCCGTTTTCGCGCAAAGAGCGCAGCGAAGCATCTCCCTTCGAGCAACGTGAGGCGGAAGAAGACCCGAGGGCGTCGCCGTTCGAGACGCGTGAGCCGATGATTTCCCCTCAGAGCATGCCGCCCGAGAAGCGCCGCATTGAGCCCGCGCCTGCACCTTCGAGGCCGCCCTACAACCAGGCCCCCGATGGCGCGCGGCGCGCGCCGGAGCCGCCGGCCTCAACCAATTCCAGTTTTGTCGAGGCCCTCGCGCTTGCCGCCGGATTAGAGCCGAGTGCGTTGCACGGGCGTTCCGGCGCAGAACTCGGAACGGAGATCGGAACAGTCCTGCGCGAGGTGAGTGAGGAACTCTCCGGGTTGTTGAAGGCACGGGCGGCCGCCAAGGCGATGGCCCGCGCCGAACGCACGATGATCACGGCTGAAAACAACAATCCGCTGAAGATCCTGCCGACAGCGGCAGACGCGCTCCAGATCATGTTCGCAACGAACCGGCCCGGATATCTGGGTGCTCGCGACAGTTTTCGTCAGGCGTTCACCGACCTGAAAAGCCACGAGCTGGCGACCTATTCCGCCATGCAGAAGGCGCTGGCAAAACTGCTCGAGGGCTTGTCGCCCGATGCGATAGAGGCACGAGCTGGCGGCTCGGTGCTTGGGTCGCGTAAGTCGCGCGCCTGGGACATCTTCGTGGAGCGATGGGATGCGAAATCCGAGCCTTACGAAAACGGTATGCTCGACGTTTTCCTTGCCCATTTCGCCGAAGCCTACAATGCTGCCGCGCAAAGCGCGCAGGACCGTGAGAGATAAAATTTAACCTGTGCGTGCCGGGCTCAAATGTATTGACGAAGCGTAAGCGGGCCGGTAGCGTATGCCAATCGTCAGGCACCCTCTTTGGATGGTTTCCATGCACACTTCCGCTCTCAAGGCGCTTTTGATCGCATCCGCAACCTTGCTGTTCGCTGTTCCGCAGGCAAGCGCTGAGCCGGCCTATTCGAAAGCTGAAGTGCTCGATTTCCTCGTTTCTTCCGCCGATCTTGGAAAGGCGCGTGGCATTTGCATCGGCACCGCACAGGAATGCCGTAAGGACGACGTCAAGCCGCGTGGTTTCGACATGATGATCAATTTCAATCTCGATTCGGCCGAGCTGACTGACGAGGCGCTCGAGAACCTCAACGTCTTCGCGAATGCCTTGCAGGATCAGCGCCTGAACGCCGCGACCTTCGTCGTCGAAGGGCATACCGACGCCTCGGGCACCGAAGCTCATAACGATGAGCTTGCTTCGCGCCGTGCGGATTCGGTCAAGTCTTTCCTCCTGTCTTCCGGTGTCTCCCCGGAGCGACTGACGGCGATCGGACTTGGCGAAAGCCAGCCGCGCACGGATGATCCGTATTCGGCGGAAAACCGGCGTGTCGAAATGCGGCTTAAGCTGCAATAATACCGAGAGGCCCTTGAAACCAACGGTTTCATAAGGCCGCCGGGAGCCCGAGCGGCGCCTGAGCCACCCGTCGGGCAAGAGTCGGGCAAGAATTGACCTGCGGGTCATTTCATTTGTCCGGCGGTATAATCGCACCAAAGGCGGGTATATGTTCTTACGGAAGCGTCCCGATCCGGTCTTGTGGTCGGTTTGAGAATAAAATTGAAATCTGCGGCGCGAGGCCATTCTCCTGACAGGTGAATTGTCTCGCGTATTACTTTTGTCCGGCCCATGTTTGCCGGATAACGGGGTGTCAGGGTCTTGCGTTATCAGCATCTCGTCGAGCCGATCGAACCGGACAATGTTTGCGGACCGGATCTCGATGACGAGCTCGACAACGACTATCTGAACTACATGATGCTCGCGGAGGGAAAGCTTCCCACCGCCTATTTCGACAAAGACCGCAATCCCTTTCCTCGCCAATCGATTGATTTCGCCGAAGACATCGAGCCTGCGGCAGCGCTGCTTGAACGCTCCCGCGATCTGCGTCTTCTCTCGCTCGAAGGCCGGCTTCGCATTTTGTCAGGGGACATTTCGGGGTTCTGCGACTGTATTTCTGCCTGTGCGGCGCTTCTGACCGAACGATGGGATGACGTGCACCCCGGCTCCAGTGGCAATCATACGGAACGGCAGTCGGCGCTCAACGGGTTCAACAGCCGCACCAGCGCCTGCTTCCCGCTGATCTTCGCGCCCATCGTTCGCGACAAGCGCAAGGGCGATATCACGCTTCGAATGCACATGCTTGCGACCGGTGCTGCCACCGCACAGGGGGCAGAGCTTGCCCAGGGTGCGCCGGACGAGGCAGAGATCCAGCGCGTCCTATCCGCAGGCGACAATGCGAAAGAGGTGGAGACGGTCCATCAGCGTCTGACCGAGGCGCTTGAGGCGTTCGACGTGATCTACAATCAGATGGTGAACGAGGCCGGTTACGAATATGCACCGGACTTCGACACGATCCGGGAGACGATCGGCGATCTGCTGGAACTGATCGGCTCTGCCCGGAACGACCTCACGCCCACCAATGAGCCGGAGGCAGGCGTGCCGGCCAGCGTCGATGAAACAGCCGAGGTCCCGGACGCCTTATCTCTGAGCGAAGTCGCACCCGTTCGGCCGGCGGCCGCCGCTCCGGGAGCGATCGGCGATCACCGGGACGCCAAGGCGGCGCTGGCGGCGGCCGAACAGTATTTCGCCCGCATGGAGCCATCCGCACCAGCACTCGTGTTGATCCGTCAGGCGAAATATCTCGTCGGGCGACCACTCATCGACGCACTGGTCGCGCTTGTGCCGGACAAGGCCGAGCAGATGGTCATCCTCCTCGATCCCAACCAGAACTTCCTGATCGGAATGGAGCGGCTGCGCGAACTGTCGGACCAGCCGGGCGCGTGGGACGAAGACGGCGCCGGAGGCGGCGATGGCGACGATCCGGCGGACGGCGCTGACGACCAGACGAGCCAGGCCGCCTCCGCCACCGGAAGCAAAGCCTCAGCCCGCCCAGCGGCGAAAACGCGAAACGAAGCGGTCGCGGTGATGACCGAAGTGGAGACCTTCTTCCAGAAGGTCGAGCCGTCCAGCCCCATTCCCCTGCTCATGCGCAAGGCCAAAACCTACATGAACAGGGACTTCAACTACATTCTGCGCGATTTTCTGGAATATTCCCAGCGCGACGACGACTGATCGCGAGGAGTGCGCTCCGCTTGGACCCTGGTCTGGCCTCGCCGTCTTCTTCATGACGCCCGACGCTCTATGTGACGAAGCTTCCACTTCCTTGGAATCGTTACATCGATGCGCGCATTTCTGATCCAGACCTATGACAGGCTCAAAGGCTCTTACTGGTTCTTCCCATCCCTCATGGCGACGATGGCGGCGCTGCTCGCCGTGGTATTCGTCCAGCTCGATTCCATTATCCCCTCGACGTTCTTCGGCAGCAATCCCTTCTTCTATGCCACCCAGCCGGATGGAGCGCGCTCCATTCTGAGTGCGATCGCCGGATCGATGATCGGGGTCGCCGGCACCGTCTTTTCCGTAACGATGGCCGCGGTCGTGTTTGCTTCGAGTTCCTACGGGCCGCGCCTTCTGACGAATTTCATGAACGATCGCGGCAACCAGATTACGCTCGGCACCTTCGTCGCGACCTTCGTCTACAGCATTCTCGTCCTTCGCTCGGTGCGCAATGGATCCGACGAGGCTGCCTATTCCACGATGTTCGTGCCCAATCTCGCGGTTTATGGTGCCATCGCGCTCGCCATCGCCTCGATTGGCGTTCTGATCTTCTTCATTCACCACGTGCCGTCGAACATTCACATCTCCAATGTGATCGCCCGGATCGGCCAATCCCTGATCGCCCGGATCGACATGATGTTTCCGCAGAAGGTCGGCCATCCGCCGGATGCGGACAATCACGAGCACGTTCTCTGGCAGGTGCCCGACTGCTTTCGCTCCGGCGCGGAGGAGCGCCATCCGCCCGACTATGCCGAGGTTCGAGGAACGCGCTCGGGCTATCTTCAGGTTCTCGACCACGAGACTTTGATGACGGCGGCCCAGGAGCATAACCTGATCATCCGCTTGAACTGCCGGCCCGGAACGTTCGTGCATTCGGGGGCCTACATCTTCGATGTGTGGCCCGCCGAGCGGCTCACGGAGGACGCGCGGGATGCGCTTCACTCCGCTCTTGCCCTCGGCACGATGCGAAGCCCGTCTCAGGATCTCTTTTTCTTGATCGACGAGCTTGTCGAGATCGCGGCCCGCGCGCTCTCGCCGGGCGTCAACGACCCCTTTACGGCGACCACCTGCATGGATTGGCTGAGTGCGGCCTATTCGTCCTTCATCGGCCGCGATCAAGTCGACCCTTTGCGAACCGACGAGGATGGGAAGCTGCGTCTGATCGCGCCTTCATTCGATTTCGGCGGCTATCTGGAACAGGGGTTCGGCAATTTGAGACAATATGCGGCCAGCGACCGGATTGCTTCCGTTCACGTCCTGAAGGCGCTCGGCGATCTTCTGTCGGTCGCCGAGCGGACCTCGGAGATCGAGGCCTTGCGCGACCAGAAGACCAAGCTTCTGGTTCTCTCACGCAAGGCGCTGACCGATGCCAATCTTCAAGCGGTCGAGGCCGAGGCCGATGCATTCGATGCGCGTGACCGGCACCCCCGACGGCGCTCGGAGAACAACGCCCACTCGATCGACTGACGGCGAACGGGCGAAAAGGTCGCTTAGACCCGTTCGCCGCGTGAGCGGCCGAGGACGCCGCCGATGACGCTGACGATGGCACCGAGAAGCAGAGCGACGAACGCGGAGAAAGAGGCTCCCGCCACCGATCGAGCGGCCGCGTCCGCAGCCTGTCTCGACGAGCGGACCATTTCGTCGACGGATTTCTGATAGCTGGCGAGCCGTTGCTCGGCGGCCGACTGGGAAAGCCCTCCCGATTGCTGGAGGGCAGCGATGGCTGTCTGACGCTCTGTGTCACTTGCGGTTTCGGACAAGGCAGCGGCGACTGCCGAAGATGTGTCGGCGTTGCCGGCCCCGTTGGCGGGTGCGGCTTCAGCGGGTGCGGCTCCAGCATCCTGGCCCGCCGCCTCGTTGGCGGCGTTTTCGCCCCGTGCAAACCTCAGCGAGCGAAGATCGGCTTCGACGCTGGCCGGCAGGCGCGAGCCGGCATTCTCCGGTCTTGCGAGATCGTTAGCGGCGGTCGACAAGCTCTCGACCGATGCGCCCACGGCACCGAACGCACCGCCGAGGACGGCTGATGCCGTTCCCCCGAGAACCAGAACGACCAAAAGCGTCGCTACCGCCCAGGTGACAAGGCCGTGAAGGATTGCATCGACCTTTTCGGACAGGCCGGCGAACCGGGCTGTCGCAAATCCGCCGATGAGAAGGCCGACGAGAGCTGCGACCAGCGAATATATTCCGGCTGGCGAGGCGAGGGCGGTTACGGACCGGTCCGTGCCGGGGAGGCCGCCGAATCCAAGGCCGAGGCCGAGAAGTCCCAGCATCAGCTGGATCGCAATGGCCAGGATCACGCCGGCGATCACGGCACCCCACGCGATCATGCGCGCACGCCCACCGCTCCCAAGACTACCGCTGCTGCCAGAATAACGTTCTCTGCGATACTCGCCGATTGCCATGCGCCTCTTGCCCACTTTCGCGTTCTGCCCCGGAAAATCGGGATAACACCAACACGAACGTAAGGTACAGGCACTATAATCGTTTCCGGCTCTCGGAAAATCTTCTCAGCTGCGTGGTTACCGCTGTCTTTACGGCCAGTGGCGGCGCTGCCCGGTCCCGTTGAGAGCCGTTCGGCTTGCCCCTCGTGAAGTTGCTCAGCAGTTTTGTCGCTGATCTCGACAAAACGGATTCGATCTGTTAAAGGCCCGCGACCCATTCAAAACCGGACGGCGTTATCGCTGAACGACCGTCCTGACGACCCTTTAGCAGACACACTGGCGGAACCGTCCTTGCAGATCATAGTCCGAGATAACAATGTCGAGCAGGCCCTGCGTGCTCTCAAGAAGAAGCTCCAGCGCGAAGGCGTTTTCCGTGAGATGAAGCAGCGCAGCTTCTACGAGAAGCCGTCCGAGAAGCGCGTTCGCGAAAAGGCCGAAGGCGTTCGCCGCGCACGCAAGGTGGCCCGCAAGCAGGCCCAGCGCGAAGGCGTTCTGCCGGGCCGCAGCCGCTAAGGCGCTTGCGAGCGGAATGCCGGTCTCGGATCGGTATTTCTCCTCGAAGTCCTTGCCATGCGGTTTGACGTGATCCCAAAAGACACGCTGCTTTTCGGCATCAGCTTCTAGCCTCGACAATCCAGACATTCGTTTCAGGCAGCGGTCGATTTCTGTATCGACAGCTGCCTTCTGCGTTGCGCCAATGTCACATTCGCGCTTTCCGTTCCGGTCGCCATCGCGGCCGTCTCCAATTCGGCGTCATGGCCGGTTAGGGACAGGGCTCGTCCTTGATCGTCACCGCATCCGGAGCTCGTTCGAACCGTGAAGCTGCAGCCCGTCACCGTCCGCAATCCTCGCAGTTGCTTCAGGCCGGCCTATGCCATTCTTGCAACGGCACTTCTTCTTACCGGGTGCCAGACCGGCGGTGAGCCCATGGTGAATGCGATTGCGCTCGACGCCAATCAGGGGCTCGATCAGAATATCTCCTCGCTGACCCAGACCGTGAACGCCAATCCGCAGGACCCCGAGGCGTATAACGTTCGCGGCACTGCCTACGGGCGTTCCGGCCAGAACGAGGCGGCGATAGAGGATTTCACGACGGCGATCTCACTGGACCCGAATTTCTATCAGGCCTATGCGAACCGCGCGCTGATCTATCGCCAGACCGGAGAGCGCCTGAAGGCGGTCGAGGATTACAACCGGGCGCTCCAGATCAACCCGAACTATAGTTCGGCCTATATCGGGCGCGGCAATATCTACCGGCTTGCCGGCCGCAACCGGGAAGCGCTCGCCGATTTCCAGCGCGCCATCGACCTCAACACGACCGATCCGCGCGCTTACCATAATCGCGGTCTGCTCTATCAGCTGGACGGCCAGCACGCCCAAGCGATCGAGGACTTTTCTAAGGCGATCTCGCTTCAGTCGAACGCCGCCGAGCCCTATTCCGGCCGCGGCGTCTCCTACCTTGCTCTCAACGACGTGGAAAACGCCGCCACCGACTTCCAGGCAGCGCTGAAACTCGACCAGAGCAAGGCGGAATACTGGGTCAACCAGGCCGTTCTCCTGGAGCGGCAGGGTGACCGCCAGAAGGCCTTCCGCTCCTACGCCAAGGCCGCACAGCTCGATCCGAACTATGTGCCTGCCAAGGAAGGTATGAGCCGAACGCGGGCGTGAGCCGTAAATTCGGCGGCTCTTGCGGTGGCGGAGCTTGCTCGGTCGACGACGTCTCCTTGCAGGATTTTGAACAGGATGGACCAACACACCCATCGGGTTCGACCGACGGAGTTTTTTCGTCATTGTCCAGATCGTCGCTGAGGTCGAGTGCTATTCTGAGGGCTGCCACATGCTGCGCCCGACAGGGATCGTCTTTCAACGCTGCGTAGACGCTTTCATGAAGGTCACAGCCTCGCCGGTTGGCATCCCTGCGACAATGGCCTCGCTTCCGATTGCAATCCTTGCCAAGCTTGCAGCGATAAGACTCGACCGTGGCGTATTGGAAATGACGTTCGTAGTCATTCCACTGCGTCCAGTCGCCGGATGATGCACCGTCCCAGTAAAGCGTATGGGTGAAGAGACGGCTGAGAACGGTGAATCTTGCAGGCCGTTTCATTCTGACTTCAAAGTCTCTGATGCCGAAGCCGAAACCGGGCTCTCTGAGATCGCGGCGTCGCGAGATTTCCGAAAATCCTTGCTGTTCTTTCTTGCTGATCAGCCGTTCGGCCGAAAGGCCGGCCGTGGGCCCGGAAACAAAGTCTCCCCAAAAGATGTGCTTTAGCGGATCGTAGATGTTGGTCCATCGCGTCGCGACGAACATCGATGCGTGCTGCGGGCGAAGGCGCTTGCCGCGTCTGCGTTCCGTGGCGTCGGGGAGGCGGAGCTTATAAGCTGAATAAGCGGTCGCCAGACATGACGGGGCCGGCTTTCCGCTAGAAGCGGTTCCGTGGCAAACGGAGGCTGGAGCCATGTCGTCGGCTTCGCGCTGGAAACCTTTGGAGGCGAATTCCAGGTCTGTAACCTTTGGATTGCGTACTTCGCCATTCGGTTCCACGATCAGTCGGAATTCCGATGATTTTGTCTCGTGGGGACAACCGGTGTGGAGAATTGGGGCTGAGGCGAGGGGCGGCGATATGGGCAGCTGCCGATCGCGTACAAGTTCGGCAAGCGCGATGTGATCGCGCGCGAGCAGAAACTCGCAGTGGGTGAGTGGGCTGCCCAGGGTCACGAAATCAGAAATGCGCCAGACAAGCGGAATATCTTCCAGGGAGGCGCCGGTCTGCAATCTGTCCGTGATCGCGCGAACGTCTTCGTAAGGAATGGCGGTGGTTTCGCCGCGGCTCCGCCTGATCTCGTGAAGGCGGGGAGAAAACGCACGCACTGTGAGTGGCTTGGAGTCATCGCGAAATTCCTGAAAGACCCGCGTCTCGTCCACCATGTCAGCATAAGTTCTCGCAAGCGCAGTAGAAACCTTACGCTGGGCAAGCCGGTACTTTCGCAAGTTTTCGCGGGTCCACGGATCTCGCGCCATCTGGCGCTTGTCGACCTGCTTTCCGGTGAGCCGAACCGGCTTGGGAACGCGTGACGCGCAGAATCGCCACAGGCGCTGACAGTCCATCGATCGTGTCTCGAGATCGGTCTTCAACACGCGATTTTGCCGTTCCGTGTCTGCCACCGATGCGGCCGTCACCACATCATCCACCGCCTCGTCGACGCGAGCCCCGAATTCAATGCCCTTGCGAAGTCCGGCCTCCTGCCAGAACATGCGCAGGAGATCGTATGCGATGATGCTTCCGAGGCTGTGCCCGACAACGATGACGCGGTCGTAATAGGCTGGTGGTGGGCCACCCTTTTTCCAGCCGCCCTCCGGGGCTTTCTCGATATTGTGCAACGCTCGTAGAAGCTTCAAGCCACGCTCATGAACGGCAGCGCGCTTCTCGACCGTTGCGCCGTTGATCAGCACATAACGCGCCACATCGCCGAGATAGGGAACGATCACACTCTGGGCGAACATGCCGATGGCCGGGCCGATCACGATGAGCCAAGCCCCGAACGCAGATACGGCCCAGAGGGTGAAGAAGACCGATACGAACACCAGGAGTGACCAGAAGAGAACGGCCCCCCACAGATCTGTGCCATTGGGGAGCCACGATGGGTGAACGGATTTCGCAGAAAAGCTCCTGCAGGTCTCAAGGAGCCGTGTCCTCGAGCTGAAAAACACATAAAGCGCCATGGCCAAGGCGAGGACCGAAGCCAGCGTCGTCGCATGGGTGAAGATTTGAGTTTCCGGGTTTATATCCGGAACGCTTCGGGCCGATTGGATGGCTTGACTGAGCCAGTATGACAAATAGCCGCCTGTCGGCGGCGGTTCGCAAACCCCAAAAACACTGCAGTAAACTGTGTCGACAAGACGCTTGAAGTTTTCTTCGACCCAACTCTGGAAAGTGAGCAGGCTATTACTCGCTTGATTCTCCCCGATCCTGTCAAATGTCTTGATCAAGCCAACGAACGAGAAGCCAACCGTGAAAATGGTGAGCATCCACAGAAAATACCAGGCGCTCCTGACACCTTTGGGAACCTGATAAGGCCATCGCAAAAGAAGCCCGAAGACCCAGGCCTTCGTGTGCTCCCAAGTCGTGCCCTGCATAATGTCTTGCCAGTAGAGCTCGTAAAAATCGGTTCTGGTGCCATCATTGTCGGGCGGCGTCGTGATGCGCGACAGTTCGGCAGAGCCAGTTCGTGCATCCGGGACGATCCAGAGGTGATTGATCCAGTTCTCGTCGTCGGCTTTGAAGCACGGCTTTGCTTTTCGCGGAGGTTCGCATTGCTCGGGCGATAGCAAGTTCTGGAACTTCCGCGTCAGACGCGTGTCTTTCTCCCACACCTCTCGCACGAAAGAACGCAGGGTCTCCATGGGGCGCTGTTCGCCCATGCCGTGAATGACAAGCACGGCCTGACGGCGGACTGTCGTGCCATCCTTGCCTGACAGCTCGGTCGTGTCATGCGGTTCATCGGGGGTCTCTTGCTCGAGGACGTCCTGATCGGCTGCAGCCATGAGTGTCTCTCCCGCACGCTGGCGTGAGAGTTGCGCAAGAATTAACCCGCGTCAATACTTAAAATGACCTAAGGTTAGGCGGCGCCGATCAGGCGGTAGCTCACCTTGCTCGGATCGGGCGCATAGGCCGATTCCGAACGGGCCAGATCGCCGATCCGGTCGTGGTGCGGAGATTTCACGCAGGCCGGGTCGGTCGCGGCTGCCTCACCCACGAGGGCAAGCGCCTGACAGCGGCAGCCGCCGAAATCGACATGCTTCCTTTCGCAGGAACGGCACGGCTCCTGCATCCAGTCCGTGCCGCGATAAGCCTCGAAGGCCGGACCCTTGTACCAGACATCGGCGAGGTCATGGTCGCGCACCGACCAGAAGTCGAGATGCTCGATCGTCTCGGCCGCATGGCAGGGCAGCACCTTGCCCGATGGGGTGACGGACAGCGTGCGCGTACCCCATCCACCGTTACAGAGCTTGGGATACTTCGCGTAATAATCCGGAAAGACCGCATCGATGACGAGCGTGCCCTTCAGCCGCTCGCGGGCCTCTTCCACCTGCTCGATTGTCCTGTCCACATCGGCCTTGGACGGCATCAGATGGGCTCGGTTCTTCAGCGCCCAGCCGTAATATTGGGTGTGGGCGATCTCGATGCGTTTCGCACCGAATTCCACCGCCTTCTCGATCATCACCGGGACCTGATGGATGTTCTGGCGATGGATGACCGAGTTGAGGGTGAGGGGGAAGCCGCGTGCCACCACCTGCCTGGCGAAGGCCTGCTTGCGCTCGAACGCGCCTTTCATGCCGGCGACGGCGACCGTGATCTCTTCGTCGGCCCCTTGCATGGAGAGCTGGATGTGGTCGCAGCCAGCCTCGAATAGCGCATCGAGCTGGCTTTCCTTCACACCAACGCCGGAGGTGATGAGATTGGTGTAAAGGCCGACTTCAGCGGCATGGCGGGTGAGTTCGACGATATCCTTGCGCGCGCAGGGCTCGCCGCCCGAAAGGTGCAGGTGGATGACGCCCAGCTCGGCCGCCTGGGAAAACACCCGCTTCCACGTCTCGGTATCGAGCTCCGCCGAGCGGCCCTCGAGTTCGATGGGGTTGGAGCAGTAGGTGCAGCGCAAGGGGCAACGATGGGTAAGCTCGGCCAGAAGGCCGATCGGCGGTTGCGGCTTCGGCTTGGCGTTCGCCTGCGGGCGTTCGTCCAGTAGGGTCTCGCTCATGGTGTTCCTCCTACGCTCAGCCTGCGATGATCGTCTCGACCATCGGCTCGTCATGCTCAGGCCCCGACCCGAGCATCCAGTCGTTCCGCTTGCGGTGGCACCTCATAGTGCCCGGTCGCCTGCGTCTATCACCGTCTTTCCGCGCTGGATCCTCGGGATGGAGCCCGAAGATGACGGAGATCGATGGCTAAAGCGCCACCATCTGCTTGTCGCGAAGGTCGATCAGAAAGGCTTCCACGTCTGGCCGGATCACCGCCTCGTCGGCCGTGAAGACCGTCGCGAGGTCGGACACTATGCCGGCAAGACTGGTCTTTCCATCGACCCGCTTCAGGATCTCCACGGACACGCCGTCGATATTGTAGATGCGCTCGGGGCCGACGAGAATATACCCGCCACGCGCCTTATCCTCGCGAAACCTCACGCCGTGCGGAAGGTTTGGAATCGTATCGTCCGCAAGGTCGCTCATTCGGCTGCCTGGCTCGCTTCTTGGGCAAGCATGGTTCCGGGCTGCCAGGCATCGAAGGGCAGGTGACCCGGTTCGACATAGGCGTGCATCAGCGCGTCGAGCTGCGCCCAGAGAACCTGACACTTGAACTTGAGCGACTCGATTACCGCCTGCTGATCTTCCGGCGTTCGGGCGTTGTCCAGGCAGTAGTTCAGCGCGAAATCGCTGTCGCGCTTGGCCTGAACCGGGCGCTTGTCGAAATAGGCGAGGGTTTCCCGAGAGATGAAGTCGTAATGCTCCAGCATCCCTTTCGTGCGGATGCCGATCACATTCGGCGAGAACAGCTCCGTCAGCGAGGATGCGATCGCCTCCAGAAGCGTGCGCTCGCGCACGAAATGCACATAGGCGTCGACCGCAAACCGGGTGCCCGGCAGAATACCGTTCCCCGACATCACATAATCGCGGTCGAGCCCGACACCGTCGGTCAGCGCGATCCACTTGACGATACCGCCGCGTTCCTCCGGAGAGCCATCATGGTCGATGATGCGTTCGCGCCATTCCTGGCGAAGCTCCACCGTGCCGAGCCGTGCCAGAATGAAGCTGTCCTTCACCGGGATCATTGACTGGTAGTAGTAGCGGTTCAGCGCCCAGGCCTGCACCTGTTCGCGCGAAAGCCGGCCTTCCTGAAGCATGATCTGGAAGGGATGATTGGAATGATAGCGGGTCTTGCCGATCTCGCGAAGCGCTGCTTCGAGATCGGATCTGGACATCATTTCGGTCATAGCTCGAGTTCCATACCGTCATAGGCGACCTGCCACCCGGCCGCCTCGACTGTCTGTTTTTCCCCCGATCCATCGATCCAGATCGGATTTGTATTGTTGATGTGAATATAGACGCGCTCGCCGATTATCGCGCCGTCGAAAGCGGAAAGGCTCCCGCCCTCACCGGAGATGGGCATGTGGCCCATGCGCCTGCCGGTCTTGACGCCGACACCGGCATTCTTCATTTCCTCGTCGACGAAGACCGTCCCGTCGAAGAGAAGGGCATCCGCTCCCGATACACGCGCTTTCAGGCTTTCGGGCACATGGGCGCAGCCGGGGATGTAGAACAGCGTCTTCCCGTGGGCCGAAAGCTTGACGCCCACGGTCATTTCGCTTTCCTCGCCAACATCCACGCTATCCGTCTCGAGATAGAGCGGCACCTTGCCGGGAACCGAGAAGAGCTCGGCCGTGAGGCCGGGGACCGGTTCGAACGGCTCGCCTACGGCGATCTTGCGCTTGGCGACATGGTTCGGATCGAGAACCTGAAACACCGGATTGGCCGAAATGATATCGTGGACGCCGCCGGTCGCGTAGAGCGTGAAATCCTGCTTCTCGCGAAGCGTCAGGAGGCCGGCGGTGTGATCGACATCGCCATTGGTGATAAGGACGGAGGCGATCGGCGAGGACCGTTTCGCGCCGTCCCGCGCAATTGACGTCGCGTTCGGCCGCATGGGCTCGAGCTGCATGATCTGTTGTCTCAGATCGGGCGAGGCGTTGAGCAGAAGCCAGTTTTCGTCGTCAGCCGTGACGGCGATGGACGATTGTGAACTCGCGCGAACTCTCTCGTCTCCGTCCCAGAAGAGGCGACAGGTTTCGCACAGGCAGTTCCACTGGGGGTAGCCGCCTCCTGCAGCGGCCCCTAAAACCAAAAGCCGCAGGCGGGGTTTCCCCCGCCCACGGCTATCAGACATGGTCTGCAACTTAGAATTCGATCGGCATGTAGCCGTTGATTTCCATTGCAACGCAAACTTCGGTGATAACGGGCTTATTCCAGGCCATTCTAGTCTCCCATTTGTGTTCTCTGCGAGCAATCCGATGCTCGGCACCGGTGCCCAACCGACTCTTACATAGCAAAAGGGGGGCCGGTATAGAAGGGTCGTTCACGCGCGACCAATGGATAAGGGAAAAAGTCCCGGCTCGGTCGGGGGTGCCGAAAAGCACGGATTTCCATAGGTCGCGAGCCCGCCTCCGCCAACTCGAAAGCGTTTCAGTCGTTCTCCGTTGCCCTGTTCCCGACTGGCTCACCCCGGCGCAAGCTTGAGGCCCGATAAGCGTTAACCGGTCCTTAACGATTGGCGGGCGGCGATGCTGCCTGCCGTAAGTTTCGGACCCGACAAAACTGACTGTTGGCACCGAAAGCGAAGGCACGAGCCATGGCGATCGACACGATGAAGAGCGCGCCCCTTGCCGCAATCGGCTCAGGCGGCCGAGAAACCAACAAGGGTGGCCGTGAAATCCTCTTCGCCATGGCGGTGGTGTTCGTTCTCACCGTTCTCTTCGTTCCGATCCCGTCATTCCTGATCGACATGGGGCTCGCCCTGTCGATCGCACTCGCCGTCCTGATCCTGATGGTGTCTCTGTGGATCGAGAAGCCGCTCGAATTCTCCGCCTTTCCGACGGTCCTGCTTCTTGCGACCATGCTGCGCCTCTCGCTCAACATCGCGACGACGCGCGTTATCCTGTCAGAGGGGCATGAGGGCGTGAACGCTGCGGGCCATGTCATCGGTGGCTTTTCGAACTTCGTCATGGGCGGCGACTTTTTCATCGGTCTCGTGGTCTTCGCCATCCTGATCATCGTCAACTTCATGGTGATCACCAAGGGCGCGACCCGTATCGCGGAGGTCGGCGCGCGCTTCACCCTCGATGCGATCCCCGGCAAGCAGATGGCAATCGACGCGGATCTGTCCGCCGGTCTCATCAACGAGAAGGAAGCCCAGACCCGGCGCAAGGAGCTGGAAGAGGAATCCTCGTTCTTTGGCGCGATGGACGGTGCCTCGAAATTCGTGCGCGGCGATGCAATCGCCGGCCTCATCATCACCGGGGTAAACATCTTCGGCGGCATCATCATCGGCATCATGCGCCATGACATGGATGCAAGCTCGGCGGCGGACGTCTTCACCAAGCTCTCCGTCGGCGATGGTCTCGTCTCCCAGATACCGGCTCTCATCATTTCTCTTGCAGCCGGCCTTCTCGTCTCCAAGGGCGGGACGCGCGGCGCAGCCCAGCTCGCGGTCGTCGGCCAGCTCGGCAAATATCCTCGCGCTCTCTCGGTCGCGGCCGCTCTGATGATCTGTCTCGCGCTGATGCCGGGCCTGCCCTTCGTGCCCTTCACCGCGCTCGGCGGCATGCTCGCCTTCGTCGCCTTCGTCATCCCCAAGCGCCGGGCCGAAGCGATCGCCCAGGAAACCGCACAGAAGCAGGCCGAGGAGAAGGCCGCCGTCGCAAGCGAGAAAAACTCGGTCAAAGAGAGCCTGAAGATCGTCGAGATCGAGCTCGTCCTCGGCAAGCAGATGTCGGCCCATCTTCTCCTGCAGCGCGACGAACTCGCCCACCGCGTGCAGAAGATGCGCCGCCGCTTTGCCTCGCGCTACGGTTTCGTCGTCCCGGAGATCAAGCTGTCCGACGACCTCGCCATCGGCCCGAAGAGCTACGAGATCAAGGTTCACGGCACCACGGTGGCGACGCAGGAGATGCGCCTCGGCGAGCTTCTCATCGTGCTCGGCGATATGCCGCCGCCCGAAGTGCCCCATGACATGACCAAGGAGCCGGCCTTCGGCATGAAGGCTGCGTGGATTTCGGAGAGCTTCGCCTCGGAGGTGAAGCGCCAGGGGCACGAGCCGATCGACACGCTTACCATCGTCCTCACCCATCTTTCGGAAATCTTGCGCAACAATCTTGCACAGCTTCTCTCCTACAAGGACATGCGGGCGCTGATCGATCGCCTGGAGCCGGAATACAAGCGGCTGATCGAGGAGATCATCCCGACCCACATGTCCTATTCGGGGCTCCAGTCGGTTCTCAAACTGTTGCTTGCCGAGCGCGTCTCGATCCGCAATCTCAACCTCATCCTCGAAGCCATCGCCGAGATCGCGCCCCATGTCCGGCGGTCCGAGCAGATCGTGGAGCATGTGCGCATGCGCATGGCGCAGCAGATCTGCGGCGACCTTTTGCACAATGGAACGCTCTCGGTCCTGCGCCTTGGAAACCAGTGGGATCTTGCCTTCCATCAGGCCCTCAAGCGCGATGCCAAGGGCGACGTCGTCGAATTCGACATCGATCCGCGCATCGTGGAACAGTTCGCGGAGGAGGCGACCAAGGTCATTCGCGAAAAGATGGATCAGGGCGAGGTCTTCGCACTCGTCGCGGCGCCCGATGCACGTCCTTACGTGCGCATGATGATCGAGCGGATCTTCGTCAATCTGCCCGTGCTCTCCCATGTGGAGATCGCGCGCGGCGTCGAGTTGAAGTCTATCGGATCAATCTCGTGAGCGAGGCCGCGTCAGCATTCATCTTTGCGCATTTCCTGATCTTTTGCCGGATCGGGACCTGTCTCATGCTGCTGCCCGGCTATTCCTCGAACCGCATTCCGACGCAGGTCCGCCTCTTTCTCGGCTTTGCGATCTCGCTGGCTCTCTCGCCCCTGCTCCTGCCTGAGATCGAGCCGCTCGTCGTCGGCGCAACCGATGCCGGGCGCTTGAAGCTCATCTTCTCGGAGGTGATGATCGGTTTCTTCATCGGCCTTCTCGGCCGGTGCTTCCTGATTGCCCTTTCGTTTTTCGGCTATGTCATCGCCAACGCGATCGGCATGGGCCAGCAGCTTGGCCCCGTCTATGAAGACGCGCCCGACCCGGTCATCGGAACGATGATCACGATAACCGCGACCACGCTCATCTTCGTGACGAACCTCCATGCCGAGATCGCCCGGGCGCTCGTCGATTCCTACAACGCGTTGCCTGCATCGGACGGCTTCGGCGTGCAGGCGAGCCTCATCAGTCTCACCGACAATCTCAAGCTCACCTTCGTCCTCGGTCTGCGTATCGCAAGCCCGTTCGTGCTCTATGCCGTCGTCGTCAATTTCGCGATCGGCCTTGCCAACAAGCTGACGCCGCAGATTCCCGTCTATTTCATCTCGCTGCCCTTCGTTCTCGCAGGTGGCCTGTTCCTGTTCAGCTATGTGATCGGTGACTTCCTGATCATCTTCATGAACAGTTTCGAAGGCTGGGTGATGAACGGATGAGCGCGGATTCGAGAAAGAAGCAGAAGCGGCTCGAGCGCGTCCTGAGGGTTCAGGTCCAGAAGCGTCAGATCGAGGAATGGGCGCTGGCGCAATTCAAACAGAAGCGTGTCGAGATCGACCAGGTCGATCAGGCAATCCTGGAAAGTCTCGATCCCACTTCGGAGCTTCACGGCCTCTTTATCGAGGCGAAGGTCAAAAGCTTGCGCCGGAACGACCTCGTGCGTCGGGAGAACGAGGAAAACCTCAAGGCGGGCGAGGTGCGTCTCGCCGAAGCGCGGCGCCGTGAGAAGGGCGTCGAACGCAAGGCCAAGCGGGCAGGGCGGGATGCGGCGGTGGAAGAGGGTGCGGCCGAACTCGAAGGCCATATCGAAAGTTTTCTCGCGCAGCTTTCAAACAGTCTCAGATAAGCCGCCGCGTTTAAATTCCTTAACAAGTCGTTTTCGCCCGATAGAGGAAGGCGCGTTCCGTCATGAGCTCATCGCCCATCGAAGGGATCAGACCCGTTCAATCTGCCAGTGCCGAACCTGTGGCCCGTATGGCTCCGCGTGTCGCCCACGAGGTCGACAAGCTTACGCCGATGCAGGAATTCGAATCCTTCACCCTGCGCAGCTTCGTCGAAGCCATGCTGCCATCCGAAGCGTCCAACTTCTTCGGCTCCGGCACGGCCGGCAATATCTGGCGCTCGATGATGGCCGAGCAGATCGGCGAGCAGATTGCCCGGGCCGGCGGTATCGGTATCGCGGAGACGATCGCCAAGGACCGGGGCATTGAAACGGACGCTGCCGGCGAAATCAGGACCCAGCAAGGCCAGAGCGCTCGAATGCGGTTCGACGCAGTGCTTGCTTCGACCACCATGCCGTAATCCGTGACGCTGTGACGGCAGGCGGCCTTTTTGACCAAACCCGTGCTGCAGACCGAAGACTTCGAGCGGAATGGCGCTCTCGACCTGCCGCATTTCGCTCCGGCGCACATCCCCAAGAGGAGTACACTTCATGCAGACCGCCCTTTCCAATGCCGTCGACCGTCTCGAAGCGGTGCTCACCAGTGAAATCGACGCTCTTGCAAAAGGCCGCCGGATCGATCTGCTCGAATCGGCCGGCCGCAAGAACCAGTCTCTGCTCGAACTGACGCGGCTGACGCGCGGCCTCAGCGTCGACGGCCTCGATGGCCATACGCGCGAGCGCCTTGCCGGTCTGCGTCAGCGCCTCCAGGAGAACGAGACCGTGCTCGCGCGCCATGTCAGGGCAAGCCACGAAATCTCGGCGATCATGGCGCGGTCGATCGAGGCGGCCGAATCCGATGGCACCTATTCAAGCCGGCCTGAATTCGCGGGACGTGTCCGGTGATCAAGCTCATCATCGTCGGTGTGTGGGCGATCGTCGTCGCCCTCGGCTCCAGCTATGCTGTCATGTCCATGTCCGGCGGATCCGAGGAGGTGGCCAAGGAAGAGCACGCCGACTATTACGCCGGCCTCGACTATCGCTCGACGGACGCGATCACCGTTCCGATGATCTCTGACAGCAAGCTTCAGGGATATATCATTGCACGCTTCGTCTACACGATCGATGGGACTATCGCGAACAAACTCGCTGTGCCGCCTGAGCCGTTCGTGCTGGACGAGGCCTTCCGCCGCCTCTACGCCAGCGACAATTTCGATTTCGACAATCCTCAGCGCTACGATCTGTCGGTGCTCATGGAGACGATCAAAGTCTCGGTGAACGCGCGCTACGGGGAAGATCTGGTCAAAGAGGTTCTGGTCGAGCAGTTCGACTATATTCCCAAGGGATCGACCCGCGCACCGGCCTGACGGGATCGTCCAATTTGCGGGACATATGACGGGCACCAAAAAGGCCGGGACGTTCGACGTCCCGGCCTTGATGTTTCCCGGATCCCGAATGACCGCCGGCCAACTCTTGAACCGGGCTCAATCAGTGAGCGGCCCAATCAGCCGCCGAAGATGCCGCTCAGCAGACCGCCCGCAATGCCGGTTTCACGATAGACCCCGCGGCCGCCCTGGCCCTCGGGGCCGATCACCACCACCTTCGTTCCGCTCGGGACGCGGCTGTAAAGATGGGCGACGTCCTCGTTCATCATGCGGATACAGCCTGAAGAGAGCCGCCGGCCGATGGTCCATGGCTGGTTCGTGCCATGGATGCGAAACAGGGAATCGTGACCGCCGCGATAGAGATAGAGAGCTCGGGCGCCGAGCGGGTTCTTGGGCCCGCCGGCCATGCGCGCCGGCAGAATGTGGCCCTTGCGGCGCTCGCGGATGACCATCTCTTTCGGCGGAATCCAGTCCGGCCATTCCGCCTTGCGTCCGACCTTCATATTGCCGGACCAGCCGAAGCCTTCCTTGCCGACGCCCACGCCATAGCGCGTCGCGCGGCCACCCGGCTCAACAAAGTAGAGATAGCGACGGCGCGTATCGACGATGATCGTACCGGGCTTTTCGCTCGTCTCGATGCTGACGGCGGTCCGGTTGAAAGCGGCGGAAGGGCGTCGCTGCTGCATCATCGTGCGACGCATTACGCGCGGACTGTCCGCAGACTCCCAGGTTCCTGTGGCGTAGTTGTAGACACGCGAATCCGCATGAGCGCCCGAGATCGAGCTGGTTGCGACAATCGCAGACGCAGCGGCGCCGATGAGCCACTTTCCGAAAGACATCAGGTTTCTCCAGCCGATGGTCGGACCTTCTCGTGAGGTCTTTGACTTAATTTTAACACAATTTCGCCGCCGTTCCAA
This sequence comes from Fulvimarina fulva, assembly GCF_039652615.1. Lineage (NCBI taxonomy): Bacteria > Pseudomonadati > Pseudomonadota > Alphaproteobacteria > Hyphomicrobiales > Aurantimonadaceae > Fulvimarina > Fulvimarina fulva. The sequence continues at coordinate 278,261 of NZ_JBDJAC010000004.1, forward strand.
CACGCTTGCACGCCGAAAGGTTCCAACTATACGGTGAATGTTACGTATAGGTATGTCGTCGGTCGCTCAGAGGACGACCACTTTCGTCCCGACCCGCGCCCTCTCGTAAAGTTCTTCGACATCCTGGTTTCGCATCCGGATGCAGCCCGAAGACACGGCCTGACCGATCGTCCAGGGCTGGTTCGTGCCGTGAATGCGGTAGAGGGTTGAGCCGAGATAGAGCGCGCGCGCGCCAAGCGGATTTGCAACGCCGCCCGGCATGAAGGCTGGCAGATCGCGCCCCTTCTTCTTCTCGCGGGCGATCATTTCCTTCGGCGGCGTCCAGCTCGGCCATTCCTTCTTGGCCGTGATGTTATGTGTTCCGCGCCAGGAAAAGCCGGGCTTCCCGACGCCGACGCCGTAGCGCATCGCCATCCCGTTCGCTTCAACGAGGTAAAGGAAGCGCGCATTGGTATCGATGACGATCGTCCCTGCGGCTTGGCTCGTCTGATAGGGGACACGTTGCGGGAGGAATTCCGGCGATGTCACGCGCCTTGGTGCGACCTCCCGGACGGGGTTCTGCCAAGTCGCAGCTGTGCGCGGATACCGGGGCTGAACCGACTGGCGCGTTGCCCTTGTTTGCGGTGCATAGCGCGGTGCCGCCGGCTGCCTTGTGATCACCTGCCGCGCGCCGAACGGATCGGGGGAAAAGATGCTGCGCCCGCTGCTGACCCGTTGCCTCGGTTGCGCTCCGCCGAAGACGACACCGGCGGCATTGACCCGTTGCGAGCGCTTCAGCTGCTGCAGCCACGCTTCGCGGGCCTCCTGCGGCGCAACCGCCGGCTGTTGCTGGTAATAACGCTGGCCCGCTTCGGCCTTTGAGACGGCCGCACTGAGGGAGCCGATGGCAAGAAACGCCGAAAGGGCGATCGCGAATTTGGGAAGATGGTGATCCATTAAGGTCCGGTCCAATCGACGCGCCGGCCTGAAGCCGGCTGATTGCTCTCGATTGTGTCGGGTGTGGGAAACCGAAACGTTAAGCGAATGTCTCCATTATTCGGAAAGGTTAACGATCGGTTTCGCGATGAGATGCCGCGCGGATTTCGAGACGCCGCCCGGTTGGATCGGCCGGAACGAGGTATCACGCCACCGGACAATATTTGGCCCATGGCCAATTCTCGTCCGGCGCACGGCTCAAAAACCGTCGGTATCAAGCCTGAGAGCGATCGATCTCGCCGTTGAGGAAGGCTTCCGCATTTGCGAGGGACTTCAGCCCGGTCGGCGTACCGAAGACCTCGAAGACGTGGCAGCCGCCGTTGTAGAGGGCGATCCGGGCGTCGTTTCCGGCCGCCCGCCAGCGCATTGCCATGAAGAGTGAGTCGTCGAGGAGCAGATCCTTCGTGCCGCAGGAGAAATAGGCCGGGGGCAGGGCAGTGAGGTCGGCGTAGAGCGGCGAGTTTCTGGGGTCCCGCAGGGCTTCGGGTTCGGGAACGGCGAGCGAGGAAAAGGTCGCGACGTCTCGCGTATTCAGGATCAGCCGATCTTCTCCGAAATTCCTGACGCTCGGCGTCATGCCCATGTCGTAACAGCCGGCCACGAGCAGGGCGGCCCGGAACGGCTGCGAGCCGGCTTCGTCCCGCAGGCGGATGAGCGTGAGGGCAGACAGGTGCGCCCCGGCCGACTCGCCACCGATTGCGAGCCATTCGGTCGGCAGATCCGCGATGTCTCCGGCAGCCAGGGCAAGAGCTGCCTCGAAGCAGTCGTCGCCTGCCGCCGGAAACGGATGCTCCGGCGCCAGCCGATAGTCGACGGATACCGTTGCAAGTCCTGTCGCTTCTGCAAGCTGCCGCAGGCGGGGATCGCTCTCGAACGGTTCGCCGAACACCCAGCCGCCGCCATGGATGTGAAGGAACGTCCCGCGGGCCTCTCGGGTCTTTGGCCGCATCACCCGCACGGGGATTGCCCGTCCGTCCCTTCCGGGAACGAAGAACATTTCGGCATCGGGGTCCGGTTGGCGCTGGGGGAAGATGCCTTTGCCCTCGAGCCTTGCCTTGCGAACCGTCTCGATCGGAAAGGACCAGGTGTCAGGACGCTTGTCATGCTCGCTGCGGAGATAGGCGTTGAGGTCGCGTAAATCGTCCGGCATGTGAGCGGGATCGAAGGTCGAGGCGTCGGGAAGAGAAGACATGGAAGAGGTGGCCCGTGGTTTGGAATGCGTCTGCTGCCGCGTCATCTAGACCCGGCGCCAAAGCCTGCCAGTTGAAGGCGCAGGACGACAGGACAAGACCGGGACGCGGACATCATGCAGCAGCACATCGAAACCATCGAGATCGCGACACGCGGACAAGGCTTTACCGATGTCACGGCGGAGATCGCGAAGCGTCTGAACGCCGCCGGGGCGGGCGACGGACTTGTCACGCTTTTTATCCGGCACACCTCCGCTTCACTGACGATCCAGGAAAATGCCGATCCCGATGTGCGTCATGATCTTCTGAATGCGCTCGATCGGCTGGCTCCGCAGGACGAAGACTACGTCCACACCATCGAGGGGCCGGACGACATGCCGGCCCATATCAAGACCATGCTGACGGGCACCCATCTGGCCGTTCCGGTCTCGAAGGGCCGGATGATGCTCGGCACCTGGCAGGGGGTCTATCTGGTCGAGCACCGGGCGCGGCCGCATCGCCGGGAGATCGTCGTCCATTTCGCCGGCGAAATCCGCGGCGGCTGACGGTTCTGGTACCGCCCCGATCCTGACGGGCATCGCTCCGTCAACGCCGCTGATCATCACCAGAAGCATCAGGTCAGCGACGAGATTTTGGTGCGGAACGCGCTAAAACTAACTTCAACCAATCCACCGAAGGACTATCCCCATGGAAATCATCACGCTTCAGCCTGTCGTTGCATTGATCGCGGGTGTGCTGATCCTGATCATGCCCAGGCTCCTCAGCTACATCGTCGCCCTTTATCTGATCTTTGTTGGGCTCACCGGGCTGTTTCCAGATCTGATCAACCAGATCACCGCGGGCAATTGATCTATGAGCACGGGTCAGGAACGGGTCGTCGTCCTTGGAGGGGGAGCCGGCGGGCTTGAACTTGCCTGCCATCTGACCGGGAAGGAGGGGCTCTCGGTCACGCTGGTCGATATGAATGGCGCTCATGTCTGGAAGCCGCGCCTTCACGAATTTGCCGCTGGCACGGTGGATTCGACGCTTTCGGAGATGAGCTTCTACATGCTTGCCGCGATGCGCGGCTTCACCTTCGAACAGGGAAAGGTTCTCTCGATCAACCGGCAGGCACGAACGGTTCACCTCGCCGGCGTCAGCAGCCAGCACGGCTCGATCCAAGGGCCCGCTCGCAATATCGAATATGACCGTCTCGTCATCGCATTGGGCGGTGTAACGCCGGATTTCGGCACGGACGGCGTTGCCGAACATGCCGTGCGGCTTGACGAAAAGTCCGATGCCGACGATTTCCGCGATCTGTTCATCGCCGCGATCCTGCGTGCCCGCGAAAATCGCGAACCGGCCCGGATTTCGATCGTCGGCTCCGGGGCAACCGGCACCGAACTTGCAGCTCATCTCAGGGTGGCCGAACGCGGCTTCATCAACAAGGCTGTGCTGGAAAGCGATCCGCCGCTTCTCGATATCTCCATTCTGGAGGCAGCCCCCGAAATCATGCCGGGAGCGTCGGACGAACTGCGCAAGGCCGTGCTGGAACGTCTGGATAAACTCGATATCAAGACGAAAACCAACGCCAAGATCGCGGCCGTCGAAAAGAACGCAGTTGTCGCCGCCGATGGCGAACGCTGGCCGACCGATATCACGGTCTGGGCCGCCGGCCTCGTGGGCAATCCGTGTCTCGCCGGTCTCTGCGATTTCGAGATGGACAAGAAAGGGCGAATTTCCGTCGACGGCAAATTGAGAACCACGGTCGACGATCGCGTCTATGCCCTTGGCGATGCGGCAAGCTTCAAGTCGGAGCCCGATGCCGCGCCCTTGCCGCCGACGGCCCAGTGCGCGAGCCAGCAGGCCACCTATCTCGCCAGCGCTCTTCCCAGGGCGATCGCTGGCGGAACGCCGAACGACTTCAAATATGACGATAAGGGACGCCTTCTGTCACTCGCCAGTGGCGGCTCCGTGGGAAGTATCAGTCTGTTCCGGTCCAAGAACGATATCCTCGTCCACGGCCAGTTCGCACGCGCGGCCTATGATTCGATCCAGCGCCGGCACCAGTGGTCCGTGCTGGGTTATCTGAAGGGAACGGTCGCGATCTTCGCCGATTCAATCTCGCCGACCAAGGGGCCTGCGCTCAAACTGCATGGCTGATACGATATCCGTTTGATCAAGCCGGGTACCGTATCGAAGCCCCAGACGGCGGGTGAGCGTTTGCAGATCCGTTATCGCGTAGCGATCAAACGGATTTCGTATGATACCGCATCCCGTCTTAAATCGAGGGGCCCGTGAGCTTTTCGGAAAGCCGGCCCACGGCATCCTGCGCCGATTTGAGAGCCGGATAAACGTCGAGCACCTCGCCGTAGACTTCGAGCGCCTTCTCGTTCTCGTCGGTGCGTTCGAGAATAAGCGCGAGGCCCATCAGCGCGCCCCAGTGGCGCGGTTCGCGGGCAAGGGTCTGCTCGATATCGGAGATCGACTTGCCGTAGTCGCCGCTGGCAAAATGCGCCGTCGCGCGCCGGTTCCAGGCCTCAACGTAATCGGGCTCCAGAACCAGAACCTGATCCAGCAGATCGAGGACGGCGTCGTTCTGCTTGTGCCCCATGGCCTGGGTCGCGCGGCGCATCAGGAGATCGATCGTCGCACTGCCGCTGTCCTGCCAGCGCCGCTGGATCTTGCGGGCGGTGCGCTTGGCCTCGTCCTCGTCGCTGATCCGTTTCAGGTCGGCAAAGAGCGTATCCAGCGTTTCGGGCTGCTGTTCGGCCGGTTCGGCGAGATCTGTCGATGCGGCGCCGTCCGCGTTTCCGGGTGGCAAATCGGCCGTTCCATCCTCCTCATCGTCGAGAGGAACGCCAAACGCTTCGGGTGGCACGTCCGGCTCGGCATCGGGGGCCGGCCTCACCATGGGGCCTTCTTCACCGGACCCCGGCGGAAGTGGCACCTCAGGCATCGCGCCGGGTGCACCGTCGTCGGGATTGATGATCGACGGATTACGGGTCTCCTGGGCACCACCCGTCGTCGGCGTAAGGCCGAGCGCGGTCGTGAGAAGGAGAATCGAGGGCAAACGAAAAACGGCTTTCATGAGCCCGAGACTATCGACCTCATGAAAGCCGTCAAACTGAAAATACCGTGAGACGCACCGATTGACGATGCGCCTCAGCCGATTTTCAACACGCGCATATCAGCCCTGACGAGCCTTGAAGCGCGGGTTCTGCTTGTTGATGATGTAGATACGGCCCTTGCGGCGCACCATGCGGTTTTCGCGGTGGCGGGATTTGAGGGCCTTCAGCGAGTTCTTGATCTTCATAGCGGTCTCCCGGTCGTCTCTTTAGCGACGGGATCGAATTCGCTTGCCGTCGCGCAAACAAAAAACGCGCCGTTAGACGCGTTCGTCCATTCAGATGTGTTGACAGCGATTTATCCAGCGTCAGCCGGAATGTCAACGCCGCCGGTGTATTCCGGCGGCAATGGATGACATCTTCACGACAGTCTCTTGAGCCGCGTGAAGTGCCCCATCTTCCGTCCGGGCCTGACATCGATCTTGCCGTAATGGTGCAGAACGACATCGCTTTCTCCGGCGAGCGTCTCAATCCGCCTGATCTCGTCGCCGATCAGGTTTTCCATCACGCAATCGGAGTGCCGCATCGGATCACCGAGCGTGAGACCGGTAATGGCGCGAATATGCTGCTCGAACTGCGAGATCGCGCAGGCCGCTTCCGTCCAGTGCCCCGAATTGTGGACCCGAGGCGCGAGCTCGTTGACGAGGATGGTTCCGTCGGCGCGCACGAAGAATTCGACGCCGATGACGCCTACATAATTGAGCTTTTCGAGAATGGTCCGGCCAGTCTCCACCATCCGCTCGGCCACGAGCGGCGTGACCCGGCCCGGAACGGTAGAGCGCCTCAGGATGCCGAGACCGTGCTCGTTGTCGGCCGGATCGTAACAGGCGACGCTTCCATCCTTGCCCCGTGCCGCGATCAGCGAGGCCTCGTATGCGAAGGGCACCTTGCCTTCGAGAATCGACGGTTTCGAGCCGAGGCTCTCATAGGCGTCGGCGACCGGCCCTTCCTTGCGGATGCTGGCCTGCCCCTTGCCGTCATACCCGAAGCGACGGGTCTTCAGGATGCAGTCGGTGCCGATGTCGATCAGCGCGTGGCCGAGTTCTTCCACACTGTCGATCGCGCGCCAGGGCGCCGTTTCAACGCCGATCCCGTTGAGGAAGGCCTTCTCCACCACGCGGTCCTGCGCGACCTCCAGCGCCTCGGGCGGTGGAAAGAGATCGGCTTCGACGATCGCCTGCCGGGCCGGGCCGACGGGCACGTTCTCGAACTCGTAGGTGACGACATCGGAATGACTGGTCAGCTGGGCAAGTGCGCGAAGATCGTCATAGGCCGCGACGATCGTCTCGTTCGCCACCTGGAAGGCCGGCGATTCCTTGTTCGGATCGAGCACCAGCGTGCGATATCCGAGGCGCGCTGCGGCCATGGCAAGCATCCGGCCAAGCTGGCCGCCGCCAAGAATACCGATGGTTGAACCGGGAGGCAGCGCGCTCATCGCACGGGCTCCTCGTCGACGGGCTGTTCCGTGACGCGCTCGCTCTGGGCTTTGCGATAGGCATCGAGCCGGGATGCGATTCCGTCGTCGCCGAGCGCGAGGACGCTTGCCGCCATCAGCGCCGCATTGACCGCGCCGGCGCGACCGATCGCGAGTGTGCCCACCGGAATGCCCGCCGGCATCTGCACGATGGAAAGCAGGCTGTCCTGACCCCTCAGGGCCTTCGACTCGATCGGTACGCCGAAGACGGGAAGGGGGGTCATGGAGGCCGTCATGCCGGGCAGGTGGGCGGCGCCGCCTGCGCCTGCGATCACCACATGATAGCCATTCGCTTTCGCGCCTTTCGCGAACTCATAGAGCCGGTCGGGCGTGCGATGGGCCGAGACGATCTTCGCCTCGAAGGGGATTTCGAGCTCGGTCAGCGTATCGGCGGCGTTCTTCATGATGGGCCAGTCGGACTGGCTGCCCATGATGATGGCGACGCGCGGCGAAAAGATCCGGTCGGTCATGCGATAATGTCCGGTATGATCTGGTCTTCGAGTTCCTGAAGGCGGTCCTTGATGAGGAGCTTTTTCTTCTTCATGCGCTGGATCCGCAACTTGTCGCAGCCAAAGGCTTCCATCGCCTCGATCGCGGCATCGAAATCGGCATGCTCCTGGCGAAGCTTTGCGGTCTGCATCCGCAGCAAAGCCTGTTCCTGGTCCGCCATCGCGTCCCCTTCTCGTTCTTTGGCGCAAACGCGAATCGTTCGCGAAAACGTGTTCGCGTCAAATCTGGCGGCTGTTTAGCAAAACCCCGACATTATCGATAGCGGGCGCGAAACCGTTTGCAAAGGAACAGCGACGGAACCGTTCGACAGCAAGACGGTTTTGTGACACGCTTTAACTGTTCTGCCCGGATGGGTTCTGGCCTGCCGGGCTCCCAACGGAAGGAGATTCTGATGTCCTTGGAAAACCATATCGCGAAGCTTGAACAGCGCCACTCGGTGCTCGACAACGAGTTGGTCGCCGCGATGACGACCCAACCCTCGAAAAGCGATGCGGAAATCAAGGAAATGAAGCTCAGGAAACTTCAGTTGAAGGATCAGATCGAGCGGCTGCGCGGCGGGTTGCAGTAAGACCGCGCAAGGTCCGGGAGGAGCCGGATTACTTGAATTGAAACGAGGAAAGGCCGCGGCATCGTCCGCGGCCTTTTCCTTTGACGTCCTTTGGGCCGAAAACCGGGTTAGCTATTTCGGGACAAGAACCGTATCGACGACCTGGATGACCCCATTCGACTGATTGACGTCGGCAATCGTCACTTTCCCGGCCGTACCGGACTCATCGAAGATCCAGACATCGCCGTTCTTGATCATGGCAGTCAGCGCGTCGCCGCTCGCCGTCTCCATGTTGTACTTGCCGCCATTGCTCTCGATGTTCTGCCGAAGGTCCGCTTCGGACATCTTGCCGGGCACCACATGGGCCGTCAGAACCTTCGTCAGCTGATCCTTGTTTTCCGGCTTCAGAAGCGTATCGACCGTGCCGGCGGGCAACTTGTCGAAGGCCGCATTGACCGGCGCGAACACCGTAAACGGGCCTTCGCCGGATAGCGTCTCGACGAGACCGGCTGCTTTCACCGCGGCCACCAGCGTCGTGTGATCCTTCGAATTGACCGCATTCTCGACGAGGTTCTTATCGGCATACATGGGCGCGCCGCCGACCATCGGATTATCACCGCCTTTCATGTTCGAGGACATGGCGCCGTCTGCATTCGAGCCGCTCGACATGGCGCTGTCGCTCGAGTTTGCCATCTGGTCTCCGCCTTCGGAAGCGGAGGAAGACGAGCTATCCGAGGCCTGTTTGCCGCTGTCGTCTGCTGGCAGAAGCACGGTGTCGATGACGTGGATGACGCCGTTGGACTGCTTCACGTCGGGTATCGTCACCGTCGCGACATTCCCCTGACCGTCCTCGATCTTGACCTCGCCGTTTTCGACCTTGGCCGTGAACGTGCAACCGCCGACGGTTTTCACCGGATGGGCGCCGCCGTCGTCGCTCACCATGCCCTGAATGTCGCTCGCCATCGCGTTTGCTGCGACGACGTGGCAGGTGAGGATCTTGGCGAGTTGATCCTTGTTTTCCGGCTTCAGGAGGTTCTCGACCGTGCCGTCGGGAAGTTTGTCGAAAGCGGCATTGGTGGGGGCGAAGACGGTGAACGGGCCTTCGCTGGACAGGGTATCGACGAGACCTGCTGCCTTCACTGCGGCGACAAGGGTCGTATGGTCGGCCGAGTTGACCGCGTTTTCGATGATATTGCGGCTCGCGGGCATTTCCGCTCCGCCGACCATCGGATTGGCCTGGGCATATGCGATCGGCGCGGCGCTCAGGCTGAGCGCGGCGGCCAGAATGGCTGTCGTCATCATGAGTTTCATTATTGCCTCCCGTAAACCTCTGGGCACTCGCTTTTCGATGCCCGGTAGCGAATTTACGAAGGCGTGGTCCTCGCGGATGTGTGAAAGTCTTGTGACACCTATAACGAAACGGTGAACCGGACGATCGTCGGACAACAACGCAAGCCGATCAGACAGAAAAGCCGGTCCGTTACGTCAGAACGGCGCTGACCCCGTCATAGACAAGCTTCAGCCCGACCGGCACCAGAAGGCCATAGACGATCCGGTAGAACAGCTCCGGCTCGATCCGCTTGACCAGCCAGACGCCGAAAAGCGTCGCGACCGGGGCTAGGGGAAGAAGGACCAGCGAGGTCAGGACGTTTTCGTGGGAGAACTGGCCGAGCGCATAATAGGGGATCAGTTTCACCGCATTGGCGACGGCAAAGAAGACGACGGCCGTTCCCGCATAAACCGTCGGTGCCAGACGTAGCGGGACGACATAGACCTGAAACAGCGGGCCGCCGGCGTGGGCGACGAAGCTGCCATAGCCCGCGCCCATGCCCCAAAACCAGGCGCGGCCCCGGCTCTCCCGTGCGCGTTCGATCATATGGCGGGTGCGGAACCACCAGTTGGCGACGAACCACAGCGACAAAAGCCCGATCACGATGCGGATCGCACCGGGCGGCGCATAGGCCGAGGTGAGGTAGCCGATGGCGATTCCGATGATCGAGGCGGGCAGCAGGTGAACGAGCACGGATTTGGAGACATTGCCGCGCCAGGCATAGAGCGCGATCACGTCCATCAAGAGCAGGATGGGCAGAAGGATGCCGGCGGCAGCTGCGGGCGCGATGGCGAGCGCCATCAAAGGCACGCCGATCAGCGCCAGCGTGCCGCCGAACCCGCCTTTCGACAGTCCGATGAGAAAGACCGCTGGAATAGCGGCACAGTAGAACCAGGGATCTGTGATCATGAGGGCCGGCGGAACGAGATGGATCGATCGCCGCGCTATCACCGATCCGGCTGAAGGGCGAGGCGAGAAGAAGATGGTTCTCGCGTCAGAAGACACGAAAAATATTCAATCGGCTGCCGTAGTGCCGGGTATCTCGACACGTGCTTGCGATCCAGAGCTGAACGTAAGTGCAGAGTGAAGGGTGATGCCCGCTTTTCTTCCGGCCAAGCTTGCCATACACGGATATTTTCATGCACCGTTCCGATGTCGAAAACTGCGTAAAGTGGGTTGACGCTGATGTCTGACGAGATCGATGCGATAAGGGAACGCTATTCTACCGCTCAGACCTTTAAGTTCGGCGACAGTCGCAGCCTGTGCATGCATCTTCTGTCGTTGGTACGTTCCGGGAGGAAGACGGCAACCTGTAGCGCGCTTCGAGATATTCAAATCGGGGAACCAATGCCTGCCATTGGGCGACGGGACATTGCTTTGGATTGGGACGGGGCTCCTGCCTTGGTGATCGAGACAACTGAATTGATCCAGTGCCGATTCTCCGAGGTGACGGAGCCTATGGCTCTTGCCGAAGGCGAGAATGAAAGCCTTGACGAATGGCGCACGGGGCATCGTCGCTACCTCGAGCGCAATGGCGGGTTTTCTCCAGATATGCAAATCCTGTGGGAGCGGTTCATTCTTATTGAAAATCTGAGCTGAACAAACGCTCCCTTAGAGATGAGCAATTGCTCGCGATATTTTGAAGAATTAACGGTCCCGTTCTCCATGCGCGAGAGTGATGAAGCTCGACGCCTTTCTACACCGTCAGAAAATCGAAGATCAGCCGGGGCAGGCCAGCCGTTTCGAGGAAAGGAGGATGGCCCTGGCCCTCGACAAGATGAAGCCGGCAATCGGGATGCCGTGCGACCATTTCGTCGGCCGTCGTTCCTGTCAGAATGTCCGAATTCTCGCCCCGCAACACGAGAAGCGGTTTGTCCTTCAGGAGGTCGAACAGCTCCCAGAATTCCGGGAGCGGTTTGCCCGCTTCCAGCGCATCGAGCGTTCTCAACAGCTTCGGATCATAGTCGGAGACGAAGACACCGTCCCGCTCCACGACTGTCGCGCGCGCCTGACGCTCGAAATCGGGCCGTCCCAGCGCCGGAAAGGTCGGGCCGAACAGCGCCTCGATCGCGTCGGCGGCTTGGTCGAGGCTCTCATAGGCCTTTGCGGCCTGAAGATAGTCGCGGATGGTGATGAGGCCGTCCACCTCGATGCGCGGTCCGGCATCGTTAAAGACGACCCGGCCGATTCTGTCCGGCGCCGTCGCCGCGATCAGATGCGTTACGATGACACCACGCGACGTGCCGATGAAATCGGCCGATTTCACGCCGAGATGATCAAGACCTGCGAGGACATCCTTGGCTTCCTCTGCGGCGTTGTAAGCCTCGGCTTGGGCTGCGGCGTCGGACAGTCCGCGCCCGCGATAATCGAAAGCGATCACCGTTCTCTCCGGATCGAGATCGCGGATTGCATGGGCGAACGCGGTGAAGTCGCGGCTGTTGCGGGTCAGGCCCGGCAGACAGGCGATCGGCCGAACAGCGGTCTCCGCTCCTTCGAACACCCGCATTGCGAGGGTCAGCCTGTCCCGTTCGTAGGTGACGATCCGCCCATCGTCTGGTTTTGCGTCTTCACCGGTCATCGAATGGTCTCCCGACATTTTCAGCCTTTTCCATCGCTTTGAAAGCGATAGCTGCTTGTTTCCGGTTGTGGGTCAGCTAGGCTGCGCAAAAACACAAGAGGAAACATCATGAACGCGCCTTGGCTCCAGCATTATCAAGAGGGTGTGCCTCGCGAACTGCCGCCGCACAGCTACGAGTCCCTCGCCGATCTTCTGGACGAGGCTTTCAAGAAGCATGGCGATGTCACCGCCTACAGCCTGATGGGGTCGGAGATGAACTTCTCCGAACTCGACGAGAAGTCCCGCCATTTCGCGGCTTATCTCCAGTCGATCGGCCTGAAGAAGGGGGATCGAATCGCGTTGATGATGCCGAACGTGTTCGCCTATCCTGTCGCTGTCGCCGGCGCGCTCCGGGCGGGGCTGACCGTCGTGAACACGAACCCGCTTTATACCCCGAAGGAGTTGACGCATCAGCTGAAGGACGCCGGTGCGAGAGCGATCGTCGTTCTTGAAAATATGGCGAAGACCGTTGAGACCTGTAAGGCGCAGACGCCGCTGGAGCATGTCATCGTGACCACGATCGGCGATCTGCAATCGACCGTGAAGCGCTTCGTCACCAATCTCGTCGTCCGGAAGATCAAGAAGATGGTGCCGGACTACGATCTACCGGATGCGATTTCCTTCATAGATGCGCTGAAAAAGGGCGGGGCGGCGACATTCAAGCCGATGCCCGGAAAGATCGATGACGTCGCGGTTCTTCAGTATACCGGAGGCACGACCGGCGTTTCCAAGGGCGCGGCGCTGACCCACGGCAACATCATCTCGAACGTGCTTCAGGTCGAACTCTGGTTCAAGCCGGCGCTCACCCAGATCAAGCCCGGCGATACGGTGACCATGGTCTGTGCGCTGCCGCTCTACCACATCTTCGGATTTACCGTGAACATGATGCTGTGCATGCGCATGGGCGGCAGCAATATCTTGATACCCAACCCGCGCGATCTGCCGGCCTTGTTGAAGGCGTTGAAGGGCAAGACCTTCCATACCTTCCCGGGTGTCAATACGCTTTTCGGCGCGATCGCCCGGCACAAGGATGCCAAGTCCGTCGACTGGTCGCCGCTCCTTCTGTCCGTCGGCGGCGGCATGGCGGTTCAGAAGAAGACCGCCGAAATGTGGGAAGAGTTGACCGGCAACTCGATCTGCGAAGGCTACGGCCTGTCCGAAACCTCGCCGGTCGCATCCGCGAACCATACGTTCGGCACGAAGTATACCGGTACGGTCGGTCTTCCGTTGCCGGGAACGGAGATGGCGATCCTCTCCGAGGATGGCGAGAAGCTGCCTCAGGGCGATGAGGGCGAGATCGCGGTCAAGGGACCGCAGGTCATGGCGGGCTACTGGGAACGTCCCGACGAGACGGCGAAGGTGATGACGGCGGACGGCTTCTTCCGCACCGGCGATATCGGCGTGATGGACGAGAACGGCTGGTTCCGCATCGTCGATCGCAAGAAGGACATGATCAACGTCTCCGGTTTTAACGTCTATCCAAACGAGATCGAGGATGTCGTAGCGTCGATGCCCGGTATCGTGGAGGCTGCGGCGGTTGCAATTCCCGACGAAAACTCGGGTGAAGCGGTCAAGCTCGTCGTCGTGAGGGAAGATCCGACAATCGACGAGGAGGCGGTCAAGGCTTACTGCCGGGAAAACCTCACCGGCTACAAACGTCCGCGTGTCGTGGAATTCCGCGACGAACTGCCCAAGACCAATGTCGGCAAGGTGCTTCGGCGCGAATTGCGGGGCTGAGCGGCCCTCGGGTTTCTGGCGACGGACTTTTGAAAAGCATTGCTTTTGAAGTCCGTCGGTTGCCCAGGCGTCACGGCCGTCTCCATGAAAACCATCATCGCAACGCGAAACCAGTTTCGTTTCAAGGCTCCGTCGGTGTCGGCGGCGCGCCACAGTGGTGACCGACACTTCAAGATGTTGGGCCAGTCCACATCGGTTGCTGTCTGTCACTGGGTATGGCGAAAGGCGGGAATAGGCGGAAATATCCGGGATTTCGCGAAAGGCCCTGAGAATGCGGGGTTTTTCGAGGCACGGAGTGAAATGTTCACTGCAGGTCTTTGACACTCGATTTGGCGATACGGCCGGCTGCTGCGCCGAAAGTGAGATTGTCGAACATCTTCGGAAATCAGCTTTTAGCGTGAAGCACGAAGGGGCGCGCTAACCCATGCGCGACGACCCTTTGAGAGTTTAAAGGCGGCATCTAGAAAGCCGATCAACCGGCTCGGAGACCAGAGCTAAAACCAAACTCAAGTTGCGCCAATCTCGCATCTTGCGGCGATAAGCTCAGAAAGCCCGGAAATCTGGGAGTAGATGGCGTTCGAGTGGGGCTTTCGAGGGCATTGAAGTTGCGCCGCACCCGGCGCGGCTTCTGTCGCTGTTGTGCGAGCGCGTGTGAAACAGAATACAGCAATTCTGTTTGAAAACAGCTCTCAAGAAGGCTGTTTACGGAATGGCGATTGGTTTGGCCTTGCCTTAAGATTGTCAGAGACCATTCGGTTGAGGCAAAGGCGGGAGATATTCCATGCTGACAAGAATGTACGCACCGGCGAATATCGTTGCCGTTAGGCTCGTTGGGACCACGACCGCAAACGACATGGAAAGCGTTTCAAAACTTTTCGATACGGCTTTCCAGCACTACGACGTGGTCGGCGTTGTGGTTGATATTTCGCGGTTCCAAGGCGCTTCATTTCAGGCTTTGTTGATAGAGGACAGTTTGCGCCAAAAACTCGAAATGAAATCGCTGTCGATCGGACGCGTGGCTTTCATTGTCGATGAAGACGATACTCAGAAACTCGACGCATTGCGTGATTTTGCGACAGCTGAATCGTCTGTCCGCGTGTTCTTCTCAGATCAGGAGTTTTACGCAGTTGATTGGACTACGGGTCCTTCCGAGGAACATCATGCTGCAAACGATCTTACCGAACACCGATTAGTCTTCGATTTCCTTTTCAAGCCCGATCGCTTTCCGGTGGAAATTAGCTCGTTCGTCCAGGACTGACCCCGGCAGTTCTCTGTTCGGTTTTGAAGCAGAATTGATAATTCTGTTTCGGATTGAAGTGACGATCGAGATCGCCAGAAAACGGGTGGGTTGTTTGAAAACCACCGTCTATTTGGAGCGCTCCGTTGTCAGGAGTGTGGAGTGCTTCAATGCATCTTCTAGAAAACAAAGTTGCTATTATTACAGGGGCGAGTTCCGGCATAGGCCGAGCTACGGCCAAGTTATTTGCCAGCGAAGGGGCGCGTATCATCCTCAATGCGCGTCGGATTGAACTGCTCGACGAAGTCGCCGCCGAGATTCAAGCGGATGGCGGAGAAATCGCCGTTATCGCCGGCGATGTGGCGCAGGAGGAAACGCATCAAGCCTGCGTCGAAGCGGCGGAGGAAACATTCGGCGCCCTAGACATCGCCTTCAACAATGCTGGCACAGTTGGCGCAATGCGTCCTCTCGCCGAGCTGACATCCGAAGAGTGGGATACCGTCCTCAGGACCAATCTAACCGCAGCCTTTCTTGGTGCAAAGGCGCAGATACCGGCTCTATTGAGACGTGGCGGCGGTTCATTAGTGTTCACAAGCAGTTTCGTTGGCAGCAGCGTCGGCTTGCCAGGCATGGCTGCCTACGGCACCGCAAAAGCTGGGCTCACGAGCCTAGCAAAGGGTATCACTGCCGACTATGGCTCGAAGGGCATTCGTGCCAACGCCCTTATGCCAGGCGGTACGGCCACAGCAATGGCTGGCGATGCCGAGCAGCGCGAATGGGCGGCCAGCCTGCATGCCATGAAACGAATCGCCGATCCGGAAGAGATCGCTCGCGCTGCGCTTTTCTTGGCGAGCAACCTATCGAGCTTCGTCACGGGCTCGGCGCTGTGGGTCGACGGGGGGAATGCCGCAGTGAAACTGTAGCGAGCGAGCCAGACCATCGTTTCGCGATAATAGGCGCTGGTCTGCTTTGAGGCTCGACGCCTTCCGTAAATGCTCGAAACTGAAACAGAATACTGTGTTCCTGTTTCAGATACTCCGTGCACTGACCATAACAACATGCGTTATCGCGTGAATCGACTGCTCTCGCGTGGAGTCGCGATCCCACAGACAAGAGCTGGTTCGTAATGAAGGCCGCAGGCTCCAACCATGCGCCGAGACGGCAGGTTCGAGGCGGAGACGAGTTCGTAAATGTGTGTGGCGTTGAGATCGCGGAAAACATACGCGATCATGCGTGCGTTCACATAGTTTCCAAGCCGCTTGCCGCGCTGCGTGTCTGCTACTGCCACAAGACCGCCCCAGGCATATCGATGAAACGGGCTAAAGCGATTATGAGGCAAGTAGCCATGCGCTGCGGCGACCACAACGCCGTTTTCATCGCCGATCGCTACGGTCACGGCAGGTCCTGCACCTCCCGTCATCAGGGTGCCTGAAAAGGGCACGACGCCTGCATCACCCATGCGCGCTCGGATACGAGCCGTGTCCGAACCCACCGGATCAGTGGGCCTGCTGAGTTCCCGAAGACCTTCAGGCAGACCGCACGAGAGTACTGCCTCCGACGCGGCCAAGGCCGCTGCACGGTCGGCGAGGAAAACGTCCCATCGATCCAAACGGAAACCTTGGCCTTCTAGTCGAGAAGCGAGCATGTCTGCCTTCTCACTGGTGATGAGACGGAATCCGCATGCACCATCACGCCCAAGGAATTCTTCAATACGCTGCCATCCCAGCCGCTCGGGGTCGTCGCAGCCCATAGTACGGCCAGTCTGGCAGGCGCCCGGGGTCGCCTCGATAAAGCTGGCGCTCGCTTCCGCCTGCGCTTGAAGGCGTTGCTGGATCGGAGTGCCAAAATAACCGACCATGGGTCTCACTTTCGTGCGTGCACTTAGTGACTGAAGAGACTACGAAGTACCGCGATCTCATCGCATGTCGCAATGCGCGCCCGGGCAACCTGTTTTAAACTTGCATCTCAAACGGCCGTTTCTGTGTCAAGACCGCGCGTTTGAAGGGATGGCGAAGGCAATCGTTTCGCGAAATGTAAGCCCGTGCTTTAACCAAATGGCACAGCCCTTGGAGAAGACGATGGCAGATCCCCACAACGTCGCGCACGGCGCTCGGCTACTTGCGATCGAGACAACGCTGCGCATGCTTGTCGAACAAGCGAGTGCGTCAGAACCGGGCTTCCGTGATCGCGTAAGAAGCACGCTCGAAGAATACCTACTGGGCCTCGAACCGAACTCCGAAGTTGAACAGGATTTCGCACGTCAGGCGCGAGGCTTCACGGAGTCGATGTTGAGGCCACCGAAAAGCTCAGCGGTGAGCACGAAAGACCGCTGATAACCATACACATGTCGATGAAACAGAATTGATAATTCTGTTTCAGGTTGGGCTAGGTATGTAATCGGCTCTCGACCCAAACGAGCCGTCAGGCGGCAGGGAAGCAGACGCCCTGAAGCGATCTTGATCGTACCAGGCCCTTCTTGGAGCGCCACGCCGCTTGTACCGCCTTCCCCCCCCGCCGTCGAGAAAACACCCAACTTTTCGGGATTTCTCATGATGTAGAGCGACGAGACGCGGGCCTCGCCGGCCACTTCGAGCCAGATCCTTGCGACGATCGAACCGCCGTCCAGAAGCGCCACGGCGGGGCCCGTTGCCACGTTTTCGCGAACCCAGCGGTAGCCCTGCCACCAGCCGCGCGCCTGGCCGAGATATTGAAGCACGCGAGCGCGGCCCTGGAGCGGCTCCGGCAGCGCCGTTGCCTTCCCGCCGCCGTCCGCGACCAGTCGGATATCCTCAGCCAGAACTGTCGAGAGGGAGGCGATATCGTCCGTGAGGATCGCCTGCTGGAAGGCGTCGATGAGGGTTCGCTGGCGTTCGCGATCCACGATCTGGCGCTGGTGGCCGCTGGCGACGTTGCGAGCGGCGCGAGAAGCCAGTTGGCGGCTCGCCCCGATCGTGACGTCGAGGATCGACGCCACTTCGACGTGAGGAACGCCAAAGACCTCGTGCAGCAGAAACGCTGCCCGCTCCTTCGGCGAAGCACGCTCCAGAACCAGAAGGAAGGCGGTTTCGAGCGAGGACGAAAGTTCGTCGGGTTCACCAAGCCATTCGCTTCCCACCGGTTCCGGGAGCCAAGGCCCGACATAGTCCGTTCGCGATCGCGCGGCGGAGCGGAGGATGTCGATGGAGCGGCGGGTACAGGCCGTCATCATCCACGCGTGCGGATTGCGGACCGCAGCTCGGTCGATGGCGGCCCAGCGCAGGAACACGTCCTGCACCACGTCCTCGGCATCGGCCCGGGTGCCGAGCATCCGGTACGCCACCGCGAGCAAGGAAGACCGCACCCGTTCGAAGGTGGCAAGCCCGTCCCGATCGTCATCGCGCTCCATCATCAACCCTTGGTCCATCGAGGCTCCAGCACCATCACTTCGGGCTCATGCGTAAGAAGCGGTCGCGACTCCCGAAGATAGGCAAGATAGGCAGGCGATCGGACGAAGGCGTCCGCATCGTCCTTCGACCGGTAGACCTGGAATGCCGCCACCACATCCGCCTCGTTCGCGAAACTGTAGGTATAGGCAAGATGCCCCGGATTGCCTTCGATAGCGGGAAGCATGTGGCGTCGCCAAGCGGCTTCGAGATCGTCGCGGCACCCCGGGCGTGCTTTATGTTTCAAAAATAGCGCATACATCGGGAAAGCTCCGTTGAAAGAGAACCTGGTGTTCTCACATCAATGACGGATGAGCTGACCTGAACGTGACATACGCGCGAAATGTCCGCTCTTTTCGTTCGTGATCCCGAAGCAGACGGTCGGCACTCCACCAGACCCTGTCATTCGAACTCTCGTTTTTGGAACACTTTCATAGTATTCTGTTTCACACGCGCTCGTACAACAGCGACAGAAGCCGCGCCGGGTGCGGCGCAACTTCAATGCCCTCGAAAGCCCCACTCGAACGCCATTTACTCCCAGATTTCCAGGCTTTCTCAGCCTATCGCCGCAAGATGCGAGAATGGCGCAACTTGAGTTTGGTCCGGGCCCGCCATTCAACACGACTAGACATCGGTCGCAAGGCTGGCCTTTAATTCGTCAAAGCCTTCGCTCCGGGGCTTACTGCGCCTCCGCAGCGCCAGCATAAAATGCGATTTCGAAAACGCTACATCGCGAGCGCGCATTGCCAAGGAGCAGCGCTCTTTCGCCAAACCGAGTGTCAAATCGTTTGACGACTTCGCCCGTCCGATCAATCCCCAAACCCTTTATCTTTCGGCGTTTCCACGAAATCCCGGATATTTCCGCCTATTCCCGCCTTTCGCCATACCCAGTGACAGACAGCACTTGGCAGATCTTGCCGGCATTAATCGCAGCACCCTCTATGGCTGGCTTAAAGGTCGAGACCCTCGCAGCAATGACCTTGCGCGATTGGTTGAAGCGACTGGATGCGATACCGCATGGCTTCTCGGTTTGAGTTCCGATCAGCACCCGAAAACCGAGGTTAAAACACGAGAAAAGATAACAGGTCCAACCAACACCTTAGTTGCTGTTCCGCGCTTCGTCATCCAAGCTGCGGCGGGAGGAGGAGCGGTCCCCGCGCTTCAGGAGCCAAATGACAGCTTCTATGTCGCTCGGGATTGGCTCTATCGGTTCGTTCCGCCGAACGTTCAGATCTCGATGATCGAGGTCGTCGGCGACTCGATGGACCCGACGATCCGCGACGGCGACGTTCTTTTGATAAGGCACGATCGAAACACGCTGCAGGCGACGATCGGCAACGTCATCGTCCTTACGCTGGACGATCTGCTCTACGTGAAGCGCCTCCAGGGCAGCGACCAGGGCGATATGCTTCTGACGTCTGACAACGAGTTCTACACGCCGATCCGGATCCCGCGTCGGGAATGGGATGAACGCGTCCGCATCCACGGCCTCGCCTTCTGGCACGGCGGCCCGATCCGCAAGCGCTGAACTTGAAAATTGAGCGACGCGCTTTCGGCCACCGAAACCGCTCCACCGCCAGTCCGGTCAATCAATCGCAGTAGAGCAGCCAGCTTGGGCCGAGAGTTGGCAGTCGGCTTCTTGGCGTCGCAGGATGATAGCGGCCGTTCAGCGCTCGACCAATCAAGGACCTTTTTGGGAACGACATGTGTTGCTTGAATCGGATGTTTGACGGATGAATGCACGTGCAGCCCTAACCGCCAGCTTAGCCAGTCACTGGTTCCAATCGTTGCGGCCAAGTCCGCCACGACCGATACGACGAATGGCGTCGATACTCCTTGCTCCCTATCTTCTTGTAACAGACGAGAGCAGGATCCAAGCGGCCGAAAGTTGACCGTGGACTGAGAAGGCATGACGTATCGGTGCCGTCAGCGAATGGGTCCCGGAAACGTCCTCTGGCGAGTCTGTTCGACCGCTCGCAGCCTAGCCGACCTTCTTTGCGCGGGCCCAATTCCCTGCTTTTCCGGATTCGAACCCGCAAAACCTTTCGAAGTCGCGTGCGGTCATAGGGCGACCATATAGGTAACCCTGACCCCACCCACATCCCTGCTCGGTCAGCACGGCGTGCTGCTCGGGCGTCTCGATGCCTTCTGCAACCGTCGTCATCCCCAGACCCTCAGCCATCTGGATCATCGCTCGGGTAATTGACATGTCCCGATCCGTGACGTCGGGCCCACTGATGAAGGAACGGTCGATTTTAATCTTCGAGACCGGATACTTGCGCAGCATGCTGAGCGAGGCGAAACCCGTGCCGAAGTCGTCGAAGGAGAGGGAAACCCCGAGGGTTCTCAGACGCTCGAGCTGGGAGAGAATACGCTCGTCGTTTTTCAGGATGGTGGTCTCGGTGATCTCGATCTCAAGGCCATCCGGGGCAAGGCCCGCCGCCTTCAAGGCATGCTCGACATGCCGGATGAGATCTCCGGACTTGAACTGGATCGGGAATAGATTGACGGCGACACGAAAGTCGGACCGGCTCGTCGAGCGCCAGTAAGCAGCCTGACGGCATGCGGTCTCGAGAATCCAGGTCCCGACCGCGATGGCGGTGGCGTCGCTTTCCAGCAACGGAAGGAACGCTCCTGGGGCAAGCAGCCCCCGTTCGGGATGGTTCCAACGCAGGAGCGCCTCCGCACCTTTTATCGAGCCGTCCGCAAGCACAACCTGCGGCTGATAATAGAGCTCGTAGGCATCCGTCGTCCAAGCCCGAGCGAGTTCCTGACGAGCCAGGCCCCTTTCGGCAACCTTGTGACGAAGATCCGGGGTGAACAGCCGTGTGCGTCCGCGTCCGTCTCGCTTGGCCCGGTAGAGCGCGAGATCCGCATTTGCGACCAGCACCCCGGCATCGGCTCCGTCATGTCCAGTGCAAGCAATTCCGACACTGGCGCTGATGGTGACGAGGGCACCGGATGCGGGGATCGCAACTTCGATTGCGTCGATCAACGTCTCGCCCTGCCAATGGGCGTCCATCGGATTGGCGATGTCTTCCATGATGACCACGAACTCGTCTCCGCCCATGCGAGCGCAGAATCCGAACTGACCAGTGCATTCCTGGATGCGACGTGCGACCTCGACCAGAACTGCGTCCCCAACCGGATGGCCGAGCGTGTCGTTGACGTCCTTGAAGCCATCGAGGTCGATCAGAAGAAGGTTCGCGCGACGTCCTGCGGCGAGAATTTCGTCCAGTCGCTCGTTGAAAGCTCCTCGGTTCGCGAGCCCGGTCAATGGATCCGTCAAGGCAGCTTCCAGGAGCCGCGCCTCGGTTTCGACGCGCTCGCTCATGTCGCGCATGATGGCTCCGAACCTGTGCTCGCCGCGCTCCATCCATTGCGAGAGCGAAAGTTCGATGGGGAACTCGCTACCATCCCTCCGACAGGCCGTGACCTTTGCCGACTGACCGATGAGTTTCGCCGCGCCTCCAGCAGCGACCCGCCTGAAGCCTTCGCTATGTGCGGACCGCATCGCCGGCGGCACGATAAGGGTCAAGCATTGCCCGAGCACCTCGCTCGAAGAGTATCCGAACAGGCGTTCCGCACCGGCGTTCCACGCGACGATCTCGTTGCTTGCGTTCGCGATGACGATGGCGTCGGGCGAGGTTGTCGCGATACTTTCGAACCGTTGTGAAGCCTCGACATCGGCGAGGCGCGCTGCTTCGACCCGATCGCCGACGTGACGCGCCAGCCCCGAAAGCAATCGGGTTTCGACGCGCTCGACCTTCGTCGCAGCTGGACGATAGACCGTGATCGAGCCGATCGATGTCCCATCCGGGTCGCAAACGCTCTCCAGGAGTACGTTATGTCTCTCCGCCTCCGTTGGATCGACAACCGAGCTTGCGACTCGAACGTCGACGATTAAGCAGGTCGGCATGTCGCCAGCGGTATGAAGGGAAATTCCGCCGTCCGCATGGTCGATGCGCACACGCACGGCGTCGGCTTCGAAGACTTCGCGTGTAAAACGGGCAACCCGATCAAGGTCGTCGGCAAGACTGCGAGGGACGGCGGTCGACCGACGAGACGGGGCTGCGGTATTCATGGAAGCATCCCTCATGCGGCGGACCTGCGCTGGTGGAAAGTCTTTGTACGATATAAACATTACTGCAAAGCTTCAGGCTGAAGGGGCGCGGTAACGCTCCGTGGTCACGCGTGGTGCTGGCCGGCGCGGGACGCGCCGTCGGCAAGGCGGTTCCGGGGCGGTGGGAAAACCAGAGCTTTGAGCGCCTATCGGAAAGTAAGGATGCCACTGCCCTATCTACTACGCTTACCGATCGGCCGAAGCGGGTTGCGGTCCTTGGCCGCTTGCCAGCCAAGGCGTTTCAACGTGACCTGAATATCATTACCACAGGTTATATTTGAAGCCGAAAACCATCTGTAATCAGAATGTTAAGTTTGATTCAACATTGTGCGAGAGCTTCAATTCCAAGCTCCGCGACGAGCTGCTGAACGGTGAGATCTTCTACTCACTCGCCGAGGCTAAGATCGTGATCGAAAGCTGGCGCCACCACTACAACACGGCACGTCCGCATTCATCGCTCGGAAACTTGACGCCGAGCGCCTTCGCCGCCTTACTCAAACCAGCCCGGAGGATCGCGTGAGATCTGGACCAAAGAAAGGGGCAGGTCCCGCCCGAAAATGCACTAAGACTCACACCGGACCACCCGGAAGGGGCAGGCCATTGGGGCGCTCAAAATCGGCCGTTTCCGGACGGGCGCGTTAGGGTGCGGTCGTCTCGACGTTCCGGCCTTTCACAATCCTCTTTCGCTGGGTCAGCAAGGCGCAAGAGATTTCTGGAAGCTTCGTCAGCAGGCCACCTTCCGTTTTCCAACCTGGAACGGCCGAAGCCGAAGGCGGAGCGGCGAAGGGTAACACCGCGCCCCTAGTCGCGCTGTAGGTGGTCCCGAGCCTGTGGGAAACGAAGCTCCGCAAAGCAAACGTCGCAGTGAACGTTTCTTCACCACGAGCAAACGTGGCGGGTCGCACGTGAACCATTCGTCATGAACGGTTGAGGTAGTGAAACCACCGTCACTACTGGAGGCTTCCCATGAAAGCGGTCGAGATCTTTTCGGGGGCGGGCGGATTCTCGCTCGGCCTCCGCCAGGCAGGAATAGGTCTAGCCGCAGCGTATGACTTCGACCCGGCCGCGATCGCAGTGCACGATGCCAACTTCGCTCATCGGCTCGATAAGCTCAACGGACGTCAGAGGAGCAGGGTAGCTAATCTTGGAACGGCCGACAACGGACGACCAGACTACGGCGATCTCCTTCGCTTCGCACCCCAGATCGCCGCCTTCGCCCCGGATCTGATCGTTGGCGGCCCTCCATGTCAGCCTTGGTCACCCGCGAACAAAACGAAAGGTGTTCCAAAGGGAGAAGCCTCCCCGGACGCGGCGCTGACCGAAGCTTTCTCCATCATTGTCACTCACGCCCGCCCGCGGTTCTTCGTCATGGAGAACGTCCCGCGCATTCGTTGTTTCGATATATATCGCAGGATCACGAACGTCTTTCGGCACAACGGCTATGGCCTCACGGAAGCGGTAATTAACGCGTCGTGGTACGGCGTCGCGCAGACCCGAAAACGTCTTTTCCTTATTGGTTGCCTGGACGAAGAGGACGGTTGGCTGCTCGATCATATCGAAGCAGCGAAGCATTCCCGTCAAACGACAGTTGCTGACGTCCTGGGTCCCGACTTCGGGAAGGTCTTCTTCCGTCGCGGACATGACGACGGAGAACGGCGCTCGATCTGGCTGTCAGAGGAACCTAGCCCAACCCTCACTTCGACGTCACGCCGAACCGCAGGTGCTAAAGGATACGAGCTCCGCAAAGCCGACGTCGAGACCATCGAGCGATTGCCTGAATGCGACCGAGCCGAGGTAGGCCGCCTGTTCTGGCTGACCCCCGGAGGTAAGTCGAGCGTCGGAACCCGGGAGGTGGATCGTCCGGCACCTACAATTCTCCACGGCAGCCTTTCTGCGCCTGTTCCGAGCTACAAGCCGAAGAAAGGCGACGTAGTCGACCCTTCTGTCCTTCCGATCCCGACGTTCGAGCAGGCTTCTCTCATCGGTGGGTTCCCACCGGAATGGGATTGGTCTGCGGGTGGATCAAACACGGCGCGCATGCAGATGCTCGCGAACGCCGTCGCGCCGCCTGTCGGTCGCATGATCGCGACCTGCATCAAGTCCTACGCGGCAGGGGAGATACCGCCAAAGAAGGTGCGCCTAGAGAAGGCCTATCGAAAATGGCTGTTGAGGAAGAACCATCTGACTGTCGACCGCGTAAACCAGATTATGACTGACACACGAGCGGTCATGCGCCTGTTGGGACGGCGAACGTTCGAAGACCTCGATCATGCTCTCGTCCGCCTCGCGAAGATCCCCGCTTTCACTCTCTACGGTGCGTCCCGCCAGTCGAACCTCCGGAAAGCCATCCGCTATTGGGTATTGCACGAGGAGTACCGTCAGGAGGTTGCGCGAGAAGGGCGTATCAGGAAATACGGTGCGGATATCAATCCGCGCGAACTGCGCGGATTCGATTAAAGCGCCTTAGGGCCGTTGATGTTGCCCCCTTGGCTTGATCCAGGTTGAAGTTCGTTCTGGCCGATCGACAAGGACCAGAACATGAAGCGCAGCCGTTTCTCCGAAAAGCGAAACCCAATACCGCGTCGTTCACTCGGCCAGATCGTTCGGACTCGCGCGCCGGCTTCGGCATCCTTCACCGCGGCAGCGGAGTAAAGCGACCTGCTAACAGGTCTAAGATGTTCGGCTCCGGGCATGACGGAGCCGAACCATCTCGGGTCATACACACAATTGACGACGAGTGAACTGACGCCGCGAGGCCGTCCTCGTTTTCCAGCCCGGAGGGTCGGAGCGAAGCGGAGCAGGGTGGAGGCGTGCCGCGCCAATCATAGCGCCGTAGGGGCGCCTTCACCCTGTGCGTCAACGTGGGCGGGTGTCCCATCCGGGTCGAAGTTCTCTCCAGGAATGTTCAATCCGGCTCCGCTTCTGCCCAAGGCAGAGTTTACGCTGCCCGCGCAGGAACGTACTCGCTTCGTCCGGAACAGATCGGTTACGTCGACGACCCCCGGCCGCGTTTGGACTTTGAAGACGTCCGCGATCGAAGTTCAGCGAGGTTTGGGACATTCCGGAAACGAGGCGTCGGTCGAGGAAGCTTCAATTTAGGCAGCGGCTTCGACGGATCGCTGAGATATGGGGAGAAATTGATGCCGCGGGGAAGCGTCGCCTGTTCGATCGCTTCGATTTCATCGGACGTCAGAACACGGAACCCATAGCGAGCCCCAACCGTCGACGGCGCGTGTCCGCATTGCATGTCTGCCGTCCGGTCGCCGACCTGCGGACGAAGCCAGGCCTTCGCATTGTGCCGCAGAGAATGGAAGACGCCCTTCTGGCGTTCCGCAATACCAAGGCGCCGCATCCAATGTCCCATCCGCTTCTGCGCCGTAGCGCCCGGATCCTTCGACACGTGGAAATCGGGGAAGAGGTACCCGTCGACGGTCTGTGCCCACGGTACGAAACCAAGATCATGAAGGATCGGGTGAACGGCGACCAGGCGGGACGAGGTCGCCGTCTTCAGGGGCCGGGCCGTTCGACGCCGCCTTCCTGCACAGTTGTTCGAAGGTCGATGATCAGCTTGCCGTTGATGGTTCGAACGTCTCGACCTTGAGTGTAAACGAGCTCAGAGATCCGCATTCCCGTGAGAAGGCCAAGGAGGGGAAGCCAACGCATATGTGGATCGGCATAGGTGGCGGCATCAGCGAGCCAGACGTTCAGTGCCTCGGCAGATAACCCCTCGCGCGCCACTGCTGGAGATGCTGCTCGCGGCGGCGTCACCTTGACGGATCCTAGATCTCGGACGCCGGGAACGGTCGCAGCGACGGCCCGCCAAGTCGGCAGAAAGTCCGAAACGTATCCCTTCACCGCTGAAGAGGAGAGACGAGCTCGGCGTTGATCGTCAGGCAGCTTATCATTCAACTCAGCGGCCTTCCGGGCCGACAATCCGGCGAAGATTTTGATTTTGTGTCGGTTCGACGGAACGCGTGCGAGTACGTTCGCAAACTCCTGCACGTCAGCGGGGACGTAGGCCCGTAGTGGTTTGTCCCCTACGATCTCGATAAACGCGGCGAGTGCCTGCTGGACGCGCTCTCCATATCGACTGGCGGAGTCGCCTCCCTGATCGAGGGCATCGCGACGGGCCTGAACGATCGGCGCCGCAGTGATGCTCAATAAGCAATCCAGTGTGGGGCCGATCTGAGGTGAGGGCGGTTCAGATACTGACGGCTTGACGTCGTTCGCGATCTCGCGACGTTCGGCAGAATGAAGGTCTGAAAGCATCTCCCGGAACGTGGCACGTTCAGAGGCCCACGTGGCGTCGTCCCGATCGAGAACAGTGCCGAGTGTTTCAAGGCGGGCCCGAATCGAATTGAGAGCGCTCTTGCGAGCGCCGAGCGCTGCGGTCTTGGTCCGGAGATGGGCCGCGAGTTCCTGTGAGCCGGGGTCGTCGAACTCCGACTCATACAGAGCGTCCGAATAGGCAGCCAATTCATTCAAAGACGTCGAGCGTGTCTCCCGATCCAGGGCACGAAGCTCCGACGCCAGAGCGGCGAGGCTTTTATCGAGAGTTGGTCGGGTCATCTGAGGATCCAGCATCAACGCATGGCAATGGCCTGCGAGGATAGCTGCTCGGCGTTTAGCTTCCGTTGATCGGACCGGGCCGATCCGGGCGCGCAACGGTGTGTGACCGAAGGATTTGCGAGTATCGGAAGGGATTCGAAGTTGGAACGTGAAGCCGTTTGGTCGTCGCCAGAGATACATGCACCGCATCCTGTGTACGCGGAGGTGTACGTCAGGCGAGGGCCCAGTAAAATCCCGTTTTAGAACAACGTCTTAGGCAGATGGTGGGCCCGGAGGGACTCGAACCCCCAACCAAGCGGTTATGAGCCGCCGGCTCTAACCAATTGAGCTACAGGCCCGGACGTGCAACCGCCTAACCCAAACCCGGGCGGGCGACAAGCACCAAAAGCGTCAGCGGGTGCCCGTCTTCTTCAAATAGCTTGCCGGGGCGGTGTTCGGCAGTGGGACGGCAGCAGCGATCACCGATGCCTGGGACGCGTTTTTCGCTTCCCGGCTTTTTGCGACCGACTTCTGGTACGCGCCCCACCATTCAAGCCACCACACAAGCGCGAACTGCAGCGCAAGTCCCGCCAGAAGCAGGCTGGTGTCGAAGACAAACTCCTGCTCGCGTCCAAACTTTATCACCTGGCAAATGAGCGACAGAATCGTTCCGCAGGCGAAGACCGGCAGGGAATGACGGCCCATCGCCGCGACGATATTGGTGCGGTCGATCTTGGCGAAGGGAGAGTGGCTTACCGCATTCGCAAAGACATAGGCGAGCGCGATCACATGAAGAACTCTCGGCACTGCTGCGAAGGTCTTGTCGAGACTGGCGATCGCTGGGGGCAACACTGGGTCAAGCCCGTAAATCAGGAACCACAGACCATACCGTGTCGTGACGAAGGCAAAGAGCAGATAGGCAAGAGCAAGGCCGAGAAGCCACGGTTTGTAGGGGACCGACGGCTTGCCGTCGACCTTGCGCAATCCCCCATAAAGGCCGGCCGCGAAAATCACTTGCCAGGCAATGGGATTGAAGAACCAGCCTCCGGGGTTCGGGAAGGCGGGAATATTCAGATAAAACGCCCAGGACGAAGCCCAGACGGCGATGGCCGTACCCAGCATCAATTCCCGGCTGATGGAGGCGAGCCAGAGATGGATCGGCACCATCAGCAGCAGCACGATATACATCGGCAGGATATTTACATAGCCGAATTGGTGCCCGAGGCTCGCCAGGCCGAAAAAGGCTTCCAGCGGCTCGCTCGACAACGCGCCGAGATTCATCCGCCGCATGAGCTCGCCTTCGCCGAACGCCATCGCAGCCCAGGCGAAAAGACCGATGGTGAGCATGGTCAGCGTCATCTGAACGAGGAATAGCGTTCCCGCCCGGCGAAAGGCTTTCACCGTGGCAAACAGCCTTTGCCCCGCCAGAAAGGGACGACCGTAGGCGAAGGCCGCGGCGAAACCGGCCAAAAACACGAAAAGCTCCGCGGCGTCCGAAAAGCCGAAATTACGAGAGG
The DNA here is from genome assembly GCF_039652615.1 of Fulvimarina fulva. Classification (NCBI taxonomy): domain Bacteria; kingdom Pseudomonadati; phylum Pseudomonadota; class Alphaproteobacteria; order Hyphomicrobiales; family Aurantimonadaceae; genus Fulvimarina; species Fulvimarina fulva. The sequence goes on from NZ_JBDJAC010000004.1 coordinate 306,595, forward strand.
TGTATCGCTCCCAGAAGTTCCCCGGCACATGATTGACGAAAATCATGATCAGAGCGATGCCGCGCCAGAAGTCGACGCGGTTGTCTCGCGAGGTGGCAGGCTTGGGGGCGACGATCGTCATGGCTTGTTCGATGCAGCAGGTGAAGAGGTGTGGGTGGAGGAACCATCTTCGCTAGCGGCTTCGATCACGGCTTTTTTCGGAGCAGCCGGCTTCTCAGCATCAGATAATGCCTGCCTCCAGCGATCGGCGGAGAGGATCACTGGATGGGGCTCGATCTCGAACGGTGTGCGGAAGAGACCGAGCCGATTCGTCAGATCGCCGAGAACCGGACTTGCGGTGAAGGAGATCAGGAACGGCGCGATGATCAACGGCAGGGCGATCGGCAATGTCCATAAAAGGATTTCTGGCGCATAATAAAAGGCCGCGTAGAGCACAGCCGCGCCAGCGGCGACCATCCACCAACTGGCGGCAAACGCTGTCTTCAGCGGCACGCCCTGGTCTTCGCGATCGGTCGCTGGCCAGCCGGAATCGGCGCCAATCAGAATCTCGCCGATTGCTTTCGATTGCATCATCATGGTGATCGGCGCGAGGAGGGAGGTCAGCACCAGTTCGGCGGTGGCGCTTGCCACCACGTGGATCGTCCCGCCGAACGATTTGCCTCGTCGCGAAAATGCGGATGCGAAGGTGATCAGCGTCTTCGGCAGCAGCAGCAGGACGACAATGCCGAACAGAAGGAGCAGGGCCTTCTGTGTTTCGGGCTTCGGGAAGACCGGAAACAGCGAATCGGCCGGAAAATAATTGGGCTCGGGGGCGACGATGGGATCGATGAGGCTGACGATCAGGAACATCAGCCAGATGGGAGAAGCAAGATAGGCCATGATGCCGGCCGAGAGCTGCACGCGGTTCCATGTCTTGATCCCACGCGCCAACAAAAGGCGTGAATGCTGGAGATTGCCCTGGCACCAGCGGCGATCCCGCTTGGCATATTCGATGACATTGGCCGGCGCTTCCTCGAACGAACCAGGCAGGTCGGGATCGACACGCACGATAAGACCGGCGCGCGCGAGAAGCGCGGCCTCAACATAGTCGTGGCTCAGGATCTGACCGCCAAGGGGCGGTTTGCCCGGAAGGGGAGGTAGCCCGCAATGAGCCGCGAAAGCCCGTATCCGGATCATCGCGTTATGGCCCCAGAACGGTCCTTCACGGCCCTGGAGGGAAGCAAGACCACGCGAAAAGATCGGCGAGAAGATCGCCGCCGAGAACTGAAGGGCCCGCCCGAAAACCGTCCGCCGATTGATGATCAGCGGCTGGGACTGCAGCAGCGCAAGATCGGGCTCGTCGTCCATGCGCGCGACCATTTCGAGAATTGTCTCCGGCGCCATCAGGCTGTCGGCGTCGAGCACGAGCATATAGGCATAGGCGCCGCCATGGGTCGTGACGAAATCGGCAATATTGCCCGCCTTGCGTCCGGTATTCTTTTCGCGGTGGCGATAGAACAACCTGCCGGCCAGCTTCATTTTACGAAGCAGGAACCGGAAGGCTTGTTCCTCAGCTGCGACGCATTCGGATTTGGTCGAGTCGCTCAAGATGTAGAAGTGGAACGAGTCGAGCCGCCCGGCCTGACGAAGACCCTCTGCCATAGCAGCGACGCGCGCGCAGACCGACGGAGCGTCTTCGTTATAGACCGGAACGAGAATCGCGGTTTCGGAACTCGGCTGATAGCGCCCGCGGAGCTTGCCTTGGCCCACTTTCAGAGACGAGACCATGCCGAAGCACGCGGTCATGAAACCCCAGGCAAGCCAACTACAGCAGATCAGCAGCAGGGCCGTCTGCAGGATATGGAAATTGGTCGTACCGTTGGCCGTGATGACCGTGAAGAAGAGAAACGCTGCAACAAGGGACAGGAGCGCCGCGCTGACACAGAATGCCGTACGGAAAAATGCGATCAAGTGGTTATCCACTCCCGGCTATAGGTAAGCCCAAACTATGGCCCGTCCTGAATGTCCCTTCAAAACGCTTTGCCTGAGCGCTCTTACCCATTGGGAGGGGACTCAAGCAAGTTTGTAGTCGATGAAATGCGTCGTAAAACCCAGCAGCCGCAAAGGCTGCTTTCCGTGACTGGCGCAAACCGCATCGACAGGCAGCGCTTCCTGGTCGGCAACCGTCCGAAAGCGGAACAAAGCCGCCCGTTTCAGGCGGGTCGCTTGTCGCCCGGTATCAGGCGCGCAAAAAGACCTGAAAACCAGGCTTGAAAACGGCCCGTTCCGAAGTCCTGCTCGGGCATGGGAAGTTTCGAAACCGGTGCCGGCAGTTCCACGGTTTCGATGATGTCGATCGCCCACGTCTGACCATTCCGGGCGTCAAGGATCACCTTGTCGACAGGTTGATTCAGATCGCTTTCCGTAAGACGCTTTCCGATCGCGCGATGAAGGTCGATCGTGTCGTTGGAATACGAACCCAGGACGGCGTCGACGATCGAAATCGGACACTCGTCCTTGTTCCAGGATAAGACACTCACGTTTCTCTGGTCCATTGATAAATCCATGTCTCGCTTATACTGCGCCGCAACATGGTGAGTCTAACGCGAAGTTCCACAGGTCGTTCCTCGACCCGTTCAAGTTCCAGTGATACGCGCCAGCCGCCGTCCGGAAGCCGGACAACGGCACTGTTTAACAGTCGTCCCGCCGAAGTCACTTCTATTTCCGGTTCGACCTTGGCGTTATCAGGCAGGTCAGCCGCGGGCCCGCCCTCGAAGTTGACGACCATACGGCGTGTCGTCTGCTCCTGGTCGGTATCGGCGGCATTGCCGCCAATGCCCGACAGGGTCGAGGAAACGCGGGCCCTGTCCTGCGGCGGTTCGACATCGAGGCCCCATCGCATCCGATAGGAAAACTCCATGGAGGAACCGGCTTCGGCGCGCTCTTCCGGGATCCAGAAGGCGACGATGTTATCGTTCGTCTCGGTGGCTGTCGGAATCTCGATGAGTTCCACCGTCCCTGAACCCCACTTGCCGATCGGTTCGATCAGAAGGGAGGGACGGAGTTCGTATCGTGCCTCTGTATCCTGATAGCTCTCGAAGGATCGATCGCGCTGCAGCAGTCCGTAGCTCTTCGGATTCGTTTCTCCGATAAAGGACAGCGCCAGTTCCTCTGGGTTTTGAAGTGGTCGCCAGAACTGTTCGCCATTCTCCCGTTCGATGAAAAGACCATCGCTGTCGTGAACCTCGGGGCGGAAATCGTCGTGATCCGCTCGATCGTTTTCGCCAAAGGTGTACATCGAGGTCAGCGGAGCGATGCCGAGGCGCGCGACCGTCTCTCTGAAATACAGTCTTTGTCGGCACGTCATTACTGTCTGAGGACCGGGCGTGATGACGAATTCGTATGCGCCGGCAACGCTTGGGCTATCGAGCTCCGCCATCAACCGAATCGAATGCTCGCCAGGCTTGGGGGCATCGATGTAGAACGCAGTGAACCGCGGAAATTCCTCGGGCTGCTCGGATGTCGCCGTATTGATGGCGAGGCCGCGCGCCGAAAGGCCATAGCGCGTTCCCATGCCGAGGGCCCGAAAATAGCTGGCGCCCAGAAAGGTGACGAGTTCGTCGAAATAGTCCGGCCGCTCCAGCGGCGCGTGGATCCGGAAGCCGGCAACGCCGGGGAAGTTCAGATCGTCGAAGTCAGCCGGGTTCAGCGGCGGACGATATTCGAAGTCGTCCGCGCGGAAAATATGCGGCTGGTAATGCCCGTCGCGACCGATGGAGACTGTGGCGGTATCCTTGAAAACCCAACCTGGGTAAAACGCCTGAAGATGGAAATCGACAGGTTCGGCCCGCCAGAGCGCATGGTCCGGGCGGTAAGCGATGGCCCGATGTTGGTCGTAGCTGAGATCCTGAACGATTTGCGGCAGCGAGGGCGCGGGTTCGGAGTGGGGCTGCTTGGCCTTTTCCGCCATTCTCTCGCTGAGCTTGTCGAAGGTCAGAGCCTCTGTTGCCGCCTGATCCGCCTGCTTTCCGGCGGGTTCGGTAGCGTCGCCGTTGCCCGCCGCGAAGCTCGACGAGAACGGAAACAACATGGCGGCAAATCCACCGCCCAACGCTCGGCGGCGGTTTATATGAAATGGTCGGGGCACGTCGGCTTGAAGATCCCTGATTGAGCTTTGCCTCCAAGATAGTCGGCGCGAAGCGCTGCGAAAAGTGGATGGCGGCCAAAAGGGACCGCATAATTTGCAATCCTTGCCTAATTAATTTGCAAGCCTCGATAGACTTATTTGCCGCCTACAGATCAGCGCAGCCGCCGCAGGCGCTGGGCCAGAAGAGCTTCGATCTTGCTCAGCGATTCACCAAGAACGACTCGCTCTTCGTCGTCGAGGGCGCCGATCAGATCCACATCGAGCTTGCGCCAAACCTCGTAGACCTTGCCGCGTGCCTGCTCGCCCTTCGGTGTGAGCTGGACCATGGTGCGCCGCAGATCCACCTTGTGCGCGCCGCGCTCGACAAGGCCCTTTTCGATGAGCCGGTCGAGCATCTTCGAAATGGTCGAAGGGCGTACGCTCAGGTCATTGGCGAGAACGGATACGCTGACGGGCTCGTTCGGCAGCAAACGGACGAGCAATTGATCCTGACCGGGATGCAGGTCAATGTCGGAAAGCAGAAGCGCGATGAAGGCGCGCGTCGACTTCGCGATAGCGAGCAGCGAGGTGACCGTTTCGGCCTCCGATGTCCGCTCGCCTCTGGTCGCGATGGGTGGGTCTATGTTCATGTCCATGGTCTCAACCTTCGCGCAATTTGGCTGGGTACACATTAAAGTAGATTATATTCCTCAAACGATTTTTCGTTTCCGGGGATCCGGGACAAACGCACGCCCAGCTGTAAATCAGGGAGAGAACGCATGGCCGACATTCGGGTGATCTGCGCGATTGGGCAGATCGGGCAGCTTGGCCTTGACGGCGGCATGCCTTGGGAAGGAAGCAGCGATCGCGCCTATATAGAGGACGTCGAACGCTTCTTCGAGATTACACGCGGCCACGTCCTGATCTGCGGTCCCAAAACGGTCGCGTCCTTTCCTGATTTCGCCCATGAGGATCGCACGATCGTCACGATCCGTTCGTCCGATGATCCGGAAGAAGTATTGTCTCGTTTCAGCGAGCGCGTCGTCTACGTCGGCGGTGGACCTGCGGTGTGGGATGCCTATGCCAGATATGTGAGGCACTGGGATATCAACAGGTTACCCTATGACGGCGAGGCGGATACCTGGTTCGATCCGGCCTGGTTGCTTGCAGGCGGTAGCTCTTCCGTCAGCCGTTGAGATTTGGGATCTCGGCACCGAGATCACGCGGATCGGCACCACAGTCCTGTCTGATCGTGGCGCAGGTGTATTCCATCGAAGATCTGACGAACGATGCCTGCTGGCGGCTGATCGGCGAGGCTCCGGGCAATGAGGCCGGAGCGATCAGCCGAAGCGAGTTGGTCAACAGAAACCGACCGCTTCGGGGGGCGTCCCAGGGGATCGGGGCGACGCTGATCTTTTCTGAGAAGGCTTCCGCGCTCTCGATGAGAAATCTGCGCATCACACCGTCCAGAACACCTGATGTGAGTGGCGGCGTCACGATATTGTGTTCTCCCATGAGGAAGATATTCGCCAGAGCCGAGCAGGCGATTTCGCCTTTCGCGTTCAAAAACAAGGGTTCGTCTGCGCCGGCTTCTTTTGCGCGGTGGGTTTCGAGAATCGCGTCGAGATAGGACAGTGTCTTCAGCCGGGAGGTCGGCGAGGTTTCATTTCGGCGCGTTTCGGCAATGGCGAGCGTCATCGGCCTGAACATCAGCTGCGGCACGAGCGGCGCTGCCGAGCCGAGCAGCGTCGGCTTGGGGGCTGCGGGGAGGGCAAGCCCACGGGCTCCCGTTCCGCGCGTGACGGTGAGCCTGACCGAGCCGTTGACGATTTCTCCGGCAAGCGCGGACTGCGCCGCCTCCAGGCTTTCGCGTGCGACGGGCAGGAAGAGCGCCGCACAGGTTGCCGCCAGCCGGTCGAGATGATCGTTCGCCCGAAACACCCGTCCGCCAATGGCCAGCGCCGTATCAAAGCATCCGTCGGCGAGCGTGAAGCCCCGGTCTGTGGGATCGATCCCGGCATCTTCTAACGGCACGAGCCTGTCGCCGAACCAGACCGCGCCGCTCATGTGCGCCTCCGAGCGAAGGCCGTGGCGCGGACGAGGAAGTTGGAAAAGATCGTCGTTCCTTCCTCCGTCAGAATGGATTCCGGATGGAACTGGACGCCAAATGTCGGATGGACGCGATGGGTCAGGGCCATGATTTCACCGTCAGGGGAGCGTGCGTCGACCGTCAGATGCTCGAGCATTGCCGGGGTCTCTTCCACGATTAGCGAGTGATAGCGCCCCACCCTGGTTTCGGCGGCGAGGCCCTCGAAGAGGTTTGCACCGTCGTGCAGCATCGCCGAGGCCCGTCCGTGCATCGGCCGCAATGCCCGTGTGATATGGCCCTCGAACACGTCGCCGATCACCTGATGGCCGAGACAGACGCCGAGAATCGGCACCTTACCCGAAAGCGTGCGCACGAGATCGCATGAAATGCCGGCTTCCTTCGGAGAGCACGGCCCCGGCGAAACGACGATCGCGTCTGCTCCGAGAGCTTCCACCTCGGCAAGGCTCACCTTGTCGTTGCGGTGCACCACTGTCTCCGCGCCGAGCCGTTCCAGGTACCGCCCGACGTTGAAGACGAAGCTGTCATAGTTGTCGAGAACGAGAACCTTCATGCCTCGCCCTCGAAGGCCGCGAAGACGCGGGTCGCCTTGGTGAAGGTCTCTTCGTATTCGGCCTTCGGGTCGGAAAGCACCGTGATGCCGCCGCCTGCTGCCAGACGGGCCTTGCCGTCCTCGAAGGTCACCGTGCGGATGGCGATGTTGAGGTCCATCGTGCCATCGAAGCCGATATAGCCGATCGAGCCGCAATAGGGCCCGCGCCGGCTTGTCTCGATTTCGGTGATGATGTCCATCGCGCGGATCTTCGGGGCCCCCGTGATCGAGCCTCCGGGAAAGGTCGCGCCGATGAGCTCCGCCGGCCCGAGATCGGCCTCCAGCTGTCCCGTCACCACCGAGACGAGATGATGGACGGCGGCATAGGTTTCGAGCCCGCAGAGAACCGGGACTTCGACGGAATCCGCTTCGCAGACCCGCGAAAGGTCGTTGCGCATCAGGTCGACGATCATGACGTTCTCGGCCCGGTCCTTTTCCGAGGAAAGCAGGTGGGCCGAAAGCGCCGCATCTTCCAGTTCGTCGTTCGAGCGCTTCGCCGTACCCTTGATCGGCCGCGTCTCTACACGGCCTTTCGGCGTCAGGCTGAGAAACCGCTCGGGCGAAGAACTCGCGACCACGATGTCCCCGCAATCGAGGAAAGCGCCGAACGGGGCGGCATTGGTCTGGCGGAGCCGTGCGTAAAGGGCCAGCGAATCGAAGCCAGCGGGCAGTTCGCTGGTGAAGGTCTGGGCGATGTTGGCCTGGAAGATGTCGCCGGCGAGAACATATTCGCGTGTCTTCTCGATCGCCGCTTCATATTCCTTTGCGAAGAAGTTCGACCGCCAGTCGAAGCCGGGCACAAGCGGTGGCAGGTCGGGGAGCGGCGCGTCAAGGGCGGCCAGCATATCATCCCGCCGCAATTCAGCGTGCCTCCGCTGGTCGTCGCCTTTCGCCGGCTGCCCATTCGAAAAGCAATAGGCTCTCTTCGTCGCGTGATCGAACGCGAGAACCACGTCGTAGAGCGGAAAGACCATGGTCGGCCTGGATGTTTCGAAATCCGGCGGCGACTGAAGAGTTTCGAGATGATGAGCGAACTCATAGGCGATGAAGCCCATCGCACCGCCCTGGAACGGTGGATATCCTTCAAGGGTCGGCATCGCGAGACGCGCCAGCACGCCTTTGAGGGCCTGAAGTGGCGCGGCATCGATCCGCTCGCCGGAAAGGGCAGGGCCTTCCGCATCGACGGTGAAGACGGCGAAAGGGCGCGCGGCGACGAACGAGTATCGGCCCAGCGTCTCGTGCGCCATCGCACTGTCGAGGAAGGAGAGCCCGCCGAAGGCATGGAGCTTGCGCGCCGCTTCGAACGGATCCTGCCAGTCAATTTCGGTCACGAGAGGCAGCGATGTTTCCATAGCTTCGCAGATGCCCCTTCGGATCGATTTCGTCAAACGCGGCGCTCGCGCCACCACCTGCTCACGGTGCGGTGACCCGGGCGATGGATCGCATCCGCCACCTGAAGAGTTCACGATTGTGTGCCAGAGTAAACCGCTCTTCCGTCATCTTGCATCGCAGGACCTGACCCGATCATGACAATCTTCTCGTTGAAATCCTATCGAAGCAGGTCACCTCTGTTTCTCGCGCCGATTGGCCTGCTCATGCTCGCGGGCTGCAACACGGCGACGCCCTATCCGATCGCAAATCCGATTCATGGGGCTCGCGTTTCCGCCAATCCTTACCAGCCCGGAACGCCCGAATTCTGCCGGCAATATGCGCGCCAGACTGCCGCCAATGAATACGAAAACCGGGTGGACCGGAGCGAAGACAGCTACGGTGCTCGGGCATTGACCGAGATCGATGCCCGCCGCGATGGCGCCCGCGCCTATGAGCGATGCCTCAGACGGCGTTGATCATCAGGCGCAATAAGAGTCGAACAGGAACTTTATATGATCGACGAGACCGACCGCAAACATCTGACCCGATGCGTCGACCTTGCGCGGCAGGCTGTTGAGGAAGGGCATAAGCCGTTCGGATCTGTCCTCGTTGCCGGCGATGGCACGGTGCTGAAGGAAGACTACAATCGCACCGGCTCGGGCGATGCCACCGCCCATCCTGAATTCGCGCTCGCCCATTGGGCCGGCCTCCATATAGAGCCTTCGGAGCGCGCCAAAGCGACAGTCTACACCTCCGGCGAGCACTGTCCCATGTGCGCCACTGCCCACGGGATCGTCGGTCTCGGGCGCATCGTCTATGCAAGTTCAACCGAACAGCTTCTTTCCTGGCTCGGCGAGCTTGGTGTCGACGGCTTTCCGTTCAAGGCAATGCCGGTGAGCGAGATCCTGCCCGGTCACGCGGTTTCTGGCCCCGACGAAACCTTCGCCGATGACATTCGCGCGCTCCATGCCCGTGTTCATCGACGCTGATTACGGAAGCCATGTATTCCGCCGATCTTGCATTTCCTGCCGATTTCGAAGGCTGGCGCAGTGCCGCCCGTGCCGCGTTTTCGAACCGCGTTCGACCGGAGGATCTGACATTTACTGTGGACGGTGAGGGGGCAGGGCTCTTCTCAGACCCCCTGCCGCCCTTCGATCCGAGTGGTCCTCAACCGACCGTGCCCAAAGCTTTTCTCGACTATGCGCGCAAACTCATCTGCCACGCGCACGAAGATCGCTTCGTTTTCGCTTATCGATTGCTATGGCGCCTCCAGGCCGAAAAACGGCTTCTCGAGATTGCATCGGATGCCGATGTGATCCGCGCGAGCGAGATGGAAAAAGCGGTCCGGCGCGATGCCCACAAGATGAAGGCCTTCTTGCGCTTTCGCGAGGTCGAGGGCGAGGAGGGCAAAAAGCACTACGTCGCCTGGTTCGAGCCGTTCCATCATATCGTCGAGGCAACCGCGCCCTTCTTCGTCCGGCGCTTCACCGGCATGACCTGGACCATCCTGACGCCGGAGCGTACGGCTCACTGGGACTGCACCGATCTATCCTACCTGCCGGGTGCAAGTCGCGACATGGCGCCTTCCGGCGACGACATGGAGAACCTCTGGCTCACCTACTACGCCTCGATCTTCAATCCGGCGCGTCTGAAGGTAAAAGCCATGCAGGCCGAAATGCCAAAGAAATACTGGGCGAACATGCCGGAAACGGCGCTGGTCAAGCCGCTCGTGGCAGGCGCCGAAGCGGCGCAGCGCCGCATGATCGAAACCGCCCCGACGCTTCCGAGTTTTCGCCATGAGAAGATGAGTGAACGCCGGGAGCTGGAGATGGGACGTGAACGCGCGGACGAGCCGATGTTCGATCTGAGCGGGGAGGCCCCATCGCGGGGGTCGAACCTGCCCAAGTCGATCGAGGATGCACGCAGGGCCGCGGCGAGTTGTCAGGCCTGCCCCCTATGGGAGCCGGCGACGCAAACGGTCTTCGGCAAGGGGCCGCAGAATGCACCAGTCATCTTTGTTGGAGAACAGCCCGGTGACCAGGAGGATATCGCGGGCGAGCCTTTCGTGGGACCCGCCGGCAAGGTGTTCGACGAGGCCCTTCTTGCCGCGGGTGTCGATCGCAGCCAAGCCTATGTCACGAACGCGGTCAAGCACTTCAAGTTCACGCCACGAGGCAAAAGGCGGATTCACGCCAAGCCCAATTCGGGAGAGATCAAGGCCTGCCGCTGGTGGCTCGATATCGAACGAGAGCTCGTGAAGCCGAAGCTGATTGTCGCGCTCGGTGCGACGGCTGCCCATGCAGTTTTGGGCAAGACGATTACGATCCGTGATACGCGCTCAAGACTGATCGATCTGACCGAGACGACGCGTTTCCTTGTTACGGTGCATCCCTCCTATATCCTTCGCCTTCCGGATGCGGCCGCACAGGAGCGAGAACGCGAGGCCTTCCAGGCGGATATGGGACTGGTGTTGAAGACGGTTCCGGAGCTGGCTCTTCCAGAGTAACTACCCGCCGTTCGAACATCCCAAGCGCCGTTTTCCCGTCAGGCTGTTGTCTGGAGAAGCGTTGCGTTCTCAATTTGTGAGGGGATCCGGTTTCGCTGGAAATGGTTCAAGGTTTCCGAGGCAATCTCCGAGGCGGGAACCGGACGCCCGAAGTAGTAGCCCTGAATCTGATCGCAGCCGCAATCGCGCAGCATGTCGACCTGCTCCGCCAGTTCCACGCCTTCCGTCACGACCTTCATGGACATGTGATGGCACATGGAAACGATCGTGCGCACGAGGCTATCGACCTTCTTCTCACCATGCGCCATCGCGAACATGAAGCTCTGGTCGATCTTGAGCTTGTCGAACGGGAAGCGCCAAAGATAGCTGAGGGAGGAATAGCCTGTCCCAAAATCGTCCATGGCGATAGAAATACCAAGCTCTTTCAGGCGCTTAAGCTGCTCCAAAACGTCATTGGACCGATCGAGAACGAGGGACTCGACCACTTCGAGCTCGAGCTGCTTGCCTTCGATACCCGCTGCGCGAAGCGCGTCTGTCACGATCGAGACGAGATCACCATCGGCAAACTGCACGGTTGAGAGGTTGACCGAAACGAAACACTCCCGAGGCCAATGCGCAGCCTGACGTGTTGCTTCCTGAATCACCCAGGTTCCGATCCGCTTGATGTAGCCGCGTGCCTCGGCGATCGGCACGAATTCGGTGGGCGAGATCGGATTCCCTTCAGTATCGCGCAGGCGGATCAGCGCTTCGAAGCCGAGAACCTGGTGCGTGGTGCCGCAGACGAGCGGCTGATAGTGAAGTTCGAACCCGTCATTTTCGACCGCGTGGCGAACCTGGGCCTCGATGATCCGGCGACGGTGGTTGTCCTCATCCATCCAGGCCTCGAAAAACACAAGATCATCGACCTTTGATGACTTGTGCCGGAAATGGGCGAGCTCGGCGTGCTTGACGAGTTCGGTATGGCTCCGGCCGTCCGTCGGAACCATTGCGCATCCGATCGAAATGGACGGCTCGATACGCTGGCCGCATTGTTCGATCGGTTCCCCCAAGGCATTGGAGAGACGGCGCGCAAAGGCTCGGACGTCGTTGGTGCTCGTAACGCGACGTTTCAGAATGGCGAAGTCGTCTGGTCCGATCCGTGAGACGATATCGTCCTTATGACAGATGAAGCGAATGCGCTTGGCCAGAACCCTGAGAATTTCATCGCCGTTTGCCTGCCCCAATCGGGCATTGATTTCGCCAAGCTCATCAAGGTCGATGTAGATATAGGCCATGCGCTCGCGCGTTGCGCGTGCGGTGACCATGAGTCGGTCGGTCTCTTCCTGCATGTGGCGACGGTTGAGAAGCTGTGTCAGCCCGTCGTGAGTGGCGAGAAATTCAATGCGCGCGTCCGCCTCGGCTATTTTCCGGCGACGGATGAGATAGGCCGCGAAAGGCACGCCGGTCGCGATCAGCAGGATCAGCGCGGTCAACGAAAAGGCCTTGTAGAGCGTGCCTTCGTAAAGTCCGCTGTCTGCGGTCAGGTCGGCCTGAACCGACAGGAAGCCAATGCGCTCGCCGTCCCGAAACAGCGGTTTGATCACCGACGGCTGTTCGCCATCATGGACGATGACCCGCCACTGACCTTTGCGGGCAATCGTGCTTTCGGCCAGACTATCGCCGTTGGACATGCCTCCCGGCCTGTCCCGCATCAACCATCCATAGCGTTCCGAGCGGGACTGATAGATTTCCCGGCCATCACGGTCGAACAGGGAGAAGCGTTCAATTCCAGAAAGGTTCGCCACTTTGCGGACCGTCGCTTCGGTATCCGGTGTGCGGCTGATGCCAGTTGTGAAAGCGGCGAGGGTGCCAGGCTCGGTCAAAAGGAATTCTGAGAAATTATCGGCTCGGCCCGATATCTCGGTTTCGACGATGTCGCGTACGGCGAAGGAGCCCACGAAGAGGACGCTGATGACGACGAAGGCCGCAATGGCAAGTCCTCCGGCAAAGACAGCAGCATTTTGTCTTATCGTGTTAAGCACGGCTTGCCCGCTTGCTATTCGACCAGCATCGACAACTAGCGGCAAGAAGTAAACAAATCGAAGCCAGAGCGCCGAAAAAGGTCGGTCAACGGTCTTTGAGCGATGAGCGAAGGCGCTTGCTTTTCGCTATACGAAACTTCTCGACCCCAGGCGAGCAATCTGACCGAATTCGCCCCACTCGCGGACCGTGCGACGTTTAGCGCGTTAGTAAGACGGACAAATAATCGCGAGGCGCTGAGTCAATCTAGACTTTGGCAAAAATTAGGCCATTATGCGTCAGTAAAGCGGCGGCAAGTCGGTTCAAAAACGAATGGCTGGAGGCCTTCAATGAAACATTTAGCTGTCTGTCTCGCGTTTGCGCTGGGTATTCTGACATTCGGTCTGACGAACGGTGCGGAAGCCCGGCTAATTGCGAAGATTGATCTCTCTTCACAGCGCATGACGGTCATCAACAACGGTAAGGTTCTTTATAACTGGCCGGTTTCCACGGCAAGGAAGGGATATCGCACCCCGACCGGGACCTGGCGCCCGAAGCGCATCCACCGGATGTGGCACTCCCGCAAATACGACATGAGCCCAATGCCCTATTCGGTGTTTTACAACGGGGGTTACGCCATTCACGGCACCGGCGCGATCTCGCGGCTCGGGCGTCCGGCCTCCCATGGCTGCGTGCGCCTGCATCCGGCCAATGCCAAAGCCTTCTACAACCTGGTTCGCCGCCACGGCATGGGAAACACCCGCGTCGTCGTTCAGCGCTAATCGGGCGAGGATCGGACCCTCATCCGAGTTCATATGGAGGCCGTCGGATACCGTATTCGGCGGCCTCATGTTTTCTATCACGGCCAATCCGCACTGGGCGTTTCCCGCGCATCCTGGCCACCCGTTTAATGTCCCGTTAGGCATGATCGGCTAGCTTGACCCGGCATCAAGCGATGGCGGGCCATGCAAGACACACTTTATCCTTACCGCCCGACGGGGCTTCCGCTGGAAGAGCGCGCGCTTGCGACGGGCCGGACGCTGCTTGCCATTGCCCTGATGACCGCGCTCGTCATGACGCTGATGCCGTTTCCCGCGAGCTACGACACATTCGAGATCGTCGACGGAAATCCGGTCAACAAATACGGCTACAGCGTGCTTGCGGCGCTGGCGCTCGTCGCCCACTTCGTTTTCGCGGATCGGCGCGTTGCGATGACGCTGCTGCGCCCGGCCTGGCTGATCCTCGCCGCCTGGCTGGTGCTTGCCTCCGCCAATTCGATCGCGCCGGATCTCGCCTTCCGCGCCGCGCTGTTCACGATCGCGGCGATGATCGCGGCGACGGGCGCGCTCTCGCTTCCGGCCGATGCGGCTGCGTTCCGGCTCAGCCTCACGGTGATGGCGCTCGTGGTGCTCGGCCTTTGCTATTTCGGCGTCGTCGCGATGCCGCAATACGCGATTCATCAGGGCTTCGAGGTCGAGAGCGAGCATTCGGGCCTGTGGCGCGGCATCTACAGCCACAAGAACGTTGCGGGGCAGGTGATGGCCCCGCTGTTCTTCGTCGGGCTTTATCTCTGGCGCGCCGGACATGCGAAGATCGGTGTCCTGATTGCGGCGCTCGCCTTCTTCTTCGCCTACAAGACCGGCTCGAAGACGACGCTGGCGCTGATGCCGGCCGTGATGCTGCTGGTCCTTTCCGGCCGTATCCTCGGCGGGCGCTTCCTGCCGGTTCTCTTCGTCTTCGGCGCGGTGACGGTGGTCGCCCTCATGACCCTCGGCACGGTCCTCAACGATACGCTCGACTCGATCCTCCAGCTCGTCCTGCCCGGCACGACGTTCACTGGACGAACCGATCTCTGGCGCTTCACGCTGGACCTCATGGGCCCGCAGCAATGGATCGGCCACGGCGTCGGCACCTTTTGGTCGACGCCGATCGTGATGACGGCCGAGACGCCCTTCGAGCTCAACTGGGACCCGCGCGGCATCGTGAACGCCCATAACGGCTATCTGGATGTCGCGATCACCATCGGCTGGCCAGGCCTCGTCATGGCGATATTCGTTCTCTTCGTCCTGCCGCTGGTGGACTACGTGAAGTGCCGGCCAACCCGCGAGAACAATCTCGCGGCCGATCTCTTCCTGATGATCCTCACCTTCATGCTGCTCAACGCGTTCCTGGAATCCTTCTTCTTCGCACGCGGGAATCCGAGCTGGATGCTGACCTGGATCGCGGTGGTGGGCTTGCGGCTCACCGCGCGCCACCCGATGAAACCGGCCCGCTGACACGAAAAAGCCGCCCTCGACGGGGCGGCTTCGCTCGACGGCAGTACATCCGTGCTCGCCGAGGATAGCCCCATCATAATCATGAGACTTGCGCGAAAGTGGATGGCGCATCGCGCGACCATGACCGCAAGTAACGCAGACGTTACTGGTTTCCTGACGTCAATTAAGGGAAGCTTATCAAAAACTCGGAGGGAAACAAGAATGGACAGGCAAGCAATCTCTTCTTTTCCGGCAAACACGAAGCGGGCGCTTCGGCTTTCGAGCCTCGAACATTCGCGCGAACGCCAAGCCGATCATCTCGCGATCACCTTAGGTTTCGTCATGGCGAACGGCGTTCTCTTCTGCGTATTTCTGTCGATCTGACGCCATGATGCCGGATCGGACGGTGGCATCTTTCGCCGTCTCGCCGGCCCGGTCGCCAAGGCCGAACCGCTTTGCAGCCCGCGCCATCACCTGCCGTTCCAGCGCCTGAAAATTGTTGCGTGCCCGAAAAACCTGTGGCGTGCTCTGGCGGGCCAGCATGAGGCGAAGGGCGTGGGCGACATCCGGCGGAAGCTGTTGAAGGCAGGGCAGGCCCGTGAGGCCCCAGCTTGTGGCGGTGCGGCTTGTCTCGCCGGCGCGGGCGCCATAGCGGCACTGGAAAGCCCGGCGGCATTCGGGCCGCTTGCAGTGGTGGAAAAGGGTCTGCGCCATTTCCGACAGGTGCTGGTCGAGACTGCCTGGATCAAGCGGCAAAGCGCGGCGGATTTCCGTCCCCGCCTTGATCTTGTCGCTCGTGCGCCGTCGCTTCGGGGGATGGATCGTGCGGCCTTCCGCCTGAAGAAGCCGCAGGATGTGGCGAAAATGCTGGTAGGCGATGCGGCTGCCCTCTTCGAGCTCGGCTTTTGTCGGCGGCAGGTCTTCCTCTGGGGCCGCGATGGGGGCCGGATGCTTCGCCATGGGTCCGTCTCCTTTTCATGGGGGCCCGGCAACGGGACCTCGTGACCGGACGCGGGTTCGCGTTCCCGCGCTCGTTGGAGCCGGGGTATGCGGTTCGTTGTTAAAAGACACTGCCACGATGGGCGGCAGCGGAGCGCCGGAGGCAAACCCTCCGAGTATGCAATTCTATCCGGTTCGCCTCCGGCGCACCGCACGGGGTTTATCGTGCACCGCTTCACCAAATTTCCTGCCGTACCCGCTCCGCCGGTCCCACCGTCCGCGCCTGTCTCCCGAGTGATCGGGCCTTGGCACGCGCAGGTATCGACGGCTCAGGGCGTAGCCCGAACCTTTGATGGCTGCCGGCGCTTCACGCTGGCCTTGTCGGCCAAACGTTCAAGCGGGCCAATCCGCACCCGTGCCGTAGTACACGAGGGGCCGGCGGAGCCGCGGGACGTCCGGAGCGTGAGGGCCTCCGGAAAAAGCCCCCGCACTGCAGACACCGCCCGCACCCCCGAACGATCCCGGCGATCGTCCTTGCCATTCGGTGGCGCGGTGAGGGGATGATAGGAGAGGGTCCTTGGGACGGGGATAAATTTGGCAGGTTAGCGCCCCTAGCGGTCGTTCACATGATCATCTTCTTAACCTGAAAGCGGACATTTAGTTTGAACAGCTGATCTCTGCGACATCGATAGTTGTGCAATCATTTAGTCAATGCTGCGGGGATAGAACACTGCCTGTCGTAACGGTTTGTAACCGAAGCACATTTATCTTCGCCAACCGTCTCAGAAGGTTCTCAGTGATGGACGGCAAATCTTCATGGAAACAATCGTCACCTGCCTCACGGTAGGCCATGACCGAACGCTGTTATGGGCGGCAGCCGGTATTTGCCTGATCGGTGTTTACGCATCTTTCTCCATCGCTACACACGCTGCGCGGGCGGAAGGTCAGGCGAAACGCAACTGGGCACTTTTGAGTATCATTTCGGCCGGATGCACCGCATGGGCAACGCACATGGTGGCGCTCCTTGCCTATCGACCGGGTATGCCGTCCGCCTTCGAGCCAGTCTTAATGTCCATCTCGCTTCTCGTCGGAATTGCTGGCATCGGCCTAAGCATGCGTCTCGCTCTCGGCAGTCGCGACCGCATGATGAGAGTCTGCTCTGGCGCGTTCCTCGGGCTCAGCATCACCGCCCTTCATTACTTGGGACAAGCATCCTACTTCGTCACAGGCCATGTCGGATGGAATTCCATTTTCGTAATCGCTTCGATTGGCTTTAGCATACCGATCTTTGTCGCGGCGATCGTCTTTGCGGGCGAGCGTAACAGGAAGCTCCGTGGGTTGGCTCCGGTACTCCTTCTCATTGCGATCGCCGTTTTGCACGTCACCGGTATGGCGGCCGTTGAGCTCGTATACGATCCCCGGCTTTCTCTTCCGGCTCTCGCTTTGGACCCTGCGGTCGTGGCCCCGATCGTGGCCGCCATCTGCATGGGCCTCATCGTTCTCGCGGTTATGGGGCTCCGGTTTTCGCTCGCAGCACATGCGCGGACGCGTCGCGACCAAAAACGCCTGAGTGAACTCGCAAATTTGGCCGTGGAAGGTTTGGCCATCTGCGATAATGGCATCATTACAAGCGCGAATGAGAGCCTGCAGCGCCTCACGGGATGGAACCGAGAGCAACTGCGCTCGCGGCAAATCACATCGCTCCTGCCGACGCTGGAACTTCCGTCGATGACCGATCAGCAGGAATACGATGCAGATTTGCTTTGTCAAAATGCCGTTGCCATTCCGGTTCGCGTGCTTTGCCGCGACGTCAAGGTCGGTTCGAAGAACCAGACGGTTGTCGCTATTCGCGACCAGAGCGAACGCCTGAAGAGTGAGGCGACGATCCGGCGTCTCGCCTACACTGACGCTTTGACTGGGCTGACGAACCGAGCGCGTTTCAATGATCTTTTATCGCGCCGGATGACCCCCAAGCTCATAGCGGACAAGCCATTCGCGCTTCTCGCTCTTGATCTCGACCGGTTCAAATGGGTCAACGACACCATGGGTCATGGCATCGGGGATCAGCTGTTGTGCCAGATCGCCAACCGACTTCGTAAGTGCATCCAAGCCGATGATGCAGTGGCAAGGCTAGGCGGTGATGAGTTTATGGTTCTGGTCGATGGCAACGCAGAGATTGCGAAGAAACATGCCGCGGCAATACTTGAAAGCCTGACCCATCCATACACGATCAAGGGTCAGGTCATTGAGATTGGATCGAGCATTGGCATTGCGCTGTCCGGTAATGATGGCGAGGGGCCTGAGGAGCTCTGCCGCAGCGCCGATCTGGCCCTCTATCGAGCAAAGAACGACGGCGGTGGCCAATTCTGTTGCTTCGAGCCGATCATGCATCTTGAGGCTGTTGGCCGTCGTCAGCTTGAAATGGACCTTCGGCGCGCACTTCATAACGACGAATTCGAGGTGCACTACCAACCGCAGACGAATGCGGCCTCAGGCGCTTTCGAGGGCGCTGAAGCACTCGTGCGATGGCGCCACCCTGAACGCGGACTAGTCTCGCCCGCAACCTTCATTCCCATGGCTGAGGACGTTGGTCTAATAGGCGTGATCGGCGAACGCGTGCTTCAGCTCGCTTGTCGTGAGGCCGCGACCTGGAGCGGCGATCTGTCAATCGCCGTCAATCTGTCCGCGGTGCAGCTTGCCGACCCTAAGCTCGTCGTCCTAGTCGAGCGTGTTCTCAGCGAGACCAAGCTTTCGGCGCATCGTCTTGAACTCGAAGTCACTGAAACGGCCCTACTTCGCGACAATGCGCGGACATATGACAACCTGCGTGGACTCAAGGCCTTGGGCGTTCGGATTTCGCTCGACGACTTCGGGACTGGCTACTCCTCGCTCAGCCATTTGCGTCGGTTCGCTTTCGATAAGATCAAGATCGATCAGTCCTTCGTGCGTTCCATTCCGAGTGATCAAGACAGCGTCGCCATCGTCCAGGCAATTGTCATGCTGGCTGGCAAGCTAAAGATGTCAGTCACGATCGAAGGTGTCGAGGATGCCATCCAGCATCAATTCGCCATCACGGAGGGGTGCAACCAGATCCAGGGCTACTTCATCAGCCGCCCGGTTCCGGAGTTGGAGATCCGGTCCCTGCTTGCCAGCAAAGGTGTCCAGGACCGGCAGAACGCAGACGAGCGCGTTCTCATTGCAGCAAAAGCGTAAGCTCCCAGACCAAGGCGAAGACACTGATGACGTGAACGGGCGATCCCCAACTCGTCACGGAGAACGGGAAAGGCAGCTAGAAGACGAGACAACGCTTGTTCCTGAACAAGAAGCTGCGTTGCCAACCAGAACTCGTCGCGATCCGGCCCATAATAGCCGTGAGATCGTCCCCCTATCATTCCCGCCGCAATTCGCTTATATGCCGCCGCGTGCGGGTTCGGCGCTGCCGTGGCTCGCAACACTCAAGGCCGTCGCTGGACGACATCCCGGCGACCGGCGTCCCGAGCTCAAGATCCTCATCATGAACGATCGTTGAGACCCCATCATTTCCGGGCCCATTCGGCTTGGCGTTTCGCTTTAAGATGCGGACGCGGGCAGGGCTTCGGATGCACAAACAGAAAGGCATAACCGATGTCGATCACCGCCGAACGCAAGGCAGAGCTCCTGAAGGAATTCGCGACCAAAGAGAACGACACCGGCTCGCCGGAAGTTCAGGTTGCGCTTCTCACCGAGCGGATCACCAATCTGACCGAGCATTTCAAGGGCCATCACAAGGACAACCACTCCCGTCGTGGTCTCCTGAAGATGGTGTCCCAGCGCCGCCGCCTTCTCGACTATGTGAAGGGCAAGGATCAGCAGCGCTACCAGACGCTGATCGAGCGCCTCGGCATCCGCCGCTAAGATCTGACGCTTTTGGTGCTCGCGGGATGCGGACGGGAAACCGCTTTGCGCTTTTCCTTCAATCCTGCGAGGGCCATACGACAGTTCCGGCGGGCCGACCTTCTAAGTTGCGCCCGCCGGTTTCACATTCGCCGGATGATCGGTTATAAGGTCTCCCGGCGGGTCAAACCGCTGAATTTTGATGTCATGGGGCAGGATCATAAAAGGCTTGGGGAACAAGCCTTTCATCGTCTTGCCCGTGGATCAAGGTTCGCACCCGATGTGCGATCCGTTCCGATCAACGCGCCGAGCGACGGCCTGCTGACGTTATGCAGGCCGCGGCGCTGAAAAGGTGAAGGGGAGGTCAAACTCCCCCGGATCGCCTGATGATAAAAGGCAAAGACATGTTCAATTCCCACAAGGTGGAAATCGACTGGGCCGGCCGCAGGCTGACCCTCGAAACCGGCAAGATCGCCCGGCAGGCCGATGGCGCGGTTCTCGCGACCTACGGCGAAACGGTCGTGATGGCGACGGTCGTCTCGGAAAAGCAGCCCAAGGCCGGCTTCGACTTCTTCCCGCTGACCGTGAACTACCAGGAAAAGACCTTCGCGGCGGGCAAGATCCCCGGTGGCTTCTTCAAGCGCGAGGGACGCCCGAGCGAAAAGGAGACGCTGACCTCGCGTCTCATCGACCGGCCGATCCGTCCGCTGTTCGCCGAAGGCTACAAGAACGACACGCAGGTGGTGCTCACGGTTCTGCAGCATGACCTGGAAAACGATCCGGACGTCGTCGCGATGGTTGCGGCCTCGGCCGCGCTGACGCTTTCGGGCGTTCCCTTCATGGGCCCGATCGGCGGCGCGCGCGTCGGCTATATCAACGGCGAGTACAAGGTGAACCCGAATGTGGACGAGATGCCGGAATCGGCGCTCGACCTCGTCGTCGCGGGCACCAAGGACGCCGTGCTCATGGTTGAATCGGAAGCGCACGAGCTTTCGGAAGACGTGATGCTGGGCGCCGTGATGGAAGGCCATCGCTCGTTCCAGCCGGTGATCGACGCGATCATCAAGCTTGCCGAAGTTGCCGCCAAGGAGCCGCGCGAGCACAACGCGCCGGATCACTCGGAACTCGAAGGCGAGATGCTGAAGCTCGCCGAGGACGATCTCAGGGCCGCCTACAAGATCACCGACAAGCAGGAGCGCACCAACGCCGTTTCCGCCGCCAAGGAAAAGGTGGTCGCCCACTTCCTGCCGGAAGGCGAGGAAGAGCCGAAGTTCACCAAGGAAGAGGTGAACGCGGTCTTCAAGAGCCTGCAGGCCAAGATCGTTCGCTGGAACATCCTCGACACGCAGTCGCGCATCGACGGGCGTTCGCTGGATACGGTCCGCAAGATCGTCTCGGAAGTCGGCATCCTGCCGCGCACCCACGGCTCGGCGCTATTCACGCGCGGCGAGACCCAGGCGCTGGTGGTCGCGACCCTCGGCACGGGCGAAGACGAGCAGTTCGTCGACGCGCTGACGGGCACCTACAAGGAGCGCTTCCTGCTCCATTACAACTTCCCGCCCTATTCGGTGGGTGAGACGGGCCGCATGGGTTCGCCCGGACGCCGCGAAATCGGCCACGGCAAGCTCGCATGGCGCGCGATCCGTCCGGTTCTGCCGGCACCGGAGCAGTTCCCCTACACGCTGCGCGCGGTCTCCGAGATCACCGAGTCGAACGGTTCGTCGTCGATGGCGACGGTCTGCGGCACCTCGCTGGCCTTCATGGATGCCGGCGTGCCGCTGAAGCGTCCGGTGGCGGGTATCGCCATGGGCCTTATCAAGGAAGGCGATCGCTACGCCGTGTTGTCGGACATTCTCGGTGACGAGGATCATCTCGGCGACATGGACTTCAAGGTGGCCGGCACGGAAGAGGGTATCACCTCGCTCCAGATGGACATCAAGATCCAGGGCATCACCGAAGAGATCATGAAGGTGGCGCTCGATCAGGCGAAGGGCGGCCGCGTTCATATCCTCGGCGAGATGAACTCGGCGCTCGGCGAGGCACGCTCCGAGCTCGGCGAGTTCGCGCCGCGCATCGAGGTCATGCAGATCCCGACCGACAAGATCCGCGACGTGATCGGCTCCGGCGGCAAGGTCATCCGTGAGATCGTGGAAAAGACCGGCGCGAAGATCAACATCGACGACGAGGGCACGATCAAGATCGCGTCGTCCTCCGGCAAGGAGATCGAGGCGGCCCGCAAGTGGATCCACTCGATCGTCGCCGAGCCGGAAGTCGGCGAGGTCTACGAGGGCACGGTCGTGAAGACGGTGGAGTTCGGCGCATTCGTCAACTTCTTCGGCTCGCGCGATGGTCTCGTGCATATCTCGCAGCTCGGCGAGGGCCGCGTCGCGAAGACGACGGACGTCGTCAAGGAAGGCGACAAGGTCTGGGTCAAGCTCATGGGCTTCGACGAGCGTGGCAAGGTTCGCCTGTCCATGAAGGTCGTCGACCAAGAGTCGGGCGAAGAGATCAAGAAGAGCAAGGACGAAGACGCGGCTTAAGCTGCGGCCTTCTTTCGCTGACATTTGAAAGCGCGTCGGGGGAAACCCCGGCGCGTTTTTTTGTGTCAGATATTGCGGTTGTGAATTTTTGTGATATTTGTGATATCTCAAGCGCCGGAGATCACGATGTCATGGTTTGACGACTATCTGACGAAATTGGCCGACGAGCTCGGCAATGCCGGCCTTCGTCTTCTAAAGGCGATCGGAGAAGCGGGAAATGTGACGGCTCCGACTACCGGCGGCGTCAACATTTCGAAGGCTGAGCTTCTTGGGCGCCTCGAGCGAACCGAGGGAGCTCGGCCGAAGGACGCTACGCTTCGCCAGCGACTGAAGCTGATTAATGAGGCCGGCACGGCGCTCGCCAACAAGAATGGTCGCGCAGAGCGAGACCTCTCATTGCGATCGGCTGGATCGCATATCGTCATGACCTTTAGCGAAGCAGCGGTCGAAGAGGGTGGCAAGGCCGCTCAGTTAGCTGCAAGAGCGGCGTCCCAGCGCTCGACGCAAGCAGACACTGAACTTCCGTCCGATAAGCTTCAAGAACCGCGCAGCTATCCTGCGAGCGTGTCGGTCTTTCTCTCCCATGCGTGGGAAAGTGAAGACGTCGAGAGCACGGTCGATGCGTTCCGAGCAGAGTTGCAGCGTCTCCTCGACTCGCCACCGGCAAAATGGACAGATCTTCCGCGCATCAAAATCTGGTTCGATCGCGATAAGATTCATTCCCGTTCTGAGGATTTCGACGCACAAACCGTGCCGGAAGCGGAGGCCAGCACCGCCGCGATCTTCCTGCGCAGCGACAAGTGGTATCGAAGCGCCGCATGTAAGGCTGAAGCGGATTGCTTCAGAGACGGCGCTGGCGCCATCGATTTCGCGCGGGTCGTGCAAATCCAGCTGACGGGCAAGGTCGGCGATGCGACTCGTGAATTCGTCAAAGCGCCTTGCCATCCCAAACTGAAGACGTCACACGAAAATCTTTACGAGCTTTGGGCCCGCGGCAACGGACCAGACCGCCGCGCTTTCTGCGAGACGATCCGCGATGAGATCCTCGAGATCGTATCGAAAAATCTCAATGTGCCGCCAAATGGCGGTGGCGAGGGTCCCGCTCAGCGACCTTCCCGCAAGAACCCATTCTCCGACGTCAAGACTCGCGAGCGCGTCGCTGGCGTACACTACCATGACGAAGCAGTCCGCTCAGGCGTCGTGGAGGAGCCATTCGCGGGCTTGCGCGAAGGCGATGGCGAGAGCGAGAAACTGCTTCCGATTCTCCTGAATTGGGCGCGAAGCGAAGATGCAGAGACACGGGTTTTCGCCCTTCTCGGATCGTTCGGGTCGGGAAAAACGACGACAAGCCAACTGTTTGCCCAACGCTTGCTATCTGAGGGCGGCGAGGCTTTCCCGGTATATCTGGATTTTCGCAGGCTTGTGGACGTCTACGCATCAGGTGGCGATCTGCCACTGACTGAGATTATTCGCCGGAGCCTGAACGAGCAGGCGGCTGGCGAAATCGACGGCAAAGAACTTCTCGCATACATCCGTCAGGAGCATTGTGTCGTTATTCTCGATGGCCTCGACGAGGTCGGGACGCGCATCGGCGTGGAGAAGGCTGCGAAACTCTACCGTCAGTTCCTTGAGATCGTGCCGCGCGAAGTCTGGAATGCGGATCGTGACCAGGATGGTCCGAATTGGGCGCGCAGCCGGACCCGGCTTATGGTCACCTGCCGGACGCATTTCTTCCGCGATCATATGGAAGAGTCATCGGCGATCAGCGGCTACGATCGCTCGGACAGCATGCCGCGCCGCGCCGGTCGCTCATTCGCGACGACACGATACATGGCGCCGTTCACCCCAGCACAGATCGAAAGCTACTTCCTCAAGACACTCGGCGAAACGGACGGTCGTCGAGCCTATGCTTCGGTTGCACGAACTCGAGATCTGGCAGGGCTGGCGCAGAAGCCGATCATGGCGCGCTATATCGCGGAAATCGCTCCCGATCTCGAAGTAGCACAGGCGAGTGGAACGCCGATCAACGTCGCGACGGTCTATCGCACCATGTTCCGCCGGACACTGGAGCGGGACCGAGAGAAGAATCTCCTGCTCAGTGCGCGAGACAGGCAGAAGCTGCTCGTCAGCCTTGCGCTTCATCTCTGGCGCAAGCGATCGCCTTCGCTTTCGATCGACGAACTCGAGGATTGGTTCGATCAAGAAGTCAGTTCGATCGAAGGTCTTCAGTCAATTCTCAGAGCGGGGAGCGCAGTAACCCGAAATCTTCTTCAGACGGAGCTTCGCAATGCCAGCCTTCTGGTACGAGCAGGGGAGCAGGATTTTCGTTTCGTCCACACCTCGTTCCAAGAGTTCTTTCTTGCTGAAGCGATCTGGATCAAGCTGCGAGATGGTTCGCTTGGCGCAGAGGTAGATTTTTCAGCTCCGAGTTTGGAGACGGCAGAGTTTCTCTTCGATATCGTGGAGACCGAGGGTGAAGAACATGTGCTGAGCTCTTCGGTCGACGAAGGACTGAAATCTGATTGGTCACCGTCGATCCGCCAGTTTCTGGTCAATCTTGTCCAGCAGCTTTGGTCGCGAGACCAGCGTTATAAGTGGCCGGCGGGAGCCAATCTCTCGCATCTTGATTTTCGCAAGACACAAAGTGGGGGTGGCCCTTCTGTACTTGAGAGGGTCGACTATTCCGGTTCGAATCTGCTCGGCGCACATGTGCGAAATGTGACGTTTAAGAAATGCGACTTCTCAAATTCCGTTCTCTCACAGATCTGCTTCGAGGACGTGCGCTTCGTTAATTGTACAGGCAAGCCGATCGGACTGACGTCGGCACGGTTCTTCAATACGCATGCAGATGAGGCGAGCCGCGCAACCGTGTTGAAGCGAGACGGCTTACATTTCTCGATCAGCACACAAGGCAATGACCTTGGAGTTACACCGCTCAGGATCAGCCTGAGATCTTCGCCATTGTCGAGCGCCGTTTTCTCGCCTGACGGGCAGCTGATCCTCACCGGCGGCAGTGATGGAACCGCGCGCCTTTGGGATGCGGGGACGGGTTCTGAGGTGCGCCGCTTCGAGGGACATTGGAGGGGTGTCCAAAGCGCCGTTTTCTCGCCTGACGGGCAGCTGATCCTCACCGGCGGCAGTGATGGAACCGCGCGCCTTTGGGATGTGGGGACGGGTTCTGAGGTGCGCCGCTTCGAGGGACATGGGAGGGGTGTCCAAAGCGCCGTTTTCTCGCCTGACGGGCAGCTGATCCTCACCGGCGGCAGTGATGGAACCGCGCGCCTTTGGGATGCGGGGACGGGTTCTGAGGTGCGCCGCTTCGAAGGACATGGAGAGTGGGTCAGAAGCGCCGTTTTCTCGCCTGACGGGCCGCTGATC